>JACDBX010000013.1 GCA_013694695.1 Gemmatimonadales bacterium | reverse complement strand
CACAAGCCGGAAGGCGTCGGTCGCAGGGTCGGTACCGTAGGGTGTTTCGTCGTCTTTGTTGCAGCGTGGAGCTGGCGCGATTGCGTCGGTGACACCACTGCGGAAGCACAAAACGCCTGAGCCCCAGGCATATGCCACCAAGGCGCGTCGATGCAGGCCAGACCAGCACTCCAGCCCACCCACCCTGACCAGGATATCTGCATGATCATGCGTCACCGATTGATGTCACTCGCCAGCATGCTCCTGTTCGTAGCCGCGTGCGACCGGGAAGTGCCGCCGGCAGACACGGTGCCCGCCGCGACGGTTGAATCCATCCCATACGGTGCCAACGCCGCCGCGAGTGGTACGTTCGAGCACGACGGCGTCACGCTCTACTACGAGACGTATGGCGAGGGTCCTCCCCTCCTGCTCGTGCACGGCAATGGGTTCAGCATCGGTACGCTGGCAGCGCAGATTGCCCACTTCAAGGGACACTACCGAGTGATCGCGATGGACAGTCGCGACCACGGCCGCTCGTCCGACAGCAATGAGCCGCTCACCTACGAGAAGATGACCGATGACCTGGCGGCGTTGATCGACCATCTCAAACTCGACTCCGTGGATGTCATGGGCTGGAGCGACGGTGGGGTCGAGGCGCTGCTGCTGGGCATCCGGCATCCTGCCAAGGTCAAGAAGATCGTGTCGATGGCCGCAAACCTGAATCCCGGTCCCCAAGCGCTGTACAAGGAGTCGGATGAGTTGATCCAGGCCATGCTCACGTCGATGCCCGACAGCGTGCGGAACACGCCGCAGGGGAAGCGCGAACTGAAGGTGACCGGGATGATGACGAAGGAACCCAACATCGCTCCGGCTATGCTGGAGCGCATCACGGCACCCACCCTGATCCTTGCGGGTGATCACGATGTGATCCGTTTGGAACACATTGTCGAGATCTTCAATCACCTGCCGAACGGCCAACTGGGGATCTTCCCCGGCAGCACGCACATGGTGCCCTACGACGATTCCGCCATGTTCAATGCCGCCGTCGAGCGATTCCTCGGTACACCGTTCGTGAAGAAGGATCGGATCGCGGACCTCATGAAGTCCTACCAGAAGGTCATGGGTGAGTTGCCGCGTTGATGCGTGTCGATGATCAGATTGCCGATGAAGGGAACGCCAGTCATCGGCCTTCTCCATCGCCCCACCCATCAACGGAGCAGCGATGACGCCGACCCTTTCCGATGACGACCGTAAGCAAGCCGTGGTTTCACTGGCCCGGTTCGTGGACGATGAGCTTGACGTCGAGCTGGGAGGGATCCAGGTGGAATCGTTGTTGATGTTCTTTCTCAAGGAGATCGCCCCCGTGGTCTACAACCAGGGCGTCGCAGACGCGCAGGTGTTCCTTCGCGATCGCATCGCCGATCTCGAGGCAACCTGCTATGCGCCGGAGTTCACGTATTGGCCAAAGGCCTCATCGGTTCGGCGCAAATGAAACAGGCGAAACACGACAAGCTCCTCGCAATGCTCCGCGCCCGGTTCGATGAGTTTCCCGAGCGACACGAGGGGCTGAAGTGGGCGAGTATTGAGTCTGCACTTGCGGCGAGTCCGACCAGCCTGAAGGTGCTGGCTGAGATGGAAGCCACCGGTGGCGAGCCCGATGTGATCGGCCGCGACGGCAAGGTCAAAGCGTTCATCTTCTGTGATTGTGCGGCCGAGAGTCCCAAGGAGCGCCGCAGTCTCTGCTACGACGATACGGCGCTCAAGGCACGAAAGACAAACAAGCCCGCCGGCAGCGCCATGCAGATGGCCGATGAGATGGGCGTCCAGCTGCTGACCGAGGACGAGTATCGCGCCCTGCAGCAACTGGGCGAGTTCGACCTCAAGACATCGAGCTGGCTCCGGACCCCACCCGGCGTTCGCGACCTGGGAGGTGCCATCTTCGGCGACCGCCGGTTCGATCAGGTGTTCATCTACCACAACGGCGCGGAGTCGTACTACGCCGGGCGCGGATTCAGGGCGACGCTCCGGGTGTAGGTGGCTCTTGTGGCCGACCTTGGAATACTCCTGCGCAAATATCGGCGGGGCAGGTCCGCGGCTCGGTGCTCGAGACGGTAGCCGTCCGACCCAGCCGACAGGAACACGCACTTGCAGCTGATCGGTGCGTAATTACATTGTAGTCACGCCTTGTCGGAGGTCCATCCATGAAGACCAAGCTTGTTCGCATCGGCAACTCGCGCGGCATCCGCATTCCCAAGCCCTTCATTGAAGAGGCAGGGCTCGACGAGGAGGTCGAGCTCGAGGTGCACGGGAACACGGTGGTGATCCGGCCGAGTCAGTCGATCCGTGCCGGTTGGGCGACGGCCGCTGCCGCGTTGGCCGCCACCGCCACCGGGCTGCTCGATCCTGCGGCGGCCACTGATTTCGACCGGAGTGACTGGACGTGGTAAGCACTTCGGCCGTGGGGCAGGGCGATGTTTTTCTCGTCTCGCTCGATCCAACCGTGGGCCGTGAGATCCGAAAGACGCGTCCATGTGTCGTCGTATCTCCGGATGAGTTGAACGCTCACCTCTCAACGTTCATCGTGGCTCCGCTGACGACAGGTGTTCACTCTTACCCGTTCCGGATCCCATGCCGATTCGCCGGCAAGTCCGGGTTTGTGGTACTGGATCAACTGCGCACGGTCGATCGCGCTCGCCTGGCAAGAAGGGCTGGCAAGCTGCAACGGGCGACGGTGTTGCGCGCACTGGAAGTCCTCCAGGAGATGTTCGCCCCGGGGTCGACGCGTTGACCGGCGGCTCGATGCTGCCGTCGCTCCTCGTCGCCTCGCTTGCCCTCGCCGGTTGCGGAGCGCAACGCGTGAGCCAAGCGCAACCCGTCGCTTCCGTGATCGACAGGATTGCCCATACCCTGATGCAGCGCGAGAGAGTACAGGGGTTGGCGGTTGCGGTCATCGAAGATGGGGCGGTGACTCACGTGGCCGCATACGGCATTCGCAACGCCGCCCGCGATCCGCTCACCACGCAGACGATCATGTACGGAGCGTCGCTGACGAAGACTGCGTTCACATACATGGTGATGCAACTGGTCGACGAAGGACGCCTTGACCTCGACGCCAAGGTCGCCGATCTCCTGCCGCGCCCGCTGCCGGCGTACGACGACTATCACGACCTTGCGACCGATGAGCGCTGGAAGGCGCTCACGATGCGGATCCTGCTCACGCACACCACAGGTTTCGCCAACTTTCGATGGCTGGAAGAAGACCGCAAGCTGCGCTTCCATTACGATCCCGGCACGCGCTATGGCTATTCGGGCGAGGGGTTCTACATCGCGCAGTTGATTCTTGAGGAAGCGTTACACCTCGACGTGGGGCAGGAGATGCAGCGTCGGGTATTCGATCGATTCGGCATGACACGCACCAGCATGCAGTGGCGGCCGGATTTCCAGGCCAACCTCGCCGATGGTTTCCAGGCCGACGGCACACCTGAGCCGCACGACGAGCGGTCGAATGTGAGTGCGGCCGGCTCCATGGACACCGATATCGACGATCAGGCTCGCCTCTGGGCCGGCATCGTGCGCGGCGACGGACTCAGCGCTGAGTCCCGCACCGAGATGATGCGGGCGCAGGCGCTGATTACGTCGAGGTACCAGTTCCCGACGCTTGTTCCCGACACCAACCCGGCGAACGCCGCTATCAACCTGTCAGCGGGCTTGGGGCTGGTGACGTTCGCGGGTGATCGTGGTAAGGTCTGGTTCAAGGGTGGGCACAACGAATCGACCGGCAACATGGTGGTTTGCGTCGAACGCGGGAAGCGCTGCCTTGTGATGCTGTCGAATGACGTGCGCGCCGAGCGGATCTATCAAGAACTGACCGAAGCGGTGCTCGGTAACACGGGGATGCCGTGGAGTTGGGAGTACCATTGACGCGGGCGGGGGGCTCAGGCCTCCCGAATGATCCGCAGGTATTCGCGCCACGGGCCCACTGCATCTGCGTGCTGTCGACCCATGGATCGCGCGATCTGGGCGATGTGGTCGAGATCGTGGACGACCCAGGTGGCGAGGAGTTGCCGCAAGGTCACCGGGCCGAGGTCGGGGTGGCGGCCCGGGCGATCGAGATCGGCGGGAGTGAGAGCGAGTTCCTCGAGGCGCCGGAGCGACACCGCGCGCAGCTCGGTGAAGGTGCGGAGCAGCTCGTGAATGGTCCGGCCGCGGGACGCCTCGAACTGCGCGAATCGGTCGAACACCGGAAACGGTACTGCGTCGCCGTGGGCCAGCAGATGCTCGACCCTGGGGATCCAGTCGGTGCGCTCGCCGTGAATCAGGTGACCGACCACGTCGAACGGACTCCAGGTTTCGGGGCCGTCGGTGCCGTGAATCCATGGATCCGGCAGGCCGTCCAAAAGTGTGGCGAGCACCGCCGGGGTGCGCGCCAGAACTGGAATGGCGGTCGGAAGGGAGAAGTCCACGAGCTGGCTCCGATCAGGCGTTGAGAGGATGGCGACGTTCTGACGTGGAGATTGCAGGTAATGGCCTCGGCCTAGTTCCAGTTGTCGATCTTCATGTCATCGGGTGAGGGCCGACCCTCACCGGTTTCCAGCATGTCTCTAAGGCTCAGCATGAACACCGCCCACTTCATGCTGCAATGCGCCATGAACTCCACCGGCTCCTTCCACCCGCGGTGACCGAAGATCAGGATCGTCATGTCACCATCCTCTTCGAAGTGGAAGGTGATGTCGGTCCCGATCCATTCTGGCGGCCCGGCCAGGATGCGCCATTGCACTTCCCGGTTGGGAACCTGCGTGGTCATCTCGAAATCCATCTGCCCGATCTCCTCGCCATCATCGCGGAGAAACCTGACATTGACCTTTCCGCCGATCTCTGCCGTCCCGGTGGTTGAACGGGTCCACCACCCTCCCACACCTTCGGTGGTTGTGACCGCGTCAAACACTTTCGAAGCGGGCGCCCTGATTCCGACCCGATGAACGATGTCCAGCATGGCTTCCTCTTGCTGTCGATTGTTGATGCTTAGCTTCGGTTGTCTTCCACGAACGCCTTCAGCCTTGCGGCGGCGGCGTCCCACTGCGCCGAGACGTTGTCCAGGTATTGTTGCGCGATCTCGAGTCGCTTGAGGTCGAGTGAGAACACCCGTTCCCGACCCTCCTTGGCGTTGCGTACCAGGCCGACCTTGCCGAGCGCGTGCAGGTGCCGCGTGACGGCCTGGCGGGTCATGCCGCTGCCATCGGTAAGTCGGGTGATCGGTAGCGGACCCTCGGTCGACAGGCGGCGCACCAGCGACAGACGTGTCGTGTCGCCGAGCGCAGCAAACAGCGGCGCCGCCTGCCGGAGAGCGCCGCCCCGGCTACTCGACATACGCAGCCAACTTTCTCGACTGACTTGCCCAGCCGCCTTCATTCATCCGGAACGCCTCGGCCCGACGCGAAGGCGGGAGCCGGTCGAAGCCGGATTCGATGATCGTGACGCCAGTGCCACCGGCCGTCTCCTCGAGTCGGAACTCGACGAGCGTTGCAGGTTCGACTGAGTAGTCGATTTTCGGGTCGATGGCGTAGGGATGCCACCGATACGAGAAGTAGTCCTCGGGCTCGATCTTCTCGATCATCATTTCGACGGTCACGTGCTCGTAGCCTTTCATGGTGATCTGTCCGAGGACGGTGGCGCCCGGTGTGAAGGGGCGATCGATGGTCACCCCGAACCAGGCGCCGAACTCGCTGGCGTCGGAGATTGCCTTCCAGACGCGTGCGCGCGTCGCGTTCACCTCGAACTGCTTCTCGATCCGGTCGGTGGACGGGGAGTGGTCGGTCGTGGTGGTCATGGTCAGCGACTCCGTCGAATCTGGGGGGTGGCTCAAAGGGCAACGGTTGGGTTGCCTATTCTACGACAGTGTTCTCCGATGCGCAACCCCCGGGTTGCATGTCCAGCGAAGTGGCCTTTTCGCCGTGCGCTGCGGGTGGTGCTCCCTCACACGCCCGACGAGATTCCGCGCATGACCGAACGACGCTTCACCGAAAGCGAAGTTGCCGAGATCCGCGAAACTTGCCGGTTCCTCGACAGTTGAGCACCGACGCGAAGCGTACCAGCAAGGGCGCCTTGCTGTTGCTCGGCTTGGCCGCCGCCGCTGGCATCGCGGCCAGCGCCTGCAACGCCACCAACGAGTCTGCCAACTCGCTCGACATCGCCGTCATCGGCGACGCCCCCTACGAGTCGGCGACGATCGCGCTGTTCCCTGTTCTGGTGCAGGCGATCAACGCGGATCCGAGGGTGCGCGAAGTGGTGCACATGGGTGACCTCAAGTCGGGCATCGAGCCTTGCAGTGACACGCGGTTCCAGGTGTCGGTCGACCTCTTCAACCGCTTCAAGGATCCGTTCGTCTACGTCATGGGCGACAACGAATGGGTCGACTGTCACCGGGACAACAACGGCAGCTACAATCCGCTTGAGAGGCTTGCCAAGGTCCGTCAATTGCTCTATCCCGGTACCGGCCGGCTCCTTCGCGAGCATCCCAGGACCGTCGAGGCGCAGCCTGGGTACCCGGAGAACCAGCTCTGGGTGGAATCGCGCGTGACCTTCGCGACGCTGCACATGCTCGGATCGAACAACGGGCTCCACCCGTGGTTCGGCGACCGCAAGGTGAACAATGTCCCCGTACCTGAGACTCCGGAGGAGGGTGCGAGCCGCGTCGCCGAGGTCACGGCCCGACAGGCCGCCAACCACGCATGGCTGGAGGGGACCTTTGCTACGGCCAAGGCGCACGGATCGGTGGGGATCGTGCTCTTCTTCCAGGCGGACCTGTGGCACCCCGAAGACCGCGCGATCGGCGCCGTCTTCTCGGCGCATCAAGCATGGATCGAGCGGTTCTCTGAACTTGCCCGGGAATTCCCGGGAAAGATCCTGCTGGTCGGTGGCGACAGTCACGAGTACCGCGTCGACGACGGCGTGCCGTGGATGGCCGCTCACTACGGCGTCCCATCCCCGTCGAACGTGACCCAGGTGATTGTCGATCGCAGTGTGGAATCGCCCGCATCCGACGCTGCGCCCAACCGTTCGTCGACGATCGAGTGGCTGCGGCTGCACATCGATCCGCGCTCGCCGGACATCTTCAGCTGGGAGCAGGTGATCGTCCAGTAGCGTGGGTCGTCGTCGTGCTCCAAGCGTCGCGCCCAGGATCGGCACTGGCACCCCAGCATTCGTGTGAAAGATTCAGCTCTGTTGCGACCTATCCGGCGAATCGATGGTGTAATGCAGCAGTGCACCAACGCCGTCGCCGATCTCATCGAGTCGTTCACCGACGCCGCGCGGGGCAATCTCGGCGGTCGCGCCGTTGGCGCCGACTGCCGTCCCGACCAGGCGGTCGGCGAGATCGGGATCCTCGCGCTGCAGGCGCTCCGAGAGCACGAGTGTCGTCACCCGGTGCTCGCGAAGCGCGGCGATGGTCGAATCACGTCCCACCACGGCACGACCACCACTCGCGCTCCGGTCGACCAGTTCGTCGACCAGCTGCCCGATCCGTTCGGACGAGATGCGCGACGCCGCCTCGCCGGCGTATTTGGCCAACTCCGCGTGGCTCATGTCGAAGTTGAGCGATGCGTCGGCCACGATCCGATCGGCGTACTCGGGTGGCAGGGCAGCTTGGAAGGCCGCGATCTGCTCACGCGTGCCACCGACCACGAGGGGCGCATGATCAGCGACCTGTTCGAGTTCATCGATGAGCTTCGCAATCAGGACGTGTGCGCTCTTGTCGAGGATCGCCTTGGCCGCATCCGTGCCCGTCTTCCCCCGTACGCCACTGGTACTCGTGGGGCGCTTGGAGATCTCGATCTCGGCGAGGTCGCCGATGAACGTGTCTGCATCGAGACGCTCGAGCACCTCCAACTGGTTTCCCTGGTAGCGGTAGAGGTGACCCTTTCGACGGTCGAGCAGCACGAGGAAGACTGGCCGAGTGTGCTTGAAGGCTCGGATATAGGGCGCGATGCGGAGATTGTGCTCCCAGCGGACCAGGTCGGGAAGTGGCGCGGGCACCTGGTGGCCGCCGAGCACCGTACCGGCGGTGGCGAACCCGGCCCAACCGCGGCCGCTGAGGAAGCTCCCTGCGTGCTCCTCGATCTTTGCTTCGAGCAACTTCTTCGCCGCAGCAAAGGCATGTTGTTCATCCCGAGACCGGTCCGACAGCACCTCGCCTATCGCGCTCATTCCATGCCGGAGGTGGATTCGCCAGCTATCGCGTTCAGCCGGATCGTGCTGGTCGGCGTCGATATATACGCTCAGCACCATGTCATCCTGATGCGTGTGATAGAGTTCCATCAGCTCATCAGGTGACAGCATCGTCTGCTCCACGTGTTGAATGAATCGGCAATGAATTGGGGCGCAGTGCCGCAACAAGAGGAGACGCACTGAACCCGATGCGATGCACGCATGGACGCAGGCTGGAACACGGTTGGCAATTGTGAGGCCACGCGCAGGGTGACCCGCGCGCTGGCCGTCGCTGATTCCCGTGCTAGTCTTTGCGCTTCACGTGCATGTTCGACTCGGTGACCGCATCCTCTCCATCCACCGGATGGTGGTGACGCGCCTGGTCCTTCGCCAGTCGGTTCTTCTCGCTCTTCATGTCCGCCTGATCATGCTGCTCGCGACCTTCAAACATGCGATCCTTGCCGGTGTCGTCGTGCCTGCTGGTGTCTTCAGCGTCGTGCCCCGGCTGCGCACGCGAGTCGGCAGCTTTCTCGGCTTCCTTATCCGCTTGCGCTGCGGCGGCGAGCTTCTTGTCGCTCGCGTCGCGCTTGTATCCACTCTGGTCGTTGGTCATGGCTCACTCTCCGTGGTTGAACGAAATGTGGGACCTCAGGTCAGCCGTTGTCCGATCCCGCTCATGTTGTGCGAGTTCAGGCCCCGCGCCGAGCAGGTCATCGGGGTGACGGTGCCGGTGACGTAAACCCGCACAAAGTGTTCTTCCAGTTCGACGCGATAAGTCATGATGGGTTCAAGGTGCCGAGGCTGGCGGGGGTGGTCGGCGGCGGCTGGACGGGATCCGCCCCGAGTCAGCGGTAGACGTCGCGGTCCAGGCGGAGAGCAGGCTCGGTAACAAGACAGCCCGGGCGTCGGCCCGGGCTGTCTCGAAGTCGGCCCTGGTACCGCCCGGTCAGAAACCCAGGAACGGCAACCGCACTCCAAAGGTGAAGCGGATGTCGTGTTGCTTCTCTTCCGATGTCAGGGTGTCGTTGGTGTCGAACTTCGCGGTGTAGAGGTAGTCGTCAACGCCAGCAGTAATCGCGACCAGCCGTCCGACCCGGAATCCCGCCCGGGCGCCGATCACTCCACCGACATTGGTGCCGCCTTCAAGACCAGCCTGCTCGGCGGCGCCTCCCGCCTTGAGCGTGTGCTTGACGGCACCGACGCCACCGTTCACGCCGAACCACAGCGGACTGGTGCGGGGGATGAGATAGAAGGTCAGCTTGCCGCTTCCGGTGAGCACCGTGACATCCTGATTGAAATCGGAGGAGGATTCCTGGAGGTCGAGCGATCCGGGGGAGTAGCCGACATCCGCTTCGATCGCCACTCGCGATCCGATGCCGATGCCGAGTCGCCCACCCACCACCAGGCCGATCGACAGCTTGGTGACTTCGGTCTGGCCGCCACTCTGGAAACTGAACAGGTCGGCGGTCGGAACCAGCACGCCGATGTAGGGCGACAGCGAGATTCCCCTGTTGGGGTCAGGGGTGCCGGTCTGCGCTGCGAGTGGTGCGGTCAGGACAATCGTGGCGCAAGTGGCGAATACCAGGCTGCGAACAGCGCGCATATCGGTTCCTTTCGGCAAGAGGGCACGACCGGGCGGAGGCAGGGGCGCCTTCGGATGGCGCGGTTAGAATAGCGCCTGGTACTGAATGGTAGGTGGCTGGGAGGCTGATGTAGGGGTAGCCCTACATGGACGCCGGGTCGGGGAGGCGGTATGCTAGTATAATGGAGGCTGGGTATTGCCTTGGGAGGGAACGCTCCGAACCAACTGTGTGCTCATCGCTGCTGGCATCCGGGCCTCACGAGTGCATTTCTTTTCGTTTGAAAAACTGCATGCCGCACCGGGCTTCTCAGAACGCGGGGGACCGTGATATGAGAGCGACGCTTCTGAAGAACTGGGACCGCCTTCTCGGCAGCTTTCGGTTGGTGCCGATGATCATGGCCGGCGGGCTAACCCCGTGACACCGAAGAAAGCAAAACCGACTGCCACACCGGACGCGCGGATTGCCGAGCTGGTGCAAGCGATCCATGCGGCCGAACGCGAGTTGCAGGCTTTGACCGCCGGCGAGTTGGACGCGGTGGTCACGCCGGAGCAGCAGCCGGATCAGTTGCGGGAGGCACAAGAGGACTTGCGCCTCAGCGAGGCCGCCCAACGCACACTCGCGGAAACGCAGATCAATATCCTCAACGCCCTCCCGGCCCACATCGCCCTGCTCGATCGCGACGGTGTCATCGTCGTGGTGAACGAGGCCTGGCGGCTCTTTGCGTCGGCCAATGTGCTGCGAAGCCCCGATTTTTCCGAGGGGCAGAATTATATCGGGGTGTGCGAAACCGCCCACGGTGAGTGCGCCGAAGAATCGCAGGCCGTGGTCAGGGGAATCCGGCAGGTGTTGAGCGGGGCCGAGAGTTTTTTCACGCTGGAGTATCCGTGCCATTCGCCCACGGAGAAGCGTTGGTTCCGCCTGATGGTGACGCCGCTCAACGATCAACCGGGCGCGGGCGCGGTGCTGATGCATGTCAACGTGACCGAGCGCCGGATGGCGGAAGAAGCCTTGCGGGAAACTGAGCGGGAACAGCGGCGGCTGGCGGAAACGTTGTCGGCGGAAACGCAGCGCCTTCATGCATCACAGGCTGTGGCAAACGTGGGGAGTTGGGAGACGAATCTCGCCACCAATGAAGTCACGTGGACGGAGGAGACATACCGGATCTTTGAGGTCAGCCCGGTTCAATTTCAGCCTAGCCACCAACGATTCCTGGAGATGGTTCATCCGGACGACCGGGCGAAGGTGGGCGCGGCTTTTGTCAATTCCCATGGTCGGGCGGAAGCGTTCGCGATCGAGCATCGGATCTGCCTCCCCGGTGGGCGCATCAAAGTTCTGGAGGAACGCTGGCAGGCATTCAGTGACGAGAAGGGCCAGCCTGACCGGGCGATCGGCACCTGCCACGACATCACGGCGCGCACGATCGCGGAGGAAGCGCTGCGGATGCGCGCCCGCGAGCAGGAAGTGATCGCCCGGATCGGTTTAGAGGCCACGCGTGCAACGACGCTGGAAGGCATTTTTGATTTCACCACCCGAGTGGTTGCCGAGGCGCTGGACGTGGAGCTGTGCAAGGTGCTCCGGTTGGGGCCCGATGGCAGCCACCTCCGGCTCGTGTCCGGGGTGGGCTGGCAGCCGGGCCTGGTCGGGGTGGCCACGGTGGGTGTGGAAGAGGCCTCCCAGGCCGGGTTCACCCTGAAATCGGCCGGGCCGATTTTCGTCAATGACCTCCGGATAGAAAAACGGTTCCAAGCGCCGCCATTGCTCACGCAGCACAAAGTCATCAGCGGTCTGAGCGTGACGATACCGCTGCTCGGCAAGGCCTGGGGCGTGCTGGGCGCGCATTGTCGTTCCGTGCGGAGCTTTGACGAGCACGACGCCCAGTTCATGCAGTCGGTGGCCATGCTGCTCGCGGTGGTGATCGAGCGGCTGGCCGCGCAGCGCAGTGTGACCGAGAGCGAGCGCCGGATGCGCGACGCCCAGCGAATCGCCCAACTGGGCAACTGGGAAATGGAGGTCGCGACCAACGCGCTGATATGGTCGGATGAGGTGTACCGCATTTTTGGCGTCACGCCGGACAACTTCGCCGGAACCTTCGAGGCGTTTCGCGCGCTGATTCATCCCGAGGACCGGGATCGGATGGATGCTGCCCAGCGGCGGACGCTCGCCGGGGAGGCGATTCTGGACATCGAGCATCGCATCATCCGCCCGGGCGGTGAGATCCGTCATGTGCGGGAGCGGGGGGAATTGATCCATGATGAACAGCACCGCCCGGTGGTGCTCTCGGGCACGGTGCTGGACATCACGGAGATGGTCCAGGCGCAAGAAACGCGGCGTATGGCGGAAGAACTCAGCTCCGCCATCGTGGCGTCCGCCCTCGACGCTATCATCACCATTGATCACGAGAACCGCATCCTTGAGTTCAATCCCTCGGCAGAGGGCATCTTCGGGTGGCCCAAGGCGGCGGTGCTTGGGCGCGACTTGAGCGAAGTGATCATTCCCGAGCGCCTGCGCGACGCCCACCGGCGCGGCATGGCGCGTTACCTGGTGACCGGAGAAAAACGGACCCTGGACCGCCGGCTTGAGCTTCCCGCGATTCGCGCCGATGGCACAGAGATCGTCATCGAGCTCAATGCCACGCGTTTGGGCGAGAGCACGCCGCCGCAGTTCACCGCCTTTCTCCGCGACATCACGCAAAGCAAGAGAGCGGAGGGTGTCCTGCGCACCTCCGAGGAACGGTTCCGCGCGCTCTTCGACCAGGCGGCGGTCGGCATGTGTCTCGTGTCCAGCGAGGGACGCTTCCTGAGCACGAACCCGCGGTTTTGCGAGATTGTGGGCTATTCCGCCGAGGAACTGCTGGCACAGAACAGCATCGAGACGACCCACCCGGACGACCGGGCGGGTGAAGCCGAGATCACCGCGCGCATGCTGGCGGGCGAGTTGCAAACCAGCAACTGGGAAAAGCGCTTTGTGCACCGGGATGGCCGAGTGGTCTGGTGCAACCTGACGCTGGCTTTGATGCCGCCTCGAACAGGGGAAGCGCAGCAATTTGTCGGCGTCATCGACGACATCAGCGAGCGGAAGAAGGCGGAGACGGCGACGAAAGGCCTTGTGCAGACACAACAGGAACTGGCCACGTCCGATCTGCCGGTGCAGGCGCTAATGGAGTTGATCGCGGAACGCGCGCGCGGGTTGACCGATGCTGCGGGCGGCGTGGTGGAGCTCGTGGATGGCGCGGAGCTGGTGTATACGGCTGGCGCAGGAATGGTGGCGGACAAGATCGGCCTGCGGTTCAAACGCGAAGGCAGCCTGTCAGAACTGGCGCTGAAGACGCATTCCGTGCTCAAGGCGGATGATACGGAAACCGACCCGCGCTGCGACCGTGTCGCCTGCCGCAAGGTCGGCGCGCGCTCGATGGTAGTGGTGCCGCTGGTGCGTGTGGGGACGGAGTTTGTAGGCGTGCTCAAGGTGATGTCGGACCGCCCGGCCGCATTCACGGATCGAGATGTCAACAATCTGCAAATCCTCACCGAGACGCTGGGTGCGGTGATCCAACGCCAGCGCGCGGCGGAGAGGCTCCTGCAGACCGTCGAACGTTTTGATCGGGCCACCCATGCGGGCGGGTTGGGAGTTTGGGATTGGGACGTTCAGACCAACCACCTGGTCTGGGATGACCGGTTGTATCAGATCTACGGCCTCCGCAGAGAGGATTTTTCAAACGCGTACGAAGCATGGGCCACAACCGTGCATCCCGCTGATCTGGGCCGCACCGACGCAGAAGTGCAAGCGGCATTGCGTGGTGAAAAGGAATTCGACACCGAGTTCCGCACGGTATGGCCGGATGGCAGCATCCATCATATCTATGCCGTCGGTCACGTGGTGAGGGATGCCGACGGCACGCCGTTGCGCATGACCGGCTTCAACGCAGACATCACGGAGCGGAAGAAGCTGGAGGCGCAGTTCCTCCGCGCGCAGCGCATGGAGAGCGTGGGGACACTGGCCAGCGGCATCGCGCATGACATGAACAACATCCTGGCGCCCATCATGATGTCCGTCCAGCTATTGAAGGAAGACAGCAAGGACGAGGCAACCCTCGACATGCTGAGTACGCTCGAATCCTGCTCCCGGCGTGGGGCGGACCTGGTGCGGCAATTACTCTCCTTTACGCGAGGCTTCGACGGTCAGCAGGTTGCGGTCGATATCACCCTCGTGATCAGAGAACTGCAGAAAGTGATGAAGGAGGTTTTCCCGAAAGATGTGCAGTTTGAAATCTCCGCCGGCCGAGACCTTTGGACCACCATTGGAGATCCTTCGCAGTTGCACCAGGTGTTGTTGAACCTCTGCGTCAATGCGCGTGACGCCATGCCGCGCGGCGGCAAGCTGATGATCGAGTTGGAGAATATCGTGTTGGACGAGTTCTACGTGGCCATGAATCCTGACGGCAAGGCCGGGGGTTATGTGGTGATCGGCGTGAGTGATACTGGCACGGGCATCGCGCCGGCCGTGCTGGACAAGATTTTTGAGCCGTTTTTTACCACCAAAGAGTTGGGCAAGGGCACCGGTCTCGGGCTGTCGACCGTCATTGGCATCGTCAAGAACCATGGCGGCTTCGTCACTGTGTACAGTGAGGTCGGCAAGGGAACACAGTTCAAGGTGTACCTCCCCGCACAGACCTCCGAGACCCAATTGGAAGAGGTGTCGGTGACCCAATCGGGCATTCCCCGTGGCAACGGGGAATTGATCCTGCTGGTGGACGATGAAAGGGGCGTACGGCAGGTCGCCGTGAGAACACTGGTCCGGTTTGGCTACCGCGTCGTGGAGGCGGCCAACGGCGCTGAAGCGGTGGCTCTTTACGTCCAGCATCAGCAAGACGTCGCCCTGGTGTTGACGGACGTCTCCATGCCGATCATGGATGGCGTCGCCCTGATCACGGCGCTGCGATCCGTCAATCCTCAGGTCCGCATTGTGGTTTCCAGTGGGTTGCCCTTCAGCGGCGGCGTGGCCCGGGCGGTGGAGTTCGGCGTCCGCCATTTCATTCCCAAGCCGTACACTGCGGACAAATTGCTCGGGATTATCCACCAGGAATTGCACAGCTAGTCCATGGGAGTCGTGACGCTGTCGGCATGGCCCGGCACCACCAGCGTCCGCCGCAGTGAGGGACGCGCCGCCACGTAATGTCCCTTTGCCTCGAGATAGGTTCGGACGCCGCCGCTGGTCTCGCTGTAATACTCCGAGATGTCGAGAACTGCCAGTTGTGAGTCGCGGCGCTGGACATCGGGGACCATCGATCCGATGGTCCATCCGCCGTGGTCAGGCGGCGAGCGGCACCGCCGCGCTGCCGATGGCGGCCTCGTACTCCGCCGCCACGCCGTCGAAGATGCTGGCCCAGTCGCGCGTTTTGGCGGTTGTGATCGCCCCCGTAGCCAGCTGCTGGCGCAACCCTGCATCCGACAGCAGGCGCGCGACGCCGTCTGCGAGCGCCAGCGCATTGTCCGGCTCCACCATCCACGCGTTGGTACCATGCTGTGCGAAGTCGAGCACACCGCCCGCACTCACGGCGAGGCTGGGCAGCCCCGATCCCATTGCTTCCAGGAGCACGTTGCCGAAGGTCTCGGTGCTGGACGGGAACACGAAACAATCGGCTGACGCGTAGATCTCCGACAGGGCGCGGCCGGTACGGCTGCCCGCGATGACCACGTCGGGGTGGGCTTCGGCGGCCAGGGTCGCTTCGAGCGGTCCGTTGCCGACAATCACCAGCCGGGGGTCGCCGCGGCGGGTACCGAGCTGCGCCCACGCCTCGGTCAGCAGATGAAGATTCTTCTCCACGGCGAGGCGTCCGACGTACAGCACCATCAGTTGTCCGGGCGCGATCCCCAGCGCTTCGCGAACGGATTCCGATCGATGGTGTGGCCCGAACGCTTCCAGGTCGACGCCGCGAGTCCAAATGCCGGTATGCCGCACGCCGCGCAGGTTGAGGTGCCGTTCGTATTCCCTCGAAGGGCACAGCACGCGCTCGGCATGCCGATAAAACCACCGGAGGTAGTGCCAGGCGGCGCCGGTCAACAGCTCGAGTCGGTAGCGGGATGCGTACCGCTCGTAGTCGGTGTGGGCCGACGCGATCACCGGGACGCCGTGCGCCCGAGCCAACCGGATGCCGGCGGTGCCCATCGAAAACTCGGTGGCGACATGGACGACGTCGGGCTTGAAGCGGGCGAAGTCGGTGCTGATCGACGGCCAGTGCGGAAAGGCCCACTGAACATCGGGATACAGAAAGAGACGCTTCGCGGGTGACCGAAACGTTGCTTCGAGGTCAGACGCCCCGGGCTGCAGCTCGTAATCTGGAGCGTACACCCGGACCGCATGACCGCGCTGTCGCATCGCAGTCGCAAGTCGCTGTACCACCAGCGACACGCCGCTCACAATCGGCCAGTAGACTTCGGAGAAGATGGCGATTCGCATGCACCCAACGTTCGCGAGCTGATGTCACGGGCGTGCCACTCCTGCGACACGTCCGGACACCGATCAGATCACCTTCAGGCGATTCCGGGCTTCATCAGGCAGTCGCACACACGGCAACGATCCACGCCGGATCGAGTGTCCGCTGGTCTCGCTGTCGTGTGCAGCGCGTGGTACGCCGAAACTGAATCAGACGCTGACCCGGTTCAGGATCTCACGGACGCGATGGCTCAGCGCTGCCGCCGTGAACGGCTTCTGCAGGAATTCGATACGGGCATTGAGGCTGCCCTGTCCGAAGATGGCATCATCGGTGTATCCCGAGATATAGAGCACCTTCAGCCCGGGCTTGAGCCCCGAGAGGCGTTCGTAGAGCTTCGGTCCGCTGCTTCCCGGCATGATCACATCCGTGACAACCAGCTGCGACCGGGGCACGGCTGAGGGCAGCGATGGAGCCTTGGGCCAGCGGGCGGGTTGCTGCGAAAGCGCCGCGTGTTGGAGTGTGAGCAGCATCCGCGGCGGTGGCCCAAAGGCCTGATCGCCACCTCCGTGGTACACGCTGCGGCGGGGCGGCCGCCGCGCAGCCGTTCCATACGGTATAGTTCAGCATGACTGAAGATGCAAAAGGCAACGCGGCTTCTGCGCCGGCGGAAAGTCAAGACGTTACCGGCCAACATCCTCCGATCGCGGCCTGATGGTGCCCCCAGAGGCGCGGGCTTCGGGAGAGGACGGGTTGAGCCAACTGAGCCGGGCCGACCTGGAATCGGCCCTCCGGAAATTGATGACGATCGTCGACTCCTCGCTCGACGCCGTCATCACCATGGACGCATCCGGTGCGATCGTCACCTGGAACGCGCAGGCGGCCGAGGTATTCGGCTGGTCAACGGACGAGGTCACCGGGCGCGCGCTGGCGGACATCATCGTACCCGCCGCCGTTCGGGAGCATCATCAAAAGGGTCTGGAGCATTTTCTCGCGACGGGCGAAGGACCCATGCTCAACCGTCGCGTTGAAGTGAACGCACTCCACCGGAACGGACGCGAGTTTCCCGTCGAGCTCACCATCACTCCCGTTCGAGAGGCGACCGAGTGGAGCTTCACGGCGTTCATCCGCGATCTCTCGGAACGGCGGCACCTCGAGGACCAGCTTCGCCAATCGCAGAGAATGGAGGCGGTCGGTCAACTCGCCGGGGGCGTCGCCCATGATTTCAACAACCTGCTCACTGCGATCCTCGGCACGACCGACATGGCGCTCATGGACACGCCGCCCGAGGATCCGCGCCGGGAAGATTTTGAAACCATTCAGCATGCCGCGCGGCGCGCCGCGACGCTGACCCAGCAACTCCTCGCATTCAGCCGCAAGCAGGTTTTGCAACCCCGGCAAATCGATCTCAATGCAGTCGTCCGACGCGCGGAGACCATGCTGTTCCGGCTCCTCGGCGAGAACATCGAGTTCGTCACCGAGCTCGGGCCTCGGCTGCACGCCGTCAAGGCAGACCCGGCGCAACTCGAACAGGTCATCGTCAATCTTTCGGTGAATGCACGGGACGCCATGCCCGGCGGCGGCCGTCTTCATATCCGGACCAGGAACCTGGAGGGGCCGCCCTCGGCGACTCAGGGCGGATGGGTCGAACTCGCCGTCGCCGACACTGGCGACGGGATGGACGACGCCACCAAGGCGCGGATGTTCGAGCCATTCTTCACGACGAAGGCCGTAGGGAAGGGCACGGGCCTCGGTCTCTCGACGGTCTACGGTATCGTCACGCAGAGCGGGGGCTCCATCGTCGTGGAGAGCGAGCCCGGCAAGGGGACCTTGTTCATCGTGCGCCTGCCCGCAGTCGAGGCTTCGGCCGAGGCAGGTCTGGCACCGCCCTCGACCGAGCCGGGTCAGGGAGGAGGCGAGACCATCCTGGTGGTGGAAGACGAGGCGTCGGTCCGTTCGGTGATTCGACGGACGCTCGAACGGCACGGGTATCGGGTAGTTGAAAGGCCGGATGCCGAATCGGCGCTCCTGCTGGTGGAGCAGATGGCCGGGCAGCTCGACCTGATTCTCACGGATGTCATCATGCCCGGATTGAGCGGAACCCAACTCGCCGCGAGAGTCCTGGCCCGGCACCCGACGATGCGCGTGATGCTCATGAGCGGGTATTCCGAAGAGGCGGTGCTTCATCAGGGAGTGCTTTCGCCGGGCATCCGCCTCCTGCAGAAGCCCTTCGTGCCGGAGGTGCTGCTGAGGGAGGTGCGTGGCGCACTCAAGTCCCGGCCCGCGTAGGGCTTGTCAGGGAGTTCCGAGTCATGCTGCGCAAGGAGCATTGCTCTGCAGGTCCTGGACTTGTTGAACAGCACCAGGAGAATTCCTCGTACGGAAGGTCAATGCGATTTCGCATCACGCTCCTGCTGTTGGCCCCACTGGTGTTTGGGTGTGCGCAAGCCCCAAACAGGGGGTCGGCCATACCCATTGCGGACGTCCGCGCCCAGTCGGCTCACCTGGCGCCCCCGCCCCTCGCGCCAATCGCCGCGGTCGTGCTTCCCGCTTCTGCGCTGGCGCGGTTCGCCGGCGAATACCGTAGCGCCACGGATCCATTGGAGCGCATACGCTTCGAGATCCGCGACGGCGCTCCCGGTTTTGCGCACGCCGGCGGGTTCGACCCCGTGGTGCCCGTTGGTCCGCGCACCTTCCGACTCGGCCCTTTGGCTTTCGAGTTCACCGAGCCGGTGTTTGGAACGCCGACGCGGTTCACCTTCGAGCGCGGTGGTCGGCTCGCAACGTACATCCAGTCACCGACGCCCTGGCGTCCCACAATGCGCGAGCTCGCGGCGTTCGAGGGCCTGTACCGTTCCGAGGAGCTGGACGTCGAATGGACCTTCGCCTTGCGCGACGGGCGACTTGAGGTGCACCGCAAGCACTTCCCCGAGCAGGCGCTCGCCCCCGACGAGCACGACGTGCTTCGGCTGATCGACGTATTCGAGGATGAAACGCTCACCCGGCTCCTCGCTTTCGCCCGCGACGCCGCCGGAACGGTGACCGGCTTCCGCCTCACGACGGACGGCGTTGCCGATCTGGGATTCGCGCGATCGCGGTGACGCCAAACCAGTGGCGCACCGTGAGCGGTTCGGAATTCATTTCATGGCCGATCACCGACGGGTGGCACCCAGGCTGACGTGCGGGATCGCAGCCCAAAGACTCAACGGGTTACCACCTATCCAGAAGCTACGGCAAACGTCATATTCAGAGATACAAGGCACCAACCTGAGGCTTCTGCATGAGAACTTCCATTGGTGTACTGACCCTCGCTGTGGGCCTTGGAGCGTGGAGCTGCGGCGTCAACAACTCCACATCACAGATGCCCAGCGCAACACGCACTGGGCCAGGTTGTGATTCGATCGTCAGCCGCCTGGCGCGCGGCGATACAACGATAAAGGTCGTCGGTCCGTTACTCCGCGGCCTGGTAATGCCCCCGCTCGGTCCGCCTGCGGATCTCAAGGGCAAGGCCATAGTGGCCTGGTTCACGATCACCCCATCGGCTCGCACAATCGTGGATTCTCTGAGCGGGCCACAGATCAGCTCGGTCAAGTATCGTGCTGACTTGATGCGAGGGCTCGAGGCTATGGTCTTCACGCCCGCTGTCGCCGAGGGTTGTGCGGTACCCGGGCGGCATCCGTTGACCATTACATTCTGATTTTGTCAGGTCCGTCCCCCTTTTCTTTCCCGCCCTCGGCGCGGCGGGCACCAACGACGTTCCCCTCCCACACGGCGATCCCATGACGCGTTGGCTCCACTGAGCGGCCGCGGCGCGCTCCATCAAGTCCTCGGCGTGGCGTTCGGCCTCGCGGTCCTGGTCGGAAACACCATCGGCGTCGGCATCCTCCGCACCCCGGGCGATGTCGCGGGTTTGCTGCCCTCAACCGGCCTCTTTTTCGCGGCCTGGTTGGTCGGCGGCGTGTACGCGCTGCTCGGCGCGATCTCGCTCGCTGAACCGGGCGCGATGATCCGGCGCTCGGGCGCGCAGTACCCAATAGTCCATCGCGCACTCGGCCCCTATCCGGGATTCGTGGTCGGCTGGAGTGACTGGTTCTCAACAGCCGCCGCGCTCTCGCTGGTCGCGATCGTGTTCGCCGAGTACGCCGGACCACTGATCCCCGACTTCCCGGGTGAGGAGCGGGTGATTGCCTGCGCAGTCGTCCTCCTGTTCGCCTTGGTGCAATGGCGCGGCGTCAAGAGTGGTGACGTCCTGCAGCAGCTCCTGACGATCCTGAAGGCGGTGGCGTTCACCGCCCTGAGTGTGGCCGCGCTGGTGATGGTGATCCCGGATCGGGCGGTACCCGCCGCCGCCGTGCTGCCGGTTGGCACCGCGCTGATCGCCGCGTTCGTGATCGCGCTGCAGTCGGTGATCTTCACCTTCGATGGCTGGACCGGTCCGCTTTACTTCGGTGACGAAACCGTCGATGCCGGTCGATCGATTCCGCGCGCGATGATCGGGGGTGTGCTCGCGGTGCTGCTCATCTACCTGCTGTTCAACCTGGCGATGGTACGCGTTCTCGGGGTCGACGCGATGGCCGGCGATCCATTCGTGGCGGCGAGCGCGGGCACGATCCTCTTGGGCGCCAAGGGAGACCTGATCCTGCGGTTGCTGGTGCTGGGGACGATCCTCGGGGCGGCCAATGCCATCACCATGATCGTGAGCCGGATTCCACTGGCGATGGGTGAGGATGGGCTGATGCCGGAACGGTTCACGTCGGTCAACGCCGGTGGCACGCCGGCGGTGGCGCACTGGGTCTCGGTGGGCGTCGCGCTCGGATTCATCTTGAGCGGGACATTCAATACCGTGCTCGCGCTGGCTGCATTCTTCTTCGTGGCCAACTACGTGCTGTCGTTTACCTCGGTATTCGTGCTCCGCCGCAAGGAACCCGATACGCCGCGGCCGTTCCGTGTCCCCGGTTTTCCCTACACCACCGGTCTCGTGCTGGTGGGCTCCCTCGCGTTCATCGTGGGTTCGATTGCGAGTGACCGCGTCAATTCGCTTCGGTCAATCCTGCTGCTCGCGGCGAGCTATCCGGCGTACCTGCTGGTCAAGCGTTTCAGGAACACCGCATGACCGATGGCACCACCTTCACCCGCGCGATTGTCTGCCCACCCGCGGACAGCTATGCCACGGGATTGACCACCGCCCGCCTCGGCCCTCCGGATCTGGCGCGCGCACGGGCGCAACACGTTGCTTACGTAGCGGCGCTCGAGGCCGCCGGTGTGCAGGTCACGACGCTCCCGTCACACAGTGATCACCCAGACGGCACGTTCGTGGAGGACACCTCGATCGTGACCGCGAAAGGGGCGATTCTCTGTCGACCGGGTGCGCCGACCCGCGCTGGTGAAGTGGTTGCCATGCGTGCCGCCTTGGAGCTGTTGCTGGGCGAAGAACTCGACGCGATTGTCGAACCCGGCACCGTTGACGGTGGCGATATCTGCCAGGCCGGGAGCCATTTCTTCATCGGGTTGTCGCAGCGCACCAACGAGGCGGGTGCCGATCAGCTGGCGCGCTGGCTTGATCGCCTCGGCTATACGTCGAGCACGGTCACCATCCGCGACGACCCCACGCTGCTCCATCTCAAGAGTGGCCTCGTTTGGCTGGGCGACCAGCAACTGCTGGCCGTGCCATCGCTCGCCGCGCACCCCGCGCTATCGGCGTACGATGTGCTCACGGTGCCTCTCGACGAGTTGTATGCAGCCAATTGTGTCCGAGTCAACGATGTGCTGCTGGTGTCAGCGGGGTATCCGCGGATCACGGCCACGTTGGCCGCGATGGGTTATCAGGTGGTGCCGCTCGAGATGTCGGAGTTCCAGAAGATGGACGGCGGACTGAGCTGCTTGTCGATCCGGGTGCCGTAGGAGGCTCAGCCCCACTGCTCGGGCCTGACCCCACCTGCACGGTCGAGCATCTCGTGGTCGAGCGTCACCAACGCAGCACCCTCGCGTTCGGCCACCGCTGCATAGAGCGCATCGGCCCCTCGCAGTTTGGCGGCAGTGCCGAGGGTGA
>JACDBX010000006.1 GCA_013694695.1 Gemmatimonadales bacterium | reverse complement strand
CCGTCACGAAGTCGGCGTGGCGCAGCTTGATCGTCACTCCGCCGGCCGCCAGCCCTTCCTCCCGAAGTTGGCTGCCCACGCGAGCCGTGAGGAGCAACATCACGCGGTCGAGCTCGGCGGGGTCGCTCACGTCGCGGGAAAAGGTGGTCTCCCGACTGATCGATTTCGGCAGCGACTGTTCCCGGAGCACGGTGCCACCGTGCCCATCGGCCCGGCGCGACAGGTGTGTCGCCTCATCGTTCCCCACGAGACGCGCCAGCTCCGCATGGGGAAGCGCCTGTACCTGAGACACGTCGTGTAACCCACGCTCGGCCAATTTGTCAGCGGTTCGGGGCCCCACCCCGGGAAGTGCAGACAGCGGCAGCCCGGCCAGGAAGCCCCGCTCCCATCCCGCGCGAACCTCGCAGATGCCGCGGGGCTTCGCAAAGTCTGTGGCCAGCTTCGCAATCATCCGATTGCGCCCGATCCCGATCGAGCAGCGGAGGCCCGTGGCCGCCATGATGTCGTCCCGGATGCGCGACGCTGCCTCGAGCAACGACACCGGATGCAGGAGATCGGTGCCGCTGAAGTCGAGGTAACCCTCGTCGAGCCCGGTCATCGCGACACTCGGCGAATGCCGAAGGAGGACGTCGCGCACTGCACGGGACGCCTCCCGGTACCGGAGGAATTCACCGCGCACGAACGTCGCGTCGGGGCAGAGCCGCAGTGCCTGGGCGATCGGCATGCCTGCGCCGACGCCGAACTTCCGGGCTCCGTAGCTCGCCGACTGGACGACCCCTCGGGACTCCTTCCGGCCTCCGACGACCAGCAGGTCGACGTCGCGCAGCGCGGGATCGTGCTGGCGGCAGACCTCCACGAAGAACGCGTCCAGGTCGACGTGCATCAGTCGGATCGACATGGCGCGAAATCTACGGCCGCTCCCGCCTTATCATTCACCATGCATTCCAACCCGCTTCGCGTCGGTTTTGCCGGCCTCGGTGCCATCGGGACGCCGATGGCGGCACGCTGCGCCGCTGCCCACCAGCTCACGGTCTGGAATCGCACGACCCGGACGGCCGCGGCCTTCGCCGAGGCCAACGCCGGCGTGGCTGTTGCACCGTCGCCTTGCGCCCTTGGCGATTCCTGTGACGCCGTGATCACCTGCCTCCCCACATCAGCTGATGTCGAGGCGATCCTCGGCGGCCCCGAGGGGCTGCTTCAGGGTTTGCGCCCGGGTTCGATCGTGGTCGACTGTACCAGTGGCGATCCGGCGACTTCGAGGCGGATCGCCGAGATGCTCGCCGCCGTCGAGGTCGGCTTTGTCGACGCACCGGTGAGTGGTGGCCCGCCTCTGGCCGCGACCGGGGAACTCACCGTCATGTGCGGCGGGACGGAGGCCGACGTCGCGCGTGCTCGCGGGATCGTCGCGCCATTCGCCGGCCGGGTCGTGCATCTCGGTCCGGTCGGGTCGGGTCATGCGATGAAGGCCGTCAACAACGGGCTCCTTGCGGTCCACATCCTCGCGCTGGCCGAAGGGATGGTGACGCTGGCGCGCGCCGGGGTGGCGCCGCGCGCGGTGGTCGAGGTGCTGAACGCGTCGAGCGGTCGGTCGTTCGTCAGCGAGGCGCTGGTGCCCGAGCGGGTGCTGACCGGGCTCTGGCCGAGGCTCTTCCGGCTGGCGCTGCTGGAGAAGGACATCGGCATTGCACACGAACTCGCCGGGGAGCTGGGCGTGAGCGATCCTGTACTCGCGCACGCTCGCGAACAGTTCCGCACTCTGCGCGCGGAGCTGGGCGAATCGGCCGACTATCTCGACCCGATCCGGGTGGCCGAGCGGGCTGCCGGGGTGGAGTTGCGGGGTTGAGCGAGATCGGGGAAGCGCCGGCGATGCCTGATGCTCCCGTGCTGGTGCTGGTCGCCGTCCAGGACCTGGTCAACCTCGCCTCGTGCATCCGCATCGCCAAGAACTTCGGCATCATGACGGTGCGCCTGGTGCAGCCGGAATGCGACGTCGACTTCTACCGAATCGAGGGGGTGGCGCACAACACCGCCGACCTCCTCGACCGGATGACGATCCACGACAACCTTGACGACGCGTTCGCCGACCTTACCTGGGTGGTGGGCCTCACCGGCCGGGAGCGCACCGCCAAGCGCACCATGATGCGCCCGCGTGAGGCCGCGACCGAGTTGGTGTCCCGTGCGACCGCGGGTCGCGTGGGCATTCTTGCTGGACGCGAGGATCGCGGGCTTCACAACGACGAGGTCGACCGCTGCGCCGCGCTCGTGACCATCAG
This sequence comes from Gemmatimonadales bacterium, assembly GCA_013694695.1. GTDB lineage: Bacteria > Gemmatimonadota > Gemmatimonadetes > Gemmatimonadales > GWC2-71-9 > Palsa-1233. The sequence continues at coordinate 4,835 of JACDBX010000006.1, read as the reverse complement.
CGCGAACCCGGCCTATTCATCACTCAATCTCGCGCAGGCATGGGCCATAATGGCGTATGAGACCTGGGTCGCCCGGGGGGGCGACGATGCGCCGTTCAAGCTCCCTCGTCATGCGGCGGCTCCGGCCACCCATGAGCAGATGGAGGCGATCTTCACCGACTGGCAGGCATCGCTCTCCTCCGTGGAGTTCTTCAAGAAGCGGCAGCCCGACCTCGTGATGCGCGGGTTCCGCGAGCTGATCTTCCGGGCCAACCCCGATGCACGCGAGGCCACCCTCCTGAGGGCGATGGGCCTCGAGGTCGGGCATTTCCTCCGGCGACGCGGGATCATCGGCGAGTAGGCCAACTGGCCGCGTCCACCCGGACGAAGCGGGTGACCTTTGCGGGTGTTCGCACCCCGTAGTTGAACGGACCCCCACGCTGCACTAGTTTTGCGACCGACCGGGGGAGTCGCGGGTAGGCTCCTCCTTTTTGCGGGACCAGCGCGTTCGTGAAAAAATTCACAAGCCCGGATCCTCTTCGGCGGTCTGCGACTATGCGTAACAAGCTGTACTTCGGTGGTGCGACGCTCGGCGCCCTGGCGGTGGCCGCGGTCGCATTCTCGCGACAGACCGGCGCCCAGCAGGCGGCGCCGCCGCCGCCCGTCGCAACACTCGACACGTCATCCCTGAAGGGCCCCACCCAGCCGATCCTTTTCCGACACGACATCCACTCCGGCCAGCTCAAGATGCAGTGCCAGTACTGCCACTACTCGGTGCAGGTGTCGAGCGAACCCGGTATCCCCAGCATGCAGACCTGCATGGGTTGCCACACAGTGGTAAAGGGAAGCACTGACGAGCATCGCGTCGAGATCAAGAAGCTGGCCGACGCATGGGCCGCGAAGAAGCCGATCGAGTGGGTCCGCATTCACGCGGTTGCCCGGCACGTCCGTTTCCCGCACAGCCTCCACATCAAGGCGCTCGGATCAAACGGCTGTGCCACCTGCCACGGCAACGTCGCGCGGATGCCGCAGGTCTTCCAGGTGAACAACGTGAACAACATGGGCTGGTGCGTGAGCTGTCACATCGAGCGGCAGGTCACGCGAGATTGCACCGCGTGCCACTACTAGCATGACCACGCGACTTCCCAAGACCGGAGCGGTGATGGGCGACGACGCGCAATCGGGCGTTGACCGGCGGCAGTTTCTCAAGGTGCTCGGCGTCACTGGAGCAGGCGCGGCAGCGCTCGGTGGATGTTCCACCGACCGCGTGGCGAAGCTGGTTCCGTATATGGTGCAGAGCGAGGACCAGGTGCCGGGGGTGCCGACGTTCTACGCCAGCACCTGCACCGAGTGCTCCACGGGTTGCGGTCTCGTCGTCAAGACCCGCGAGGGCCGGCCGATCAAGCTGGAGGGGAATCCCGAGCACCCGGTGAACGCCGGCGCGCTCTGCAGCCGCGGGCAAGCAGGACTGCAGGGTCTCTACAACCCCGATCGGATTGGTACGCCACTGGCTCGCAACGCGGCTGGCGGATTCGATGCGATCTCGTGGGACGACGCGATCGCACGCCTGGCTGCCAAGGTTCCCGGGGCGCAGGGTCGCCTCGCCGTCATCAACGGATACGGGGCCGGCACCTTCTCGGCGCTCCTCGACCAGTGGACGAGCGCCGTCGGTGGTCGCACCGTCCGCTACGACCCGTTCGCACGCGAGGCCGAGCGGCTCGCAGCGGAGCGCACCTGGGGTCGCAGCCAGCTGCCTTCTTATGACTTTGCGGCGGCGCGATACATCGTGTCGTTCGGCGCGGATTTCCTCGAAACCTGGGGTCCCACCGTCGAGCACCAGCGCGGGTTCGCGATGTCCCACGGCTTCGCCGACGGCCAGATGGCGAAGCATGTGTTCGTCGGCCCGCGGATGTCGCTGACCGCCGCGAACGCCGACCATTGGGTGTCGGTCCCCGCGGGCTCCGAGACGCTCGTGGCGTTCGCCATGGCGAGCCACCTTGGCAGCACCGCCACCAGCCACACGCCCGATTCAGTGGGTACCGCGACCGGCATCGATCCCGCGACGATTCGTACGATGGCTGAGGAGTTCCGCAGCATGTCGCCGTCGCTCGCGGTGGCCGGTGGCGTGCCGGGCCAGCATCGCGGCGCGATCGATCTCTGCCACGCGGTGAACCTGCTCAACGAGGCCGCGGGCAATGTCGGGCGCACCGTGACGTTCACCGCGGCACCCATCGGGTCGGACGGATATGCGGCGACGCAGGCGCTGTTCGCCGACATGGCAAGCGGCAACGTGGCCTTGGTGATCGTGCACGAGGCGAATCCCCTATTCACCATGCCGAAGAGCGGGAAGTTTGCCGAGGCCCTCGCGAAGGTGCCGTTCAAGGTCTCGACCGCGCAGGTCATGGACGAGACCGCCGCTGCCTGTGACCTCGTGCTGCCGAACCTCCACGGATTGGAGCGCTGGGATGACCTGCAGCCGCGGTCCGGCTTGATCGGCCTGCTGCAACCGACCGTGCAGCCGGTGTTCGCGGCGATGCACACCGGTGACGTGCTGCTGGCGACGGCGCGCAAGGTCGGTGGGGCACTGGGCGCTGCGTTCACGGCGACGACGTTCGAGGAGCATCTCAAGGCAGCGTGGGGGAACGACCCCGAGGCGTGGCGCGAGGCGCTGGCGGTGGGTGGCAAGTTCAGCGGTGCCCTACCGGGCGCGGATGCCTCGACGGCGATCGCGGCGGTTCCCGACTCAGCCCGAGCCCCAGCTTCAGCCCCAGCGTCAGCTCCAGCCCCAGCGTCAGCCCCAGCGGCGTCGTCCGACGTACTGGTGGGCGTTCCGACGTTTGACGGCGACGGCGAGTTCGTCTTCCTCCCGTACCCCTCGATGATGTACTACGATGGCCGCGGTGCCAACAAGCCGTGGCTGCTCGAGAATCCCGACCCGATGACCAAGATCACCTGGCAGTCGTGGGTCGAGCTCCATCCGGACACCGCGCGTCGCATCGATGTGCGTGAGGGCGAGATCGTCGAGGTGACATCGCCGCACGGTTCGCTGCGGGCCCAGGTGTATGTCTACCCGGGCGTCCGGCCCGACACCGTGGCCATGCCGATCGGGCTCGGTCACACCCAGTATGGCCGCTACGCCAAGGACCGCGGCGCAAACCCGCTCGACCTCCTCGGCGCCGCGAACGGCAAAGGTTTCCTGCCCTACGTAGGCACCAAGGTGTCGATCACGCGAACCGGCGACTACCACAAGGTGGCCAAGACCGAAGGCACGCCCCGCCAGCTCGGGCGGGGGATCATTGAGGCGATGGCCTTCACCCACGCCGCCGCCGGGATGACGCCGGAGGAGGCATACAGGGCGGGCGGACACACCACGCACGAGATCAATCCACCGCGCGAGCTGGAGGCGATCGACGGCTGGTACGAGGGGCAGGTGGAGCGGTGGAAGATCGGCGAGTACGGGATCGAGCACGCGAAATGGGGCATGGCGATCGACCTGTCGCGATGCACTGGATGTTCGGCGTGCGTCACGGCGTGCTATGCCGAGAACAACATCCCCACGGTCGGCGAGGAGCAGATCTTCAAGGGCCGCGAGATGAGCTGGATGCGGATCGAGCGCTACTGGGAGGGCGGGGATGACGGCGAGCCGATCGAGGCGCGCTTCATCCCGATGCTCTGCCAGCACTGCGACAACGCGCCGTGTGAGCCGGTCTGCCCGGTCTACGCTGCATACCACACTCCCGATGGACTCAACGGCCAGGTCTACAACCGGTGCGTCGGCACGCGGTACTGCAGCAACAACTGCCCATACAAGGTCCGGTACTTCAACTGGCTGAAGTACAACGAGAAGGCGTGGCCCTCGCCGCTCAACCTGCAGCTCAACCCCGAGGTGACTACACGTGCCCGCGGCGTGATGGAGAAGTGCACCTTCTGCGTACAGCGCATCCGCGGTGCGCAGGGCCGTGCGAGGCTGGAGGATCGTCCGCTCAAGGATGGCGACATCATGCCGGCGTGCGCGCAGGCCTGTCCGTCGCGGGCCATCGCGTTCGGCAATGTGCGCGACCCTGCGGCGGCGGTGGTGGGGTGGAAGCGCGACCCGCGCGGCTATCGGGTGCTCGAGGACACGAACGTGCAGTCGGTGATCACCTACCTCGCGCGGGTGATCCATCGCGACCCCGAGCAGCCTGCTGCCGCAAGCGATTCCGGGGGGGGGCACTAGGATGGCGGTCATCGCGCACGACCCGAGTCGGCCGACCCAGACCCACGGCGAGGTCACCCGTGACGTCCTGAAGACGATCACCGACGCCCCGACCCGCGGGTACTACATCCTTGTCGGGTTGATGGCGTTCTTCACCCTGATCCTCTTCGTGACCCTCACCGCGCTGCTCAAGGAGGGGCTCGGGCTCGGCGGGTACGCCCCGCCGATCATGTGGTCGGTCTACATCACCACGTTCGTCTTCTGGGTCGGCATCGGCCACGCCGGAACGCTCATCTCGGCGATCCTGTTCCTCTTCCGCTCGCCCTGGCGCACCGCGGTCTACCGGGCGACGGAAGCGATGACCGTGTTCGCCGTCATGACCGCGGCGCTCTTCCCGATCATCCATATCGGGCGCCAGTGGATCTTCTACTGGCTGCTGCCGTACCCGAACGCACGCTTCCTGTGGCCGAACTTCAAGTCCCCGCTGATCTGGGACGTCTTCGCGATCTCGACCTACCTCACGGTGTCATCGACGTTCCTGATGGTGGGCTTGATTCCGGACATCGCGGCGGTGCGTGATCATGTGAGCGGGTGGAAGAAAAAGCTCTACGGCTGGCTGTCGCTCGGCTGGACCGGCGCGGACTCACAGTGGCGCCACTAC
>JACDBX010000194.1 GCA_013694695.1 Gemmatimonadales bacterium | reverse complement strand
CTGGAGAGCACGTTCGCCCAGCGCGTGCGGTGTGCCGCTGACCGCGCCATCACGCCCTGATCGATCAGGTCCTCGGCCATCGTCTGGTCGCGGGTGACCTGTGTGAGTTCGCCGTCGCGGTAGAGGTAGTAGCGTGAATCGCCCACTTGCAGCAGGTAGATCCACGGCCACACACCGATCCAGAGGGTCAGTGTCGTGGCCATCCCCTCGAACGCCGAGTTGGCCTTCGCCCGCTCGATCACGGCGGCGTGGCTCCGCATCGCCGCCTCCTGCAGCAGGTCAATGAAGGTCTCGGCGTGCGGATCCTCCTGGTAGTAGCAACGCGTGCTCTGGGCGACGTACTGCGTCACTTGCTCGAGGGCGAGACGGCTCGCCTCTTCACCCGCCGCGCGTCCACCCACCCCGTCGGCGACCATGGCGAGGAAGGCGAGGCGCTCATCGCCCTGGCGCAGTGGATTGTCGGCGGGGAGCGAGGTCGAGCGAACCTCGAGTCGCTGGTGCAGCGACCCGAGGAGGAAATGATCGTCATTGGTAGGTCGCACCAGCCCCACGTGCGTGAGCCCGAAGACATCGATCTCTTCGTCGCGGGGTTTGCGCTCCGTCGCGGTCACCATCGTGTCGCTCACTTGAATGTCAGCCGCTGGGTCCACATCGCAGGCAGCACGCCGAATGCCGCCGTGACGACGTAGTCACCGGCGACGGTCGGCGTGAAGTCGAAGTCGAATGTCTCACCCACGGCGAGCGACTGAAGCGCCGATTGATCGACCTGGAGCGCGGTGGGGAGGTCGGCGCCGTCCTTCGCCCTGCCGCGCCACGACGCCATCGTGGTATCGCGTCGGATCTCGAAGCGGATATTGTTCGCGGGTCCGATGTTGATCAACCGGAAACGGTGGGTGACGCCGGCCGCGAATGCGCGCTCCGGTGCGCCGATCAAATCGCCGTTGACGAGCAGGTTCATTGGCTCCCCGGGTGGGGCCGTCGCGCCATTCCAGTGACCGATATACACGTGATCACGCGCTGGATCGTATCTCTCGCCCGGCTCGAGCACCAGCAACGCACCCACGGCGCCTCCGGTGACCTGCGGCACATCATTCAGGTGGGTGTGATACATGAACGTCCCCGCCCGTGGGAGTGAAAGCCGTGCGGTAAAGGACTGGCCCGGTCCGACGACGGGCGCCATCGTCGTGCCCTGCCCGCTCCAGCCGGCGACTCCGTCCGACCAGCTCTCCAGTTCGATCCCGTGCCAGTGGATGGACGTGCCTTCCCGTGCCTGATTGTGAACGACAATGTCGGTGGGCTCGCCACGCGTGACGACGATTGTCGAACCAACCCCGAGCATCGAGTCGGGGTGGGGGGCCTTCGCCCCCTGCTTCAGCACATAGCTGTAGCTGGTTTCCGCGCGGCCACGTACGGGCCCCTGGTTGAAGTAGAGGTCGAGGGTGCGGCGCGCCGGCTCGCGATCGTACGACACGCCCTCGCGCGGTGCGACGGCAATGCCAAGCACCAGCCCGGCCATGTGTTTCGTCGCATCGGCTGCGTGATCGTCGTGGGTCGCGGTCGACACGTCGAGACGCGCGGTACCCGGAATCACGTGGAAGGTCAGGTGGCAGTGGAACAACCAGTTACCAGGTCGATCGGGTGACCACGTGATCTCCCGCGTGTTCCACTTCGGTATGCCATCGGTCACGTCGAGCCGCTGGCGGTCTCGGTCGACCGGCGTTGCGGCAAGCCCATCTCCCGTCGCAGTCGTCCGGAAATAGAAGCCATGCAGGTGCATCGGATGCCCCCTCGTCGAGGCATTGATCACCCGCCACCGCAGCGAGTCGCCGACCGTCGCCCTCAGGCGCTCGGTGTGCGGCCATGACATGCCGTTGATCGCGAGCGCGTTGCGAAACCCGGTTGAATCACCCTGTCCGTAGATATTGACCACGAAGATGCGATCAGGTTGCGAGCCACCCACCGGGTCGACCACGAATGCCCCACCGGTCGTCTCGCGCTCCGACTCGCGGTCATCCAGGTCGGTTCCGATCACGGCCCGGTAGAGGAACGTTCCCACTGCGCCAGCCACGAAGGTGACGGCGCTGGAATCACCCGGCCCGAGGTGGAGCGTATCGTTGACGTTGATCGGGTGCGTGCCGAGGCCGATCACATGTGCCGTGGAGTCGGTCAAGGCGTTACGCACAACTGCACGGACAATCGTGCCGGCCGGCACGCGAATCAGCGGCGCCGGAATTGTCGGTGCCCGACCCGCCTCCCCGAAAGCCTCGACCTCGATGTGAGGGCCGTTGTCTCCCTCGGGGCGCCACTCGGCGCGCTGGAGCACGAGGCGCACGATCACCGTGTCGCCGAAGGTGCTGCCGGCCCGCACCAAGTTGTCGTTCGCCACCACGCGAGGTGGATGATCCGATGACCGGCCGGAGCCCCCGTCAAGGGTGACCGAGGCGGCCGTGACCACCATGACCGTCATGCGGAACAGCGGGGGGAAGGTCATTGGGCGCTCGAGTGCGAAGTGGCGCGCGCGCTGCAGGGAGACCCAATATGCGGGTCCGGCGCCAAACGGGTAACCCGCGGCGGGTGAGCGACCGTATATTCCCCCATGTTCCCGTACCGCGACGACAACCCCGCGATCCTCACGCCGTTCGTCACCGTGGGACTGATCGCCGCAAATGTTGCTGCGTGGGTGGTGCTCCAGGGGATGGGCGGCGACGTGGCGCTGGCGACCTCGGTCTGCGAACTCGGTCTCGTTCCCGGTGATCTTTTGGGCCGAATCCCGATCGGCACCGCGATCCCGATCGGGCCCGGGATGTCGTGCGTGATTGAGCCCGGCACACCGTGGCGAACCGTGCTGAGCTCGATGTTCATGCACGGCGGCTGGATGCACCTGATCGGAAACTGCTGGTTCCTGTGGGTGTTCGGGAACAATGTTGAGGACGCGATGGGCCACGTCCGGTTCCTCGGCTTCTACCTCCTCTGCGGCCTGGGTGCGGCGGCAGCACAGATCCTCGCTGATCCGGCAAGCAGCGTCCCGATGGTGGGTGCGAGTGGTGCGATCAGCGGGGTGATGGGGGCGTACGCAGTCCTGTACCCGAAGGTCAAGATTCACATGCTGGTCGTGCTGGTGATCATCTTCTTCCGCGTGACCGTCCCGGCCTGGCTGATGCTGGGTTACTGGTTCGTGCTGCAGACCGTCGGGTTGGGGGTCGATTCGGTGGGTGGCGTGGCGTTCTGGGCGCATGTGGGTGGGTTTGTCGCCGGGGCGGTATTGATCAAGCTGTTCCGCGATCCAGTGCTGTGGCACCGGCGCACCGAACTGCTCCGGGCTCGCTGATGGCAAGGGATCGCGGCCGGATAACGACCACCATGATTCGGGCAATACCTCCGAGGTGCTCGCGGTGAGGCCTCACTGCTTGTGGTTCCGCGCTCGCCGCTCACGTCGTACCTTATGTCAGACCCAGTTTGGGCCAATTACCGGAGCGTACACTTTGACTCTTTTGAGACTTTGCATGCTCGCAGGAATCCCGTTGGTCACAGCCGCATGTTCATCAGACCTATGCACGACCGAGGCCGAACCGGCGGTGGTGGTGACCATCGTGGAAAGCGTGACTGGTCGACCGTTAGCTGCGGGCGCTCGCGGAGCCGTCGCGTCAGGCGTCTACGAGGACTCGCTGCGTCCCTATATCACGAATCAGGCGGGCGTGCTTGTCGCGCTGGCAGCCGCAAACGAGCGGGCCGGTATCTACACGGTGTCGGTCGAGCGCGACGGATTCGAGGGATGGCTACGAACCAACGTCGTAGTTAGGCAAGGCGAGTGTGGCGTAACCGGCGCCCACCTGACCGCTGACTTGATTCCGCTCACGCAGTAGGCGGGGTGATAAAGCGCCGCCTATAAGGATCCTCAAATGGAGAACATCGGAATGCGCAATAATCAGCTTGTAATATCGTTATCGCTGCTTGTCGGCGTGGCGACCGCGTGTTCCGTGCCGGAAGACAGCATCTGGTTCACGGCTTCGACGGTCAACGGCGTGGCGCCAGTCGAGGTACGGTTCGAGGTGTCCTACAGCAACCAGCCGGGAGTGCTGACCGTGTACGACTGGGGTTCATCAACGCGGACAATCACTGTGCCTTCCGGAGATTACTCGCTCACGGTCCGGGCGGTGCCGCGCGACGGAGGTTACCAGAGGATTGGATTCGACTCGTACCAGAGCGTTCCGGTTTGCACGGGAGACGCACTGACGGTCGGAAGCGGAAACGAGACCGATGCCCAACAGAATTGCTCGAGCGGCGGCGGCGATCAGCTCCTCGTTGCGGGCCGCGTAGCTAGGCCGCACACTGTGCCCCTCGAGGCGGTGAACCGCCAGAAGGATTAGGTACTGTCTCTGAGCACACCGTCACGACAGCGCCTGGCCGTGCATTCCTTCTCGGACCGATGCGAGGCACTTCGCGACACGTTTGAGGAACGCCCGCGCAACCCGGGCATTCCGCTCGACCTCGGGTGGGTGCGTGAGATTCGCATCAACCGGAGCGCCGTGGAGCGCCGTGCTGCCACGATCGGCACTCGCCGGTCGGTGAAGACCGCGTGGCAGGCCGGCTGGTTGCTTCGTGCGATAACGCTGATGGATCTCACCACGCTGCAGGGCGACGACACCGCTGGACGGGTGCGGCGGCTGTGTGCCAAGGCGCGGCAGCCCGTGCGTGGCGACCTGCTCGACGCGCTGGGCATGGCGGGTGAGCGGATCACTGTCGCGGCCGTCTGCGTCTACCACTCGTTCGTCGCCACCGCAGTGGAAGCCCTGGCTGGCAGCGGGATCCCGGTCGCGGCGGTTTCAACCGGATTCCCGGCCGGCCTGTCGCCGATGCACACGCGCCTCGCCGAGATCGACGCGTCGGTCGCTGACGGCGCCGCCGAGATCGACATCGTGATCACACGCGCCCACGTGCTCACCGGCAACTGGCAGGCGCTGTACGACGAGGTAAAGGCGTTTCGCGCCGCCGCTGGTGACGCGCATCTCAAGGCGATCCTCGGCACCGGCGATCTCGGCACGTTGCGCGATGTTGCGCGGGCCAGTGCGGTGGCGATGATGGCCGGTGCCGATTTCGTGAAGACGAGCACTGGCAAGGAGAGCGTCAATGCCGTGCTGCCGGTGGGGCTCGTGATGGCGCGCAGCATTCGAGATTACCACGAGCGCACCGGACATATCGTGGGCTTCAAGCCCGCCGGCGGAATCCGCCGCGCAAAGGAGTCGCTGGACTGGATGGCGATGATGAAGGAGGAGCTGGGCGATCGCTGGGTGCAGCCTGATCTTTTCCGTTTCGGCGCCTCGTCGCTGCTCACCGATATCGAACGCCAGCTCGAGCACTTCGTCACCGGGCGATACTCGGCGGCGCATCGGCATCCGATGGCGTGAAGACCGATGATGGATGATGGATGATGGATGATGGATTATTGATCATCGCGTTGCGGGTTGCGACGGGATAGGCAACGAGCCCCATCATCCACCATCCAATCATCCACCAACCCCTAACGACGACCCACAACCGGTTATCCAATGACCTCTGTCCGCGATGCATTCGAGACGCTCTCCTGGGGCCCCGCTCCCGAATCGGCGGCACCCGCGATGGAATGGCTCGACGGCCATGATCGCCGGTTCGGGCAGTTCATCGGAGGCGCGTGGACGCCGGCGGCGGACACGTTCGTGGTCGCCAACCCTGCTGGGGGCGATGACCTCGCCGTGGTGAGCCAGGCAAGCGACGCCGACGTCGGCGCCGCGGTGGCCGCTGCGCGCGCGGCACTTCCGGGCTGGCAGGCGCTCGGTGGGCACGGTCGGGCGCGCTGGCTGTATGCCATCGCACGGGGCATCCAGCGCCGCTCGCGGCTCCTTGCCGTGGTGGAATCGCTCGACAATGGCAAGCCGATCAGGGAATCCCGCGACATCGACATCCCGCTTGTCGCACGGCACTTCCTGCACCACGCCGGCTGGGCCCAGCTGCTCGACCGCGAGTTCCCGGGAATGTCAGCCGTGGGCGTGGTGGGGCAGGTGATCCCGTGGAACTTCCCGCTCCTCATGCTGTCGTGGAAGATCGCGCCCGCCCTCGCCGCTGGTAACTGCGTGGTGCTCAAGCCTGCCGAGTACACGCCGCTCACTGCGCTCTGCCTGGCGGACCTCCTTGCCGAGATCGGCCTCCCCTCTGGCGTCGTGAACATCATCACGGGCGATGGTCGCGCCGGCGCCGCGCTGGTCGAGCACCCCGACGTGGACAAGGTGGCGTTCACCGGTTCGACCGAGGTCGGCCGCATCATTCGGGTGGCGACCGCGGGGAGCGGGAAGAAGCTCTCGCTCGAGCTGGGGGGAAAGTCACCGTTCATCGTTTTCGAGGACGCCGATCTCGACTCTGTGGTCGAGGGCGTGGTCGACGCGATCTGGTTCAACCAGGGACAGGTCTGCTGCGCGGGATCGCGCATCCTGGTGCAGGAGGGCATTGCCGACCGCTTGGTGCAGAAGCTGCGCGCACGGATGGAGACGCTGCGCGTGGGGTCACCCCTCGACAAGGCGGTCGACATTGGTGCCATCGTGGCGCCGGTGCAGCTCGACCGGATCCGCGAGCTGGTGGCGCAGGGAGTGAGTGAGGGTGCGGCGTGCTGGCAGCCGTCATGGAGCGTGCCCACCGAGGGTCTCTTCTACCCACCGACGTTGTTCACCGACGTCGCACCGTCGTCAACCGTGGCGCAGGTGGAGATCTTCGGACCGGTCGTGGTCCAGATGACCTTCCGCACCCCGGACGAGGCGGTGGAACTCGCGAACAACACCCAGTACGGCCTCGCGGCGAGCCTGTGGAGCGAGAACATCAACCTCGCGCTCGACATTGCGCCGCGCATCAAGGCCGGCACCGTCTGGATCAACTGCACCAACATGTTCGATGCGGCGTCGGGATTCGGTGGCTATCGCGAGAGCGGATTCGGTCGTGAAGGCGGACGCGAAGGGATGTATGAGTACCTGAAGATCGACCGGGAGAAGGGAGAAGAGAGAAGGGAGAAGGGAGACGCGAGAATTGAGAACGGAGAAGGGAGAAGCGAGAAGCGAGACGGCATATCCGAAGGCGGGCGTGACGCCGCTGCGCCGTCGCGGGCGCTCCCGCCGATCGACCGCACCCCCAAGCTGTACATCGGCGGCAAGCAAGTGCGTCCCGACTCCGGGTACGCGATCCCGTTGCGGGGTGCGTCCGGCGAACATGTCGCCGATGTTGGTCGCGGCAACCGCAAGGACATCCGCAACGCCGTTGAAGCGGCCCACGCCGCTGCCAAGTGGTCGGCCGCAACCGCGCACCTGCGAGCGCAGGTGCTCTACTACTTGGGAGAGAACCTGGCGGCGCGGACCAACGAATTCACCAACCGGCTCGAGGTGGGCGGAGCCGCCGATGCCTCAACTGAGGTCGAGGCGGCGGTGCAACGCTGCTTTGCCTATGCGGCATGGGCCGACAAGTACGATGGTGCGGTGCATCACACGCCCCATCGCAATGTCACCCTGGCCATGCCAGAGCCCATGGGCGTGATCGGGTTGGTGTGCCCCGACGAGGCGCCCCTGCTGGGATTCCTCTCCGCGGTGCTCCCGGTAATTGCGATGGGAAATCGAGCGGTGGTGGTGCCGTCGGAGCGGTGGCCGATCGCGGCGACCGACCTGTATCAGGTCCTTGATACGTCTGACGTACCTGCCGGCGTGGTGAACATCGTGACGGGCCTGCGGAGGGAACTGCTCGCGCCGCTGGCGTCCCATGACGATGTCGATGCGATGTGGGTGTTCGGCACGCGTGGCGACGCGGCGGAAGCGGAACGCCTCTCGGCCGGGAACATGAAGCGCACATGGACTGAGTGGACGACCCGTGACTGGCTCGACCCCGAAGCTGGTGAGGGGCCGGAATTCCTGCGCCAAGCGACGCAGGTCAAGAACATCTGGGTTCCCTACGGAGCCTGACCCCGCGCGCCCCCTGGCGCGCGGCGGTATCCGCCTCAGCTCCCGCCATCCTCCGCATGATGCTTGATCGACTTGCCCTCGACGAGGAACACCACTTCCTCGCCGATGTTGGTCGCGAGGTCGGCGACGCGCTCCAGGTTTCGGGACACCAGGAAGAGGTCCATGCCGGCGCTGATCATGTGCGGATCCTCCATCATGTGGGTCAGCAGGATCCGGAACACCGAGTTGTGCAGGGCGTCGACCTTGTCGTCACGACGGCACACGTCGCGTCCCGCCACAGCATCCTCGCGGACGAATGCCTCGATCGCGTCGGCGAGCATCCCGCGAGCGAGCTTGGCCATCTCGATCATCTCGGGTTCCGGCGTGATCGGCCTCGATTGCGCGAGGCGCTCGGCGGATTGGGCAATGTTCACCGCGTGGTCGCCGACCCGCTCGAGGTCGTTGCCGATCTTGAGCGCCGACGTGAGCATGCGCAGGTCGCGGGCCATCGGTTGCTGGGTGGCGAGGAGGCGGATGCACTGTCCCTCGACCTCCACCTCGAGTGCGTCGATCACCTTGTCGCCGGCGATGACCCGCTTTGCCTTGTCCAGGTCGCGTTCCAGCACCGAGTCCACCGCCAGGCAGAGGGCGGCCTCGGCCTCGCCCGACATCGCGAGCAGCCGGACCTTGACCTGGCTGAGCTCCTCGTGAAAGTGTCGCTGGCCCTCGTTCATCCGAACCTCCCGGTGATATAGGCCTCGGTGCGCTCCTTGGCGGGGGCGGTGAAGATCTGGTCCGTCTCCCCGTACTCAACCAGTCGCCCGGCCTCGAAGAATGCTGTCCGCTGCGCAACGCGCGCGGCCTGTTGCATGTTGTGCGTCACGATGATGATCGTGAAGTCCTGCCGGAGCTCGAAGATCAGCTCCTCGACCTTCTGTGTGGCGATCGGGTCGAGCGCCGAGCATGGCTCGTCCATCAGCAGCACCGATGGCGAGTTGGCCAGCGCCCGCGCGATGCAGAGTCGCTGCTGCTGCCCGCCCGAGAGCCCGGTGGCCGGCGCATCGAGTCGATCCTTCACCTCGTCCCAGAGCGCCGCGCGCCGCAGGCATTGCTCGACCACGTCGGGCATGTCCCGCTTGCTCACCAGTGCGTTGAGCGTAGGGCCGTACGCAACGTTCGCGAAGATCGACTTCGGGAACGGATTCGCCCGCTGGAACACCATCCCGACACGCAGGCGGTGCGCCACCAGGTCGATAGCCGGATCGTACACTGGTCGGCCCTCGACGCACAGCTCCCCCGCGGCGCGGGTGCCGGGTATCAACAGGTTCATCCGGTTGATGCATCGGAGGAAGGTGCTCTTCCCGCAGCCCGACGGGCCGATGATCGCCGTGACGGCCTTTGCATCAAATGCCAGCGACAGGTCGAAGAGCGCCTGGTTGGCCCCGTACCAGAAACAGAAATCGGTGGCCTCGACCGCTGCGGCCCCTTTCGCGGGCGTCGCGTCGGTCGAGCGGGCACCGGCGGCCAGGGTGGCGCGGACTGGTGGGGTCATCCGAACCGCCCGGTGATGTAGGCCTCGGTCTGTGGTTCCTTTGGCCGGGTGAACATCGCCTTGGTTGGCCCGTGCTCCACCATGTCCCCCAGGTAGAAGAACGAGGTGGTGTCGGACACGCGGGCCGCCTGCTGCATGTTGTGCGTCACGATCACGATCGTGAAATCGGTCTTGAGCTCGTGCATCAGCTCCTCGATGCGCTGGGTGCCCTGCGGGTCGAGCGACGCCGTCGGCTCGTCGAGGAGGATCACCTCGGGTTCCGGCGCGATCGTGCGCGCCAGGCAGAGTCGCTGCTGCTGACCACCGGACAACGCCGTTGCGCTGGTCTTGAGGCGATCCTTGACCTCGTCCCAGAGCGCGGCGCGCTGCAGCGACCGCTCGACGATCTCGGCAAGTTCGGTGCGGGGCAGCTTGCGGTGGATCCGCAGGCCGGCCGCCACATTGTCGAAAATCGACATCGTCGGGAACGGCGTGGGCTTCTGGAACACCATGCCGACTCGTCGCCGGAGCTTGATCGGCGAGACGGCCGGGGCGTAGACGTCCTGCCCGTCGAGCTCCACCGTGCCGGTGATCCAAGCGCCAGGGGTCATCTCGTGCAGCCGGTTGAGCGTGCGCAGGAATGTGCTCTTGCCGCACCCTGACGGACCGATGAGGGCGTGAACCTTGTTGACCGGGAACTCCAGCGTCACGTTCTTGATCGCGCTGAACTTGCCGTACATCGCGCTCAGTTGGTCGGTGCGCAGGTGCACCGTGGCGTCAGACATTGCGACCGAACCGCTGGCGGGTGACGACGCGCGCGATCACGCTGAGCACCAGCACCACCACGATAAGCACCAGTGCCGCCGACCATGCCAGCCGGTGCCATTCCTCGAACGGACCGGTGGCGTACGTGTAGACCATCAGCGGCAGCGCCGCCATCGGCCGGTCGACATTGTAGCTCAGGAACTGGCTGCCAAGCGCGGTGAACAACAGTGGCGCGGTCTCGCCGGCGATTCGCGCCACCGAGAGCAGCACGCCGGTGACGATGCCCGGCAGCGCCGTGCGCAGCACGATCGTGAGCGAGGTGCGCCACCGGGAATAGCCGAGCGCGAGCGCCGCCTCGCGCAGCGTGATCGGCACGAGATTGAGCAGTTCCTCGGTGGTGCGCATCACCATCGGCAGCATGAGCACGGCCAGCGCCGCCGAGCCGGCGAGCGCCGAGAAGTGCCCCTGGGTCACCACCACCACGGTCCAGGCGAAGACGCCGACGACGATCGAGGGGGTGCCGTTGAGCACGTCGGCCACGAAGCGGGTGATGGTGGCGAGGCGGGACCCCTTGAATTCGGTGGTGTAAATGCCGGCCGCGATGCCCAGCGGCACGCCCACCAGCGATGCCATCCCGACGATCAACAGGGTTCCCACGATCGCGTGGCGGACACCGCCGCCGTCCTCGCCCGCCGGGACCGGGGTGTTGGTGAAGAACGAGATCGAGAGCGAACTGGCACCCTTCACGATCAGCGACCCCAGGATCAGGAAGAGGGGGAGCACCGCAACAATGACCGCGGTGATCATCACCCCGACCATGATGCGCGACATCAGGCGCCTGCGATCACCCCGGGTCACTTGCCCGCCCCACGGTTCATCCGCCAGATCATCAGGCGAGCGGCCGCATTGACCAGAACGGTGACTGCGAAGAGTATCAGCGCCACGTACGTGAGCGCGGAGGCATGCAGCGTGCCCAAGCCGGCCTCGGCGAACTCGTTCGCGATCACCGCCGCCATCGAATAGCCGGGCGCAAAAAGTGACGCTGCGATGTCGTGCCTGTTGCCGATCAGCATCGTCACGGCCATGGTCTCGCCCAGCGCGCGACCGAGACCGAGGATGATGGCGCCCACGATGCCCGACTTGGCATACGGCACGATGGCGGTGGTGACCGCCTCCCACCGCGTGGCGCCGAGCGCGGTGGCCGCCTCGCGCTGGCCCGCCGGGACGGCGAGGAGGACCTCACGCGCCACCGACATGATGAACGGCATCACCATGATCGTGAGGATCAGCGAAGCGGAGAGCACCGATGGCCCGTAGATCGGGCCCTGGAAGATCGGCAGCCAGCCGAAATTGGCCTCCAGAAACGGGTACACCGAGCTTTGGAGAATCGGGATCATCACGAAGATTCCCCACAGGCCGTACACCACGCTCGGAATCGCCGCGAGCAACTCGATCACCATCGCGATCGGCTGGCGAATCCTTTCGGGGGCGAACTCGGTGAGATAGATCGCAACGCCGAGAGACAGCGGGACGGCGAGCAACAAGGCCAGGAACGACGTCAGGAGCGTCCCGAACACCAATGGGAGCGCGCCGAACTTCTCTGCCACGGGATCCCAGATCGAGTCGGTGATGAATGAGAACCCGAACGCACCAATGGCCGGGGCCGCGCCGCTCAGGAGTTGCCAGAGGAGCGCAACCAGGAGCGCCGGGGCGGCGAGCGCGGATGCCACCAGCAGGCCCTTGAAGATGCGATCGCCCCACGCGGACAACGCGAGCGAGGCATCAGACGTGGCCACATCATCAGGCGGCGGGGTGGTTGGCATCAGGTCAGATTCTAGCGGGCAGGTGCCGGGTGTCGGTCACGATACTGTAACAGACGTGTCACGAACAAACAAAACACACCGGCCCCCCCACTCGTGGAGTCGGGGAGTCGGCGTGGTACCGCATGCCTACTGGAGCGTTGCAATCCGGGTCTTCACCAGTTCGACCACCGGAGCCGGCAGCGGCGCATAGTGAAGCTCCGCCGCCATCGCCATGGCCTCCGGGGTCACCATCCAGTCGAGGAACTGATGGAGCGCCTTCGCCTTGGCGGCGTCCGGCAGGGTGGGGTGGACCAACAGCCAGGTGAACGACGAAATCGGGTAGGCGCCCGCGCCCGCGGCATCGGTGATCGACACCCGGAAATCGGTGTCGGGCCCGAACGTCGTCCCCGCCGCCGCGGCGCTGACACTCTCCAGAGTCGGCATCACGAAATCGCCGTTACTGTTCTTGAGCGCTGCTGACGGAAGCGAGTTCGACATCGCATAGATAAGCTCGACGTATCCAAGTGACCCTTCCACCTGCTTGATCTGCTGAGTCACGCCCTCGTTGCCCTTGCCACCCAAGCCGACCGGCCAGGCGATTGACTTCCCGGCGCCGACACTGGACTTCCAGGCGGGGGAGACCTTGGCGAGGTAGTCAGTGAAGATGAATGACGTGCCTGAACCATCGGAGCGGTGCACCACGATCAGCTCGCGATCGGGCAGGGCGGTGCCCGGATTGAGCGCGACGAGTCGCGGGTCATTCCACTTCGTGATGCGGCCCTGAAAGATGTCGGCGACAGCCGGGCCGTCGAGGCGGAGCGCCGTGACACCCGGAAGGTTCCACGTCAGCGCCACGGCGCCGAGCACCGTCGGGATGTGCAGGACCTTGCCGCCGACGGCGGCGATTTCATCGTCGGTCATCGGGCCGTCTGTCGCCCCGAAGTCGACGGTGTTCTCGGCGAACTGCTTCACGCCTGCGCCCGACCCGACCGACTGATAGTTGATCTGGTGCCCGGTCGCCTGATTGAAGGCGTGGAACCACTTCGAATACACCGGGTACGGGAACGTGGCCCCCGCGCCGGTGAGCATCTGCGGACTGCCCTCGCCCCCGCCACCGCCACCACAGGCCGCCGCGACCAAGATGCCGCCGAGCGCTGCGACATGGACCATGCTGCGTCCCACTTCTCGAACCGACATGCGTTGCTCCTGATCATGGTGAAGGGAGGCCGATCATGTCGCCCGCCCCGTTGTCTGGTGCTGCGTGCTAGAACTTGTATTCGGCGTGGAAGTAGAGCGTGCGCCGCGTCCCCTCGAAGGCCGGCGACGGCGACCCATGGTTCAGCGACGCGAAATCGGCGTCTGCCAGGAATCGGACGTTCGGCGTTGCCTGGTACGACACGCCGGCGATCACCCGCGTCTGCCGTCCGGCGCCGAGAGAGGGCGTGTCCGGCTCGCTGTCGGCATCGGGATCCACCACGTCGACCCGGGCCAGCAGTCGGATCGGCGACGCCGGGACGCCGTATGTCGCATAGGCACTGATCACCTCGCCCTCGACCTCGGGAGCGGTCCCGGAGAGCGAATCGGTGGTGGTGGCGTATTGCGCAGCCACGGTCAGGGCCTTGCTCCGCCACGACAGCATCCCCAGGTAGCGCTCGCGGGGGCCGCCACCGTTGCGTTGCCCGACGAGCGCGAAGCCGGTCGCGCGCAACCCACCGAGTCGCGACGCATCATCGGACCGGAGCAACCGCACCGAGATCCGGCCGGCCACGTCCTTGTACTGGTCGCCGGGTGCGCCACTGTACCCTTCGCCATTGAACACCCCGGCAGCGACCTCCAGCCCCTGGTTCATCCACGACATGTCGGCGCTGAAGCCGAAGTCGGAGGAGGTGAGGTAGCCGTTGCGTTGCATGGCCATCGTCCCCTGCATTCGGTAGCCCCACATCGCCTCGTCAAACTCGATGAACGGCGTCTGCACCGCGCCAAGCTTGAGGGTGAGCTGGCTGCCGGTGGGGGTGAGGGCGACGTACGCGTACTTGAGACGGATCGTTTGCTGGTTCGATGCGGCGCGACGACCATCGACATCCGCGGTGACGCGTCCGGAGAAGATCCCCGACTTGCTGCTCACCGTGATGTACGACCGCTCCACGTCGAAGTTGTTCCGCCGGCCGTCGACCGCAAGCGAGGTGTCACGATCGAGCTGGTAGTGGAAATTGGTGTAGATGACGCCCCCCACTGACACGCTCGGCGACTGAGCCCCTGCCGGCCGGGCGCTAAGCACGACCACCACCATCGGGATAGTCAGGGCCAACTGACGAACCGTCATTCCGCCTCCGCGAGAAGTCGCACGATCGCCATCGCATCGTGACCGTGTCACGATTGTAACGACGGAGCGAACCTGCGTCTTCGCGGTCAACGGCTGGTGACAGTCGTGTCACGGAGTTGTAACACCCGGCGTCGCGCCGGGGCGGTCGGGGAACCATGCGGTAACGGTCGTGCCCATACGGACGGTGCTGCGGATGGCGACGCCGCCGCCGTGGGCCTCGACCATGTGCTTCACGATCGCGAGCCCGAGGCCGGTGCCTCCTTGTTCGCGTGCCCGGGAGGGATCGACCCGGTAGAAACGCTCGAAGATCCTGGGCAGGTGCTCGGGCGCGATGCCGCTCCCCGTGTCGGTCACGGCGAGCGAGACCCCACCGTCGACCCGGGTTGTTTCGACCCGCACCGTGCCGCCGTCGTTCAGGTGTCGCAGGGCATTGTCGAAGAGGTTGCAGAGGACGTGGTGCACGGCATCGCCGTCGGCGGTGAGCTGGTCGGCGTCTGCCCCCACCTCGAGCGCGAACTGTATCTCGCGATGCGCGGCGCGGTCGGCGAAGCCCGACCATGCTTCCCGCACTATCGTCGCCGCATGACCCCGCGTCGCATTTGGCGTCCAGCGACCCGATTCTATGCGTGAGAGATCCAGGAGGTCATCAACCAGGTGCTGCATCCGTCGAGCGTTCGCGAGGATTGTCCCGACGAAGCGCTGCCTGGCCTCCGGGGCGATATCCTCGTCGGTGAGCGTCTCGGCGTACCCGGCGATGGAGGTGAGTGGCGTCTTGAGTTCGTGTGAGACGTTGGCCACGAAGTCGCGCCGGACGGTTTCGAGCCGCCGGACCTCGGTGAGGTCATGCAGGACGACCACGGCGCCGCCGCCCGGCAGCGGGCGGGCGTTCATCGTGAACACCGCGCCGCGCAGCTCGACCTCGCGATCGATGATCGAGTCGCCCAGCAGGACGCGGTCCACCGCGTCCCGTGCGGCCTTCACCCGGAAGATCGTGGCGAGATGGGGCATCGCCGCCGCTGCCTGGTAGCCGAGCAGGCGTCGCGCGGTCGCATTCGCGGTGACGATCGCGCCGCGTGCGTCCGTCGAGATGATCCCCTCGACCATCGATTCGACGATTGCGGCGGTCTCGGCCTTCTCCCGTTCGAGCGCGGTGAACCGTGAGCCGAGCTGCGCATGCATATCCCGGAGTGCGGCCACCACCTTGTCCACCTCGGCGATGCGCGACCGTGGAAAGCGGGGCGGGGCACCCCCGGCAATCGAGTGGGCGGCGCGCGAGATTTCGAGGAGTGGCGACGCCACCGACCGCCCGGCGATCCCGGCGAGCAGGAGCGCCACGAGGAGTGCGATGACCGCGGCACTGATGGTGGAATCGCGCGCCCGGCGTACCGCATCATCGATGTAGCGCACCGTGGCGGAGACCTCGACCGTACCCGGCCCGCCAGGCGCGCTTGCGGTGAGGAACGCGCCCGACCGCAGCGAGTCGGTCGCGACGACAAGCCGGTCGCCGGACCTGAGCGCCACCCGGTGCCCGGTCTGCGCGCTCATCTCCGCGACCTCTGCCGCCCAGCGGGACGTGTCGGCCGAGAGCGCGCCGGAAATTCCCTGTGCCTCGCGAGTCAGCCGCGCGAGTTCGACGACTTCGAGGTCGGCCCGGAGGGCGCGCTCGGAGCCCCAGAGCAGCACGACGAGGGTGCACACCACTACCGCAAACGTTCCCAGGACGAGCCGTCCCGTCAGGTTCACGTGGTGCTGCCGCGGCGGTCCTGGGCCTTGAATCGGTATCCGAAGCCCCGCACGGTTTCGATCAGGTCGCCGGTGGCGCCAAGTTTCGAGCGGAGGCGCTGCACATGCATGTCCACGGTGCGGGTCTGGATGTCAGGCTGGGCGTCCCATACCTCGTCGAGAAGCTGGGGTCGGCTTTGCGCCCGACCACGTCGCTCCACGAGGGTGAGCAGCAACTTGTACTCGGTGGCCGTGAGCGGGAGCTCCTCGCCGGCGATCACGACCCGGCGGGCGGCGCGATCGATCGCGATGTCCTCCACGACCAGGGTGGATCCCGCCTGCACTGCCGGGGAGCCGAGCCGGCGGAGCACCGCCTGCACCCGAAGCGTGAGTTCCGCCGGTGAGAATGGCTTGGTAAGGTAGTCGTCGGCGCCGAGGGAGAGACCGCGGATCCGGTCCGGTTCGTCGCGGCGTGCGGTGAGCAGGATCACCCCGACATCCCGGGTTTCCTCGAGCCGCCGCAACTCGGCCAGCACGTCGTAGCCCGACATTTCAGGGAGCATCAGGTCGAGCACCACCAGGTCGGGTCGTTCCTCACGCGCGGCGCGGAGGGCCTCTCGGCCCCCTGATGCGGTCGACACCCGGTACCCCGCCTTGGCGAGGTGGTATGCGACCAGGGCGGTGATGTCCGGCTCGTCATCAACCACGAGGATGCGATGGCTCATAACCGAACGAAGGGTGTCCGGCGGGGTGGGCGCAAGCGCTCATGCGTTGCGGGTGACCACCTTGTGACCGGATATTTACGTCCGTGACCTCCTCGATCCCCATCTTCCTCAATGACCGATGCCTTCGGGTGCCCCCGGGCACGACGGTCGGCGACGTGCTGGCCAGCCAAGAGCCCGAGCTCTTCGCCGCCCTCCTGGGTGGCACGCTTCACCTCACCGACGGGCGTTCCATCCCGGTCGACCCCTCGATGACGCCCGGGGCGGGCGCCATCTTCCGTGCGCGCATCAGCGCGCGCTTGAGCGGATCCGCCGATGCGTGACCGCCTGCTCCGGATGCACAAGGCCGAGCTGCACGTGCACCTCGACGGCTCGCTCCGGCCCGGCACGATGCTCGACCTTGCCGGCGAAATAGGCATGGAGCTCCCTGCATCCGGCCCCGAAGCGTTGCGGCGCTGGATGCTGGTTGACGATGCCCGCAACCTCGATGAGTATCTCGCACGGTTCGAGTACACCATCGCGCTGCTCCAGGCCCCGGAAGCGATCGAACGGGTCGCGTACGAGATGGTGGCCGATGCGGCCGCCGACGGGGTGCGCTATCTCGAGGTGCGTTACTGCCCGGCGCTCAGCACCCGGCAGGGGCTCTCAATGGACGACGCCATTCGCGCCGAGTGGCGCGGGCTGCAGCGGGGTGAGGCCGAGTTCGGCGTGGTGAGCCGGATCATCAACTGCTCATTGAGGCACTTTGAGCCGGCGCTGTCGGTGGAGATCGCCGAGCACTCCGTGCGGATGCAGGATCACGGCGTCGTCGGATTCGATCTCGCCGGCGGGGAGGCTGGTCGGCCACCCGAGCTGCATCGCGAGGCGTTCGACATCGCGGCGCGCGCCGGGCTGGGTATCACGGTCCATGCGGGCGAGGCGGCCGGATGGGAATCGATCTTCGAGGCGATCCACTCGTGCCGCGCGGTCCGGATCGGTCATGGGACGCGGCTGCGGGAAAGCCCGGAACTGCTTGCGTTCGTCCGGGACCGCAGGATCTGCATCGAGATCAACATCACCAGCAACGTGCAGACGCATGCGGTCGCGTCGGCGGCTGACCATCCGGTCCGGCAGTACTTCGATGCGGGAATCCCGGTGACACTCTGCACCGACTCGTGGCTCATGAGTGGCGTGCACCTCACCGATGAGTACGACACCGCACACCGTGCGCTTGGCTTCACCCTGCCGGAGCTGGAGTCGATGGCGCGCACCGCGTTCGAGCATGCCTTCATCCCCTGGCCGATGCGACTCGCCCTGCTGGGCGCCGCACAGGCCTCCATCGCGAGCCGCCAGTGACCCTTTTCCTGACGATCCAGCAGCAACTCCCCACCGCGGCCGAACGCTTCGACGCCCTGAGCCGAGGCCTCGATATCCCGATTGGCGAGCGCCTCATCGGCGTGGTCGGGATCGCGGTGATGATCGGACTCACGGTGTTGATGAGTTACAACCGCCGGGCCATCAACTGGCGACTGGTCGCCTCGGGGATGTTGATGCAGCTCGTCTTCGGGCTGGTGGTGCTCAAGACCGAAATGGGACGCTCGTTCTTCGCCGGGGTGGGTGACGTCATCACCAAGCTGCTCGGTTTCCAGGAACAAGGGGCGCGCTTCGTCTTCGGCAACTTGGTGCAGAGCAACGTGCCGGTGGGCACTCCCGGGGCAGCTGGCGGACTCGACACCGCCGCCGGCTACGTGGCGAGCACCGGGGCGTTCTTCGCCTTCAATGTGCTGCCGACGATCATCTTCTTCTCCGCCCTGATGTCGGTGCTGTACTACCTGGGGGTCATGCAGTGGATCGTGAAGGGACTCGCGTGGGGGATGCAGAAGACGCTGGGTACGTCGGGTGCCGAGACATTGAGCGCATCCGGGAACATCTTCCTGGGTCAGACCGAAGCACCGATGCTCATCAAGCCGTTTGTCGGCAGGATGACGCAATCGGAACTCGTCACCGTCATGGTGGGCGGGTTCGCGACGGTGGCCGGCGGGGTGCTCGCCGCATACGTCGGGATGTTGTCGGGGGTGCTACCGGGGATCGCCGGCCACCTCCTGGCTGCGAGCGTGATGAATGCGCCGGCAGGCCTCTACCTCTCCAAGATCCTGATGCCCGAGACCGGTGTGCCCGTGACGAAGGGATCGCTCGACCTCGACGTCGATGCGACCCGCGCCGACGCAGCCCGATTGGAGAGCCCGCGCCGATTCCGCTTTCGGCGGAGCAGCGGACCCGAGTCGAGTGTGATCGAGTCTGCCGCGAATGGCGCCGCACAGGGCGTGCAGCTCGCCATCAATGTGGCCGCGATGCTGATGGCGTTCGTGGCGCTGGTCGCGATGCTCAACGCCGGGCTCGGGTGGGTGGGCGGGCTGGCTGGTATCGAGGGTCTCTCGCTGCAGGGCATCCTCGGCTTCCTGCTGCGCCCGCTGGCGTTCGTGATGGGTGTGCCATGGGCCGACACGACATACGTGGGCGGGTTGATTGGTCTCAAGACATCGCTCAACGAGTTCGTGGCCTACGCACAATTCGCCGGCGACCTCGGCAGCGGCGTCGTGCTGGAGCCGCGCAGCGCGCTGATCCTCACCTACGCGCTGCTCGGCTTTGCCAACTTCTCATCGATTGCAATCCAGATCGGGGGCATCGGCGGTCTCGCCCCCGAACGGCGTCCGGAGATCGCGAAGTTCGGGCTCAGGGCGATGATCGCCGGCAACCTCGCGGCGTTCATCTCGGCATCACTCGCGGGGATGCTCGCGTGAGCCGGCTGGTGAGCCCGGCCGACGTGATCGCATCGTCCGCTGATACCGTGACCGCGGCCATCGGCGGACGGAAGCCGCGCATCGCGATCGTGCTCGGTTCCGGGCTGGGCCCGCTCGCCGATCGGATCGAGAGTGCGGTGCGGGTGCCCTACGGCGACATTCCGGGGTTCCACGTGCCCACCGTGCAAGGCCACCAGGGCGAACTCGTTGTCGGCACGCTCGCTGGGGTGCATGTGATCGCGCAGAGCGGTCGGTTCCACATGTACGAGGGTCACTCAGCCGGCGACGCGGTCCTGCCGATCCGCGTGTTTGCCGCGCTCGGCGTGGAGACGCTGATCGTGACCAACGCCGCGGGTGGCATCCGGCAGTCGTTCCGGCCCGGCACGCTGATGCTGATCAGCGACCACCTCAACCTCACCGGTCGCAATCCCCTCGAGGGCCCGGTCCTGGAGGGAGAGACGCGGTTTCCCGACATGAGCGTACCGTACGACGCAGGCCTCCGCGCCACCGCGCGCGCCGTGGCGGCGGAACGAGGGATCACGCTCGACGAGGGCACGTATGCGGCGCTCCTCGGGCCGACCTACGAGACGCCAGCAGAGGTGCGGATGCTCGAGCGGCTCGGCGCAGACGCAGTCGGGATGAGCACCGTGCCCGAGGTGATCGTGGCGCGGGCGCGATCGATGCGCTGCCTTGGCATCTCGACGATCACCAACGCTGCCGCGGGCACGAGCAGCGCGCTGCTCAGCCATGCCGATGTGATGGACGTGGCACGCGACGTTGGTGCGCAACTCGCCGACCTCGTCAGCGGTGTGATCTCTGCGATGACCCCGAGTTCGTGAGGTCGCGGTCGGGTCGGTAGCGGATGTCCTGATACTCGGCGGCGGCATCGTGGGTGCGGGTGTCGCGCGCGACGCCGCGATGCGCGGCCTCTCCGTGACGCTCCTCGAGAAGCACACCGTGGGTTGGGGGACGTCGTCGCGGTCGAGCCGCCTAGCGCACGGCGGAATCCGCTACCTCGAAACCGGTGACATCGCATTGGTGCGCGAGGCGCTCGCCGAACGTGCCACGCTCCTCCGGATCGCCCCCCAGCTGGTGCGACCCGTCTCGTTCCTGTTCGTACTGGAGCGCGGTGCATGGTGGCAGTGGCTGCGGGTCGGGATCGGCGTCACGTTGTACGGCGCGCTCGCCGGACGACGCGCCCTTGGTGCCCACCATCCGGTCACCCGCGGTGGATTGGTGAACCGTGAGCCGCTGCTCGCCCGGACGCCGCTGCAGGGCGGCGCGATATACCAGGACGCACGCTGCGACGACATCGGTCTGGTGCGCGCCACGATCCAGAGTGCCATGCGACATGGAGCAACGGTCATCGAGCACTGTCACGCTGCCGTCGCGGTCGAGGAGGGTGGCGTGGCGGCAACACTGTCGGATGGCACGGTGATCCGAGCCCGCACGCTGGTGGTCGCCACCGGGCCGTGGACCGACGCGGTCCGCCGCGATCTCGCACTTCCCGATCGCCAGCTTGTTGGCGGCACCAAGGGGATCCACATCACGGTGCCGCTCGCGCGCCTCCCACTGAGTCATGCGATCGCGCTCCGCCATCCCGGCGATCAACGGGTGATGTTCTGCATCCCGGAGCCGGAGCATGACCAAGTGGTGATCGGCACGACCGATACCGACACCGACGAGCCCCCTGACGCGCTGACGGTGGCCGATGCCGACGTCGCCTACCTGTTGCGCGCAGTGCAGCACCTCTTTCCTGGTCGTGATCTCAGTGAAGCCGACATCGTGGATCGGTGGGCGGGAGTGCGGCCGTTGCTTCGCCAGCCGGGCGCGGCCAGCAGCAGGAGTCGCGAGCACCTCATGCTGCGCGAGGGCGCGGTGCTCACCATCGCCGGCGGCAAGCTCACCACCTACCGCTCGATGGCGGAGGAGGCGGTCGACAGGCTGGGTGAAATGCTGGAGCGGACACTACCGGCCAGCCGGACTGCGGAGGAACTGCTCTGACGCGGCGCGCGCCTACGGCACCGGGACGCCATGCCACACCGGGCCGCTTCCCGCGCCGAGTCGCGGGGCGGCACGAATCGCCGCCTGGAGGTAGTCAAGCGCATCGGTCACCGCGACTTGAAGCGGTCGGCCGAGCGCGAGGCCGGCGGTGATCGCGGCGGCGAGGGTGCACCCGGTGCCGTGCGTCGCGCGGGTCGCGATCCTCGGCCGGGTGAACCGTTGCACGCCCTCCGGCGTCACGAGGATGTCGACGACGATGTCGCTGTCGAGATGGCCGCCCTTCATCAACGCGGCGCGGGCACCCGCGTCGAGCAGTGCCTCCCCGGCGCGCACCATGCCGTCGGGGTTGCGCACGTCCATCCCCGTCAGCAGCTCCGCCTCGTCGAGGTTCGGGGTGACGCACGCCGTGAGCGGCAGGAGCCGGTCGCGCAATGTGTTGATCGCATCGGGTTCGAGCAGCCGGTCGCCCGAGCTCGCCACCATCACGGGATCGAGGACGTACCTCCCCCACCGATACTCGGCGATTCGGTCGGCGACCAGGCCGACCAGCTCGGCGGTGGCAAGCATCCCGGTCTTGCACGCA
This sequence comes from Gemmatimonadales bacterium, assembly GCA_013694695.1. Classification (GTDB taxonomy): domain Bacteria; phylum Gemmatimonadota; class Gemmatimonadetes; order Gemmatimonadales; family GWC2-71-9; genus Palsa-1233. The sequence continues at coordinate 2,773 of JACDBX010000194.1, read as the reverse complement.
TCGGGGGGAAGGTCGGTGGCGAGCGCCGCGAGCTGGGCCTCGATGACGGATTGGGGAATCGCGTGGATTGCATGGACGCCGAGGGTATTTTGCGCGGTGACCGCAACGATGGCCGATGTCCCGAAGCACCCGAAGGCGGCGAACGTCTTCAGGTCGGCCTGGATGCCGGCCCCACCCCCGGAATCCGATCCGGCGATGGTGAGCGCAACGGGTGGTACACCGCCTGGATCCATCACACCTCCGAGCCCATGGCCCTGATCACCACGATTCGTGACCTGCATCGACGCAAGGCACGAGAACGCCGCGGACTCGCGCTCGCCGAGGGCGTGCGTCTCGTCGAAGAAATGGTCGCGATGGGGTCGCACTGCAAGGGCGTGGCATGGTCTCCGGCACTTGAGTCGACGCCTCGTGGCAGTGCATTGCACGCCGCGTTGGTCGAACGAGGCGTCCCGATGCACGAATGCGACGACGACGAGCTGCGCGGAATTGCCGCGACCGACCAGCCGCAAGGCATCATCGCCGTCTACGAACCGCGTCAGTGGGCACTATCCGACCTGGCGCCGACACCGGGGCGGGTACTGGTCGTGCTCGACGGCGTGCAGGACCCCGGAAACGTTGGCACGATCGCGCGCACGGCGGTCGCGTTCGGGGCGTCGGGCGTGCTGGCGCTCTCGGGAACGGCTGACCTCACCAATCCCAAGACGGTGCGCGCCTCGATGGGCGCACTCTTCAGACTGCCGCATCGCACTGCCACGAATGACGAACTCACGGCGCTCGTGGAGGGCGCGGGCGCGGAACTGTGGGTGACGGCGATGTCCGGCGATGCGGTCGGGTCGCTGCCACGGAGCACGCCGGTGGCGATCGTGCTCGGGAACGAGGGGGCGGGGGTGGGCGATGCGACCATGACTGGCGCCACCCGCCGGGTCACCATCCCGATCGAAGCTGGTGCCGAGTCGCTCAATGTGGCAGTCGCTGCGGGGATCATCCTGCAGGCACTTCACCGCCCGGGTGGCAATGGCTGACGTTGTCGTGTTGACGATCGCGATGGCCGGCGCGCTCGGCTTGCTCATCGGGTCGTTCCTGAACGTCTGCATCGTGCGCTGGCCGGCGATGGAATCGGTCGTGTCGCCACGCTCGCGCTGCCCGCAATGCGGCACCCTGATCGGGTGGTACGACAACATCCCGGTGATCTCGTGGTTGATGCTGCGAGGGAAGTGCCGGCAGTGCGCCCTCCCGATCCCGATCCGCTATCCGCTGGTCGAGCTGGGGGTGGGCGTGCTCTGGGCAGCAGCAGCGTGGCAGTACGGGATCTCGCTCGAGGCGCTGCGGGCGGCGGTGTTCCTGACGATCCTCCTCGGGATCGCGATGACCGATGCACGCGAATTCATCATCCCCGACGAGTTCTCGATTGGCGGTACCGTGATCGGTATCGGTCTCGCCTTTGCGGGGGGCGCGCTCGGCGTTCGTGATGCGGTGGTGGGCGCGGTGGTCGGCTATGTCGTGCTGGCCACGGTGGGTTTCCTGGGCCGCAAGGCATTCGGTCGCGAGGCGATGGGAGGCGGTGACATCAAGATGATGGCGATGGTCGGGGCGTTCACGGGCGCCTGGGGAGTGTTGCTCACCCTGATGTTCGGTGCCATCGTCGGCTTGCTGCTGCACGTCGCGGCACTTCCGTTCCGGAAGACGGCGCCAGTCCGTGCCGATGCCACTCCCGACGCCGATGTCGAGGAGATGAGCGCCGAGGAGTTGCGAGCGCAGGGGTACCTGCCGTTCGGGGTGTCGCTGGCGATCGCGGCAGCGGTGGTGTTCGTGGTCGGGGCGGAGAGGGTGATCGACTGGTATCTCGCGATGGTGCTGTAGATTCGACCATGCGTCGATTCCTTGCTGCGGTCACGATCGTGTTTGCGCTGGGTGCCTGCCGGGGCGAACCCCAGGCGAGCGCCCAATCGCTCGACCAGGCGGCACTCGAGCGACTGGTCGATTCGCTGATGCCTTCGGTAGCAGCCGCGACCGGTGTGCCATTCCGATCCCGTCCAGCAATCGGTGTGCGGAGTCGTGAGCAGGTGCGGAGCTATCTCCTCGCCAAGCTCGACCAGGAACTCCCGCCGGAACGCCTCGAGGGGATCACCACGGCTTATCGCCTCCTCGGCCTCATTCCCGACACGCTCGACGTGGCGCGACTGATCGTCGATCTATACACCGAGCAGGTCGCCGGCTTCTACGACCCCGATTCCTCGATGCTCTACGCGGTGCAGGGCGGCGATCGCATGCAGCTCCGACTCATCCTGGCGCACGAACTGGTGCACGCGCTCCAGCACCAGTATGTCGCGCTCGATTCGGTGATGCGTTCGCGGGAAAACGCCGACCGCCTCGCCGCCGCCCAGGCAGTATTCGAGGGGCAGGCGACGCTGGTGTCGATGTTCACGCTGGTGCCCGACACGTCCGCGCTCTCCAACGACGAGTTCTGGGTTACCTATCGCGACCAGGTCAGGATGGCGCAGGCGGGAATGAAGGTCTTCGCCTCGGCGCCGCTGGTGATCCGGGAGGGTTTGATCTTCCCGTATGTGGGTGGGGCGGATTTCGCCCGGTGGTGGCGCAGCAACCGGCCGGGGACACAGCCGTTCGGGCCGGGGATGCCAGTGTCGACCGAACAGGTGCTGCATCCGGAGCGGCTGGCGCGGGGCGACGCCCCCGTGTCGGTCAGGTTTACCGGTGACACGTCCGAGGTGATCCACGATGACACCGTGGGTGAGCTCGAGATCGCGATCCTGCG
>JACDBX010000162.1 GCA_013694695.1 Gemmatimonadales bacterium | reverse complement strand
GTTGCCAACGCGATCAGGAGTGCGGGGTATCGAGTCATCGGTGTCGTCTTGCCTGTCGGGGGGAGGATTGAGGCGCCACTTGAGGCGTCCCATCAGGTATCGGCTGGGGATCTCGAAAGGGAAAGCCCAGCACGGTCGCGGCCGCGAGCCCAAGGATGAAGGTGGTGATCGAGGCGTAGGCCTTGGCGAGGAAGAATCCGCTGACGACGGTGCCGGCCATGGCGGCCAGAATCATCGTTGCAAGAATGGCTTCTCCTTCCGCCCCCGCCACGCGACCACGCAGGGATACGGCAGTCCTCCGCTGATAAAGCAATGAGCGGGCCAAGGTGAACCACATGGCACAGAATGCCACGAGGCCCAGAACCCCCAGCTCGACCCCGACCTCAATGAAGGAGTTGTGCGCCGCGCGATCGCTGCCATTCATCCAGTCGAAGAAGATCGGGAAGTTCTCCATCCCGTAGCCCCATGGTCGCCATGTCATCCAGACGAGCCCGCGTTTCCAGATGGCAACCCGCCCCTCGCCCCCTTCATAGTCGCTGAAGTCGGTGAGGCGGCTGTCCGATCCCGCGGCGCTTGAGATCGCCACCGCCGCGACCGTCACCAGAGTGATGTACACCACCTTTTTCCACTTGGTGGTTCCGAACGAGATCAGTGTCAGGGCCACTGCACCGAGCCCCAGGATGCCCCCGCGGGATTCGGTGGGTACGATGGCCATGGTGAGAATGCCGGCTGCCGCGAGCCAGTGGATACTCCGGCCGCCGGCGCGCTGGGCCAGATAGAGCGCGAGGGGCGCCAGCGCCACAAGTATCTGGGCGAGGTCGTTGGGGTCGAGCGAAACTCCGAGTTGGACGCGCCCGGTTTGGCCGATCGTCTGGGCCGAGTCGCCCAAGGTGTACACGCCGACCACGACGGCGGCGATGAGCACCACCCGCAGGGCAGAGCCCATCGCGCGCCGATCTCGGAGGAAGAGGGCGGAGGCGAGGAAGACCACCACCGACAGGCTGTACCTGTTGAGGGCCGCCATCAGTGACCCGGTCATCCAGATCCCGAGTGGCGCTGTCGCCACTGAGAGCACGACGAGCACCGCCTGCCACCGTGCCGCGAGCACTTCGGTGAAGAAGATCTGCCAGCCCGTGGATGGTGTCGACGCAACAATCATCACGAAAATCGCGATCGAGAGATACATCGGCAGGCGGGGGACGGCGAGAACCGGGTAGAGCTCCTGCAGGCGGAGCACCGAGAATGACAGGTAGATGCCGAGGACGCCGGCCGCCGCGCGAATTCCCGGGCTCACCTCGGTTTTCGACCAGACCGAGCGCCCCCTTCCCGGATTGGTGGCGATCACGCGGCTGACCTGATCGGCCACGTTGGCGCTCGACTCCGCGCCTTGGCCCCTGGGAGGGGGCACCGATCTCATGCGACGCTGCTTCATGGTGCCAGACCCACGATCGGGTCATCGCCGCTCGCCAATGCCGTGATGATCGATGCCGCTTCCCACGCCGTCGCGAAGCCCAGGACGATTCCGCGGCGGGTGCATTCCCGTCCGAGGAGGTCGAAAGTGGTGTCGAGCCCACCGCCGAGCAGGGCCGCCGCAAGGTGATCCTGCGCGCCGTGGGTGTGCAGCTTGATGAACTGGTGACCGCCCACGCGCGGGGCATTGGCAAGCCACCTTCGGACCCGATGGGGCGTGGCAGGGTCGACGTGGGTGAGCTCGCCTACTTCCACCGAAGGCGCCCACTTCCTGCGCTGGTGCCTCCGAACGGCGAGCGGCCCCTGCACCATCAGGAGTGCGTCGCGGATCCCGCCCCCCGGCATCACCGGCTCCCCCGCGTCGTGTGACTTCGGCGCCCCGGGATCATCCACTGCCCAGTAGATCGAGTTGACCGTCCGGGTCTGGCAAGGAGATGGAGCTGAAGGCAACGTGAAATCCGCATAACATCCCATCTCGCGAAGAATGGTCAACTCGTTGTCGAGCCCGCAGAAACGACCTGATGGGTGCGAGTTGTCGAGCGCCCAGTTTCCGTGAATGAACCCGAAGGCAGGTCGGCCATCCAAGTCCCTCAGCAGCCCATGCTCGTTGTGCAAGGCATTGATGAACCCCCCGACCACCCCGCGAAATGCGTCTTCCCCTTCACCGTCATGGTGCAGGTGAACCTCCACGTCTGCGATCCCTGCCCGCACCAGCCCCGCAAGGGCCTCGAGGGGAGCGGGGTGGTAGTCCTCTGCGGGGTAGAAGAACGAATAGCGTGGGCGGCGGCCGTGGCTGTCCCGGTGGGCGTCAGCGATCCGTGGCCAGCGTTCAACCCATGGGCGCACCCGTTCCATCGCTACGGCATCGTCGGCGGGATGTCGGTACGGCTCATAATGATCGGTGATCAGCAGCCAGACATGTGTCGTGGGTTCGTGGCGCCTGAGGCTCGCTCGCACGAGGCCCGGCAGCCAGATCTGTGCATTACGTGGTAGCGTGACCATCAACCCGCCCTGTTTCCGCGAGAATCCGCTCGATTTGCTCGATGGCAGCCGTCCATGGGCGCGGCACCGCTTCCTTGCCGTGGCGCTCACCCGCTGTTGCCAGCACATCTGCAATCGCTGCGCCGAACTCGGCCGGATCCCTCGAGGAAACCACGCGATCGGCGGCGGTGGCGAGTTCGCTCACTGCCCCCACGTCCGCTGCGACAAACGGCAACCCGCATGCGGAGGCCTCCTGCAGCACGTTCGGGGTGCCCTCGGATAGGGACGGCAGCGCGAAAAGGTCGGCCGCCCGGTACCAGATGACCAGTTGGTCGTGCGGCAGGCGCCCAATGAAGCGAACGCGGCCCCCGGTCCCAAGGTCCGCAGTGAGAAGTTCCAGGGACCGACGTTCGGGACCATCGCCGATCAGGGCGAGCAGCGGGCGCGGCTCGGCCAGTTGGGCATGGGCCCTGACCAGAAGGTCCACCCCCTTGATGGCGACCATGTTGCCGGCCCAGAGCACCACCTGATCGTCGGCAGAGAGGCCGAGGGCCTGACGCGCGGCGAGCTGGCTGCCAGGCGAGAATCGTGAACCATCCACGCCCCGCCGGAAGACGTGGGTCGTGCTGGCGCGTGCGCCCAGCGCGACTGCCCGGTCCACGAGGTGGCGCCCTTCGGCGAGAACCGCATCCGCCATCGCCAGGGTGCGACCGACTTCCCGCGCGCGCCTCGGATCAGCCGTCACCACCAGAAGGTCGGAGCCGCCGGCGATCACGATCACCGGGATGTGGAGCGCACGCGCCAGTTCTGCCGCAAACCGCCCGTCGGGATGAATCCAGAATGCGATCACCGCGTCCGCCCATCCCCCGGCCGAAGCCTGCGATGCGGCCCGACGAATAGACCACCGCATCCAGTGGTGATACGAGGCCCGAAAGACACCGGGCGGGTACCAGAATGCGGGGTACCAGATGTCGGGCGCGTTTCGGTGCGCTTTCCACGCGAGCAGTCGTTGGTGCCAGGGCACCGGGACGATTGTCCGCACCGCGTGACCGCTTGCCGTCAACGCCCGCACGAGTTCGGCGTTGAACGTTCCCTGCGAGGGCCTGACCGGCGTTGGATGGACGTTGCTGATGAAGAGGATGTTCAAGCGACCGACCGGCTGAGAGCGAGGCGGTAGATATCTGAGTAGCCCGCGGCCATCTGCTCGAGGGAAAACTCGGCGTCGAATCGTTGCCTGGCCGATTGCGCCAGTTCGCGCGCGAGCTGCGGGGCGTTGAGAAATGCCACCACGGCCTGCGCCAGGGCAGGGGGGTCGGCCGGAGCCACCAGCAGCGCCGACTGCCGGTCCGCCACCACCTCCGGCGTCCCACCTACAGCCGTGGCGACGATCGGCAAAGCTGCAGCCATCGCCTCCAGCAGCGTAAGAGAGACACCCTCACTGATCGACGGCAGGATGAACATGCCGGCGCACGGCAGGAGGTGCTGCACGTCGTCGCGCATGCCCAGAAACTCGACGGATTGTTCCACACCGAGGGCACGAACCTGTGCCCTCAGTGACTCCCGCTCCGATCCGTCGCCGACGACGGCGAGGCGGAAGCCCGGGTGACGGGCGACAATCAGCGGCACCGCATCGATGAGGTACCGATGGCCCTTCACGGATTCGAGGCGACCGACGCAGATCGCCGACCATGTTGGCTCCGCGCGGGGCGCTGCGCGTTCGACGCGGGCAACGCCGTTGCGGAGCACGGTGACGTGATCCGGGGGAAATCCGTCGACCTCGACGGCGTCGCGATGCGTCGCCGCCGAAACGACGGCGATCTGGTCCACGCGCCGTGCCGCCCAGCGCGTCCCCAAGCGGGCGGGCAGCGATGATGGCGTGCTGGCCCCGTGCTTGGTGTGGACGTGGCAGGCGACGTGCGCGAGCTTTCGAGCAGCGGCACCGACCAGCAACGGCGAGTTATTGTGGGTATGCAAGATGACGGGGCGTCGCTGCCGCAGATGACGAGAAAGCTTCAGGGCGAGCATCCCCGCGCCTCCGCGTTCGCCCCGGGGAAGGGTGTCCACGTCGATCCCGGCCCGCCTGAAGGCGGGCTCGAGTGCCCCGCCGCGACGCAGGCAGATCACCCGTCCACGATAACCGTGGGCCGCCATCGCCGGAATAAGTTGGAGCACGAGTTGCTCCGCACCGCCGACCTCCACCGAGGTGAGGACATGGGCGACCTCGATCATTGATTGGGACGCGGACATTCCATTGCCCCTGCTCCAGAGATTACTATCCACCCGTGAAGCCGCCTCTCGCGGCGCCCATTCCCTCCCGTGGAGACCCACTGCATGTCGACATTCGGCCTCGAACTACAGGAGCGCCAGCGCCGGCTGCTCATGGCAGCGTACCCGATTTTCATCGTCATGGCGCTCAATCCGATCATCACGCTCATGGTGATCCGGTGGCCCCTCTCGTTCGACAGCCTCGCGTGGCGCTTCTTCTTCAGTGGCCAGTTGATCTCCGACGCCATGCCGTACCACGCGACCGCCCTGGCCCTCCTCATGCTGCTTGCCACCCTGCTCGGCCACCGGAACGTGGTGCGCGTGGTGGCGATCACGGCGCTGGTGTCGGCGGTCGTGATCGCGGTCGCCGTGCTGATGTTCGGACTTGACGCACTCCAGATGCGTCGCACTGTGCCGCAGGGCAGCAAGCCACAGTTCGATGCCGCCGGGCTCAAGACCCTCGTCCTGAGTGTCACCCTCGCACCGGCGCTGCTCTGGATGGCAATCCGGGCATTCGGCGCCACGCGTGGCACCGTAGCCCGCACCGTTTCCTCCGACGCCGGAATCGTCGTCGGTCGCTGAAATCTTCGGGGTAGGTGCAGGGCGCGTTGACGCGCCCTGCACCGGGTCAGAAGCGGGGCAGCACCTTTGCAACCGCCGGGATCAGGTCGCGCGCCACCCGCATTCCGAGGGCATCAGCGGCAGCTGGGCCCTGGTCGCCCACTGGAACCACAATCCGCACCAGCGCCTCCTCCGTCCGTCCCCTGAGCGCCGCGTCCCGCAGCAGCTCGTACTTGACCGCATACTCATTGGCCGCGACGCGCCCACGGCCCTGGTACCAGTAATACACGATTGACTGGTCCGGCCCACGAACGATGTGATACCGATTTACCGTGACCGTGTCGCCTGAGCCGAGCACCACCTGCTCGACCCGCGAGTCGACCGGTTCCCACCCTGCACCAGGAAGGCAGTTGCGAGGCGAGTGGATCGTCTTTCCCTGGCGCTGTTCATCGTAGTAGCCGACATACACCGTGAACTTCGGGACCCCACCCACGTCATGGGTGCGCAGCACGTAATCGGTGAACCCCGCCACGCGTTGCTCTGCATCAGGCACGACGATGTCGGTGCCAGGCACGCCGTCGAACACCCGCGATATGCCCGAGATCGGCGCCGCGAGCGGGGTGGGTTTGACGCGGCCGGTCACAAGGATGGCATTCACCATCACACCCACGCCGAAGAGCAGGCCGGGAATCCACCGCACTGGTTCACGCATCACGTGTCCTCCATCGAATCGCGCGTTGCTCGATCGTCGCGATCAGTGCACCAACGCCGCCGATCAATCCAAATGCCACCACGAACAATGCCCAGCCCTCGCTTTCGTGCATGAATCCGCGACCGAGGGCCGGATCGACGAAGTACATCAGGAAGGCAGTCAGGAAGATCCGGAAGGAATTGACCACGATCGCAATCGGGATCGTGAGCGCAATCAGCGCCACCCGACCCGTCACGCTCCTGAGCCAGATTCCCCCGATCATCACGCCCAGCGACACCAGCGCGGTGAGCGAGCGAAGTCCGCTGCACGCCTCGGCGATGAAGAGCGTCTGGCCGGGGATCGAGATCACGTTGCCGTTGGTGCGCACCGGAATGTTGCGCCATTCGATCAGCGCCGTGCCCAGTTTCGAGGCGCGGAACTGCAATGGGATCGCGAGGGAATTGGTGATCGTGGCGGGAAGCGGGATCGATAGCAGCATGAGGCTTGCCGGGAGCCACCAATGCCGCACCTGGCGCAGGCCGAACGCAAACACCACGACGCCGATCGCTGCCAGCCACATCGAGAAACGCATCGTGAACAGTTCGGCGGCCAACCCCGAGAGGTAGCGCAGGGCCACTGCGGCGATCATCACCGCCGTGCCCAGCCGAGGTTGCGGCGCCCGGTCCCGAACGAGCCCGGCCTTCCACGCCAGCCAGGCTGAAACGGGGAAGAGGAGCAGCCCGTGCCCCGCGTCGGGATTGATCCACCAGTCGCGCGCCAGTGTCCGTGCGGGTTCCGCAAAGAGAAGCCCGAATGCAGTCAGGGCCACCGCAAGCGGCGCATAATCTCGTGCCGACCAGTCGGACGGAGGGAGGCGAATGGCATCGGCACTCCCCGGCATCGCCGGAGCTACCACCCGCCCTTCCGGAACAGCATCACCGGGATGGTCTTGACCATGATGATCATGTCCTGCCAAAGGCTCCGCTTCGCGATGTACTCGAGGTCGTGCGATACCTTGCGCCGCACATCATCGACCGAGGTGTCGTATTGCAGGTGAACCTGCGCGTGGCCGGTGATTCCCGGCGGGACCCGCTGGCGCCGCTGGTAGTGCGGGATCTGCTCGCGGAGTTGGGCGAAGAGCTGGGGTCGCTCGGGGCGCGGGCCGACGATGTTCATCTCGCCGCGGATGACGTTCACGAGTTGTGGCAGTTCATCGAGTCGGCAGCTACGAAGGAAGGCCCCCACCCGCGTGACTCGCTGGTCGTGGGCGGTGGCCCAAACCGCCTGGCCGGCCGACTCGGCGTTCGTGGTCATCGTGCGGAACTTGTAGATGACGAACGGCTTGCCACCGATGTCGCTGGCCCGACGCGAATCGTCGCGGGGCGTGCCGCGCTGCCTGGCATCGAGACCGACGCGGGTCTGGGTATAGATCACCGGGCCCCGCGAAGTGAGCTTGATGGCAATGGCGATAAGCACGAAGACCGGCAGGCACACCACGAGTGCGACAAGCGCAACGACCACGTTCAACGCCCGGATCGCGCGCTCATGGTTGACATGCGTCGCCGCATGCTCACCGGTGGTGGCCACGTCGTGCTGTTTCACGTCCGTCAGGAGATCCTCGGGAGTTCGAACCACTTCGTACACGTCCGCATCCTTGTATTAGAAGACCTGCGAAAGCAGGTAGGCGAGTGATCCCACACCGGTCACGATGGCAAGCGCCCTGCTCAGCGTGCCTGGCTTCTTCACCCCCACCATGATCTCGTCGCCGGCCTGCATGTTGAGCTGGTCGAGGGTCAGGCCATCGCGCAGCGCGGTGGTGAAGGCGTCGGAGGAGACGATCTCGCGGTCGCCACGATGCACCGAGCTCTTTTCCAGATCGGCGTTGCCGCCGAGCCCGCCCGCGACCGTCATGATCACCTCCGAGATGGCCTGACCGGCAGGCACGGAATAGAATCCCGGCCGACCCACGCCGCCAAGAACGGAGACGCGGATGAGGGCGTCGGCCATCACGACGGGATCCCGGAGGAACCGTGCGATCTCCCGCTGCAGGTGGGGCTCGACCTCCGAGCGCAGCAGCCCGCGCATGGAAATGGCTCCGAGTGAGGGAACAACGATCGCCATGCTTGGTGTGACCACATAGTTGTTGGTCACGGCGGCGTCGCTCGCGACCGCCACCCGGATCACATCGCCGGGCCGGATGTCACCTTCAGCGAGCCGATGGCGAATCAACACCGCCTCGTCCCGCTTGATTGACTTCAGTGCACCGGAGTACCCACCAGACGCCAGGATCCGCTCGATCTCTACCAGCGACGCCTCAAGCTCCGCCCGGCTGACCCCGGATCGGGTCGAAGCGGCCAGCATGGCGACCAGTGAATCGGCCTGCGATACCTGGGCGGCGAGTGGTGCATGAGCTGCACCCGTGAGGGTGGCCAATGCGATCAGTGCGATCAGGCGAATCCGGTGCACATCGAACTCCGAGTTTCTGGTATGCTGCACGGCTGCTCAGGGGGGCAAGTGCCGTTCCCCCCGATGCCGTGAAGCAACAGGTGTACCAACTCGCTGCAGGTACTCGACTTCCGTCGTCTGGGGTGGCCGAGCTGCCGGCCGTGGAGGGGGCGGGTGTGGAAGCACTGCCACAGACTGTGGCGTTTCGCCTCCATGGCCAGCCGGCCGGCATATTGGGTCGACCAAGCGCTCGTAGCCTTCCGATGCCCCGGCAGACTGCTTGCATGTGTTCGCGCGTATCGAGCGGCCGGTTCGTTCGACGACCGGTTCTCCGCGTCGGTCGTTGGCCGCGTCAACGTGTTGCTGTATCGTTACTTGTGGCTATCCGGGGTGAGGTGCGCCTCGGCCCCGACGTCCACGTGAACTGTTGCGACGCGGGGAAACCCGTTGCGCTGGTGCATCAGTCTCTCTTCCAAGGTATGCCATGCGCCTCGCTGACGATGGATCCTCGCCGGTTTCCCCAGGGGCTGGGCTCGTGCTCATCGCGAACGACCATGAGTGGACCGCGCGATCGCTCGAAACGATCCTGGTCGCTGCCGGAATGCGAGTCGTCAGGACGCTCACCGGTCACGAGACGCTCGCCGTCGCCGCACGTGTACTCCCCGACCTCCTCATCCTGGATCTTCAGCTTCCCGATATCAGTGGCGTGAACGTGTGCTCCCAGCTCAGGGCCGACCCGCGATTCGGGGCTTCCACTCCGATCCTCATCACGACGGCGGGCCCGTCAGGGCGCCAACAGAGGTTGGCCGCCTATGAGGCCGGTGCGTGGGAGTTCTACGGTCAGCCGCTCGACGGCGAGGCGCTGTTGCACAAGGTTCGCGTATTCCTGGCAGCGCGGCTCGAGTCGGTGCAGGCCATGCGGCAGAACCTGTTTGACAACGCGACGGGCCTCTACACCCGAGCGGGAATGGAGCGCCGTGCGACCGAACTCGCGAGCGAGGCAAGGCGAACCGGTGGGGGCATGGCCTGCGTGGCCATTGCCGCGGTGCGGCCGGGATCGCGCGAGTCCGACCGCATTGCCGCGATCCTTCGTTCCCGGGCGCGTGCTTCTGACGCGGCTGGCCGCCTGGGGCCCGACAGCTTCGCCGTGCTGGCGGGCGGAATCGGGCCGGACGGGGCAGCGCGTCTTGCAGAGCGTCTTCGCGCGGCCGCGGCAGAAGAGGCTGGGGGGGCGGAGTGGCGGATCGCGATCACTTCTCTCGACGATAGTGCGCTTGCCGTGAGCGAGCCCACCGCGCTGCTCGCCCACGCGGCGCTTGAGGTGGCCGCCTGAACGATCGGCTCCTGAGGTGTCGGGGGTCGAACACGTGAATCGGGCCGGCATCTCATTGGAGA
>JACDBX010000161.1 GCA_013694695.1 Gemmatimonadales bacterium | reverse complement strand
TTCGTGCGCGTGGAGATGATCTGATGGCATCCATCGAGTTGCGGTATCTCGCGCACGCGCGGTCCGGCGACAAGGGCGACACCGCCAACGTCGGGCTCATCGCCCTCAAGCCCGGCTACTACGACATCCTGGTCGACCAGGTCACCCGGAAGCGAGTGGCCAGGCATTTCAAGGGGATGGTGAGCGACGTCGAGCGCTTCGAGCTTCCCAACCTCAACGCGCTCAATTTCCTGCTGCACGGTGCGCTCGATGGCGGCGGGACGCTGTCGCTCAAGACCGATGCGCAGGGCAAGGTGTACTCGACCGCACTGCTGCGCATGAAGGTCGATGTCCCCGCCAAGGTGGCGAAGAAGGCGATGGAGCGGGCCGGATGAGTTCGGGCCTCACGACATCGCTCGATCGCGGCGTGATGACACTGACCCTCGATCGCGCCGACAAGCGCAACGCCCTCAACACCGCGATGATTGACGGGCTGGCGCAAGGCATGGCGCGCGCCGAGCTCGAGCCGGAAGTGCGGGTGGTGGTGATCCGCGGAGCAGGCAACGATTTCTGTGCTGGCGCCGACCTCGGCGAGATGCTGGCGTCCGTCGACAACTCGCTCGACGAGAACGAGCGTGATGCGCTCGGCCTGGGCGAGATCTTTCTCGCGCTGCGTCGGCTCCCTAAGCCCACTGTTGCGGTGGTGCAGGGTCGCGCGCTGGCCGGTGGTGCCGGCCTGGCGCTGGCGTGCGACATCGTGATCGCGGCGGACACCGCCCGGATGGGCTTTCCCGAGATCGCCCGCGGGTTCGTGCCGGCGATGGTGATGACGCTGCTCAGGCGATCGGTCACCGAGAAGCGCGCGTTCGACCTCGTGGGTACCGGTCGGCTGGTCGACGCCGACGAGGCGCTGTCTCTTGGCCTTGTGAGCCGAGTGGTCCCGGCCGATACACTTGATGAACGAGCGGCTGAAGTCGTTGCCGCCTTGGCGGAGTCGAGCACGACGGCATTCGCACTCACCAAGCAGCTTTTCACCGAACTCGACGGGATGTCCTTTGCCGATGGCGTGTTGCTCGGCGCGCGCGTGAACGCACTCTCCCGATCCACACCGGATTTCCGCCACCGCATCCAGGAATTTCTGTCATGACCCTCATCCGATTCCGGTTCGTGCTGTCGCTCATCGGGCTCACCATGGCGTTGGTCGCCGTGCTGGCGGCGGACCGTCGGATCACGTGGGTCGCCATTGCGGTGCTCGTGGTGGCGATCGGGCTCCGCTTCGTGCCCGGGGGCAAGATCCCCCCCGGACCCAGCCAGCAGTAGCGCGTCGCGGCGCCCCACGCCGCGCACCGAGGTACCCCGTCCGCACGGTCTTGCATGCCATCGTCGATGCATGACATCGCTCGAGGTCGCCCGTCACGTCCTGCAGGTCACATTCGGTCACCCTGATTTCCGACCCCTTCAGGCACGCGTCGTGGCTCCACTCATGGCCGGGCGTGACGTGCTCGCGGTGCTTCCCACCGGCGGCGGCAAGTCGGTCTGCTTCCAGGTGCCTGCACTGGCCACCCGCGGTCTCACGTTGGTGGTTTCGCCGTTGATTGCGCTGATGCAGGATCAGGTGGGTGCGCTCTACGCCCGCGGCGTCGAAGCGGTTGCGTTCAACTCCACGGTGAGTCGCGAATCCCAGGACGCCGCGCTCATGGCGGCTTCCGCGGGCACATTGCGCCTGCTGTACACGTCGCCCGAACGGTTGACCCGCCTGGCCGACGAGCTGGTCGCCCGTCGCATTCCCGTGACACGGCTCGCCGTCGACGAGGCACACTGCATTGTCGAATGGGGTCACGATTTCCGACCGAGTTATCGTGCGCTTCGTGCGGCACGGGAGGCCGTCGGTGGGCCACAGTGCATCGCCCTCACCGGGAGTGCCACGCCCGAGGTGCGCAACGAGATCGCGAGTGCGCTCGCGCTGAGGCCCAACACCGCGACGATCGTCGGCTCGTTCGATCGCCCGAACCTGCGATTCGACGTGGTGCCGGTATCAGGGCGTGACGATCGATTGGCCAAGCTTGTGGTGCTGGTCCGGGCGTCGCGCGATCCGGCGATCGTGTATGCGCCAACCCGCGGGCTGGTCGACGGACTCACCCGGGTGTTGCGAGAGGCTGGCGTCGATGCATCGCCGTACCATGCCGGCATGACACCGGACGAACGGCGATCAACGCTCGAACGCTTCCTCGGCGACGACCTTCGAGTCGTGGTCGCCACCTGCGCGTTCGGCATGGGCATCGACAAGCCGGATGTCCGCCTGGTGGTGCACTGGTCCAGCCCCGGCACCCCCGAGTCGTACTACCAGGAGGCCGGGAGGGCTGGTCGGGACGGCGGTGCGTCGCGATGCGTCCTGCTCCATCATCCCGCCGACGACGTGACGCCGCGACAGCAGCTAGACGTCACGTTCCCGCCCGAGCGGCTGGTCGAGCGTGCGTGGGCCGATCCGTCGCTGCGCGCAAGGCAGCCGGCAGGAGTGGTCGCGTCGATCGACCGGCTCAGCGCGGAACTGCGCCCCGATCGCGGGCGCGTCAACTGGCAGGGAGTGCGGCGGCGGAAGCGCGAGGCCGAGCGTCGGCTCACCGCCATGATGCGCTACGCCACTGCGCGAGAATGCCGGCGCCGAATGCTGATCGGATGGTTTGGCGAGACGCTGCGGCGGTGCAGCGGTTGCGACCGGTGCAGCAGCCGGAGCTGAGCGCCCCGGCCGACCGCGGTCAGTTGATCGGCTTGAGCCTGCCGACTGGGTCGACCTCGTATTTGGCCGGGTACAGTTGCTCGTTGAGGAGAAACCCGGGGTACCGGATGCTCATATCGGTCGGGAACGAGATGTTGGTGAGGAACGGGTCGGCCTTGTTCATGTCGACCATGTAGCCAAGGTCCGCGAGCGATGCGATGGTGAGGCGAGACAGCGGCATGAACACACCGCTTGCTTCCACGAAGGGGGTCATCAACTCGTTCTCGAGCACGCTTTCGCGCCAATGCGAATCGGCCGACCCCGCGCCGTCTGCGTTGTGAAGTGGGACGAGTCGCCCAATGTGCGAAATCGTGAATGACGGCCAGATGGCGTTCGCCTCGGTGCCAGTGAAGATGGGATCCGCAGAGCCCGCGTCGGAGATCAGCCCGCGATCTACCCACGTGTCCTTGATGATTCCGAGGAGGTGCCCGATCTCGTGGGTGATTACCGGGATCAGGCGGTTGCTGACCTTGAGGTTTATCAGGTCAGCTTCCTCGAACTCCATGCCGCCGATCGTGGTCAAGCGCGTAGTGGTTCGCCTTACACACGGGCCAGCCCGACCCAGCACATTCCCTGGCCCGTCGATGAACGTGACCTGCGCGAAGATCACCAGGTCATCGACAGTTTCGTTGACCGGGCCTGTGGCGACAAAACCGCACGCCGACGATGGAATCGTCACCGGAACATCGGGGATGTCGGCTGTGATGATCCCCATCCACCTGAGCCCGGCCTCCGCGAACGCGTCGCGGAGGTCGGGGATCATCGGTGTCACGAAGCGGATGTCGATCAGGAACGGTGATGTCGTGCCGGTGGCGGTGAAGGTCACCTTCGGAAGGCCAAACCCTCCGCCGATCGTTGCCTCGACGGTGCTGGTGGCCGCGACGCCCATCCGCCAATCGGACGGCGTTGCGATGCCAACGGCGTCGGTCACGGTGTTGGTGCCGGTGAGTACGGCGTCGCCACCGCCCACGATCGCGAACGTCACCGGAATACCGGGCGACGGATTGCCGAAGCCATCAACCAGCTTGATTCGCGGGAGCTTCGGGACCATGTAGCGGAGGAATCCGTTCTGGGCAGTAGGCGATTCGGCGCTGGCCGCCACGGGTGCCGCGCCGAGGGCCTGCGCCTCAAAGATCAACGACGCGCCGCCGGCCCGGGCGATGATGCGGTTCAGGCCGGCGGCAGAGCCGAGGGTCCACGACCCGACCGCAGCCCGACCGCCACCGTCCGTCGTGGCCGACCCGCCAGTGACCGTGCCGCCGCCCAGCGTGACAGTGAAAGTGACCGGTACCCCTGCCAACGCATTGCCGAAGCCGTCTCGAATCTCCACCGACGGGACAGGCGTCACGGAGGCCGCCACCAGAGCCGCTGAGGACTGCGGGGAGACAGGAACCACCACCGCGGGCGGACCGGACGTCGCCGTGGCCGTGATCGTGACCGAAGCGCCTTGCGCAGCCGCCCGCAACGTCTGGGCGCCAAGCGTGCCGCCCAGCCGCCAACTTCCTGACGGCGCCACCCCGTTGACGTCAGTGCGGGCGGAGTCACCCGTGACGGTGCCGCCGCCACTCTGCACGCTGTATCGGACGACGATCCCCGACAGGGCATTCCCGTTCGCGTCGCGAACCCGGACGCTCGGTGCGATCGAGACAAAGTTGGTCACAACGGCTGACTGTCCACTTCCAGCAACCACTTCCAGCGAGGCCGGCGGACCGGGCTGGTTCGAGCCATCGCCGCCGCACGCCGCGACGGCAATGGCGAGTGCGGCGGCCAGGCACCTGCGGGCGATGGAGTGGGGGACGTTCATGGGCTCCGCACGTTGTGGTGGATATCCTGAAAGTACTATCGGTTGGCCGCGTTGCCGAGTGGTGTCCAACCCGCGACCGAAATGAAACGTCACATCCCGGCCGGGGGTTCGGGCAGGAACTTTCTGACCTCCCCCCAAGTTGTCGCAAGTGCCGCAGCCGCATATCCTTCTGCGATGCAACCCACCCGGTGTGATCGTCCCCCACATCGCGTCGCTCGCCAACTGGCGAGGACCCGGGCAGTTGCATGCATGGTTCTGGATGGTTTTCGCCGGATCATCGCCGCATCCCAGGCACGCTGCCTCATACAGAAGCGACAGCCCCAGCCCTCGGTTTCGGCCGGGACGGCAGGGGGCGCCATCGACCTCGCATGGTCGGTCACGCCCCCCGTCGCCCGCGCCCGCCGGTGCCGGTCGGGGCTCTCGCTGGCAGGGTGCCGCAGTTCCCGCCGCGGGGCGGAACAGGATACGGGACCGGACCGGCCCCCCGCCGCCGATCATCGGCGTCGGCGCCCACAATTGACCGCGCCAGGGCACGCTCGACGTCGAGACGTGCCGCGCAAAAGAGACTTCCGTGAAGCGCGAGATCCTGATTTCCGGCACGCCGCGCGAGACGCGCGTTGCCATCCTCGAGGACGACCGGCTCGTTGAGCTGCTGGTTGATCGCCCCGACCAGCGACGTACCGTAGGCGACGTCTACCTGGGCCGCGTCGAAGCGGTCCTCCCCGGTATCCAAGCCGCGTTCGTCGACATCGGCCTCGAGAAGAGCGCCTTCCTGCACGCGTCAGACCTGCTCGAACCGGAGGACGATGACGACCCGGCCGATCGCGATGAAGCGGAGGACGAGGAGGTCGCCGAGGTCGAGGAAGGAAGCGAGGAGAGCGCTGTTGTCCCTGCAGTAAAGCGCCGCGGCGACGGTGGCCGCCGTGAGGTTGGAGCCCGACGGGCCGTCCCCGACATCTCCGAGATACTGAAGAAGGGCCAGACCATACCGGTCCAGGTCACCAAGGAGCCGATCTCGACCAAGGGCTGCCGCGTGACCGCCCAGATTTCGCTCGCCGGTCGCTTCCTGGTCTACATGCCGTACGCCTCGAAAGTCGGAATTTCGCGCAAGATCGAGAGCCGCGAACAGCGCGCCAAGCTCCGCGAGATGGTCTCCCGGATCCTGCCATCCGATGCCGGCGGCATGATCGTACGCACCGTCGCCGAGGGGGTCACCGAGGATCACTTTCGCCGCGAGATCGCAACGCTGGTCGACACCTGGGACAAGGTGAAGCGGAAGCAGGGGCAGGGCCGACGCGCCCCGGCGCTGCTGCACCGCGAGGCATCGCTCACCCGCTCGTTGATCCGCGACGTCTTTTCCGACAAGGTCGACGCACTCTGGGTCGACTCGAAGGAATTGCACCACGAGATCTCACAGTACCTCGAGATGATCGACCCCGAGCTGATCGAGCGGGTGCATTTCTACGGCGACGACGCCCCGCTCTTCGACACCTTCCGGGTGGAACAGGAGCTCCGCGATCTCTTCAAGCCCCGCGTCGATCTTCCCACCGGTGGCTACGTGATCATCCAGCCGACCGAGGCACTGGTCTCGATCGATGTGAACACCGGCCGATACACTGGCAAGCGCGATCCCGAGAAGACGATCCTTCGCACCAACGTCGAGGCGGCCCGCGAGATCGCACGCCAGATCCGGCTGCGCGACGTGGGCGGTATCATCGTCTGCGACTTCATCGACATGGAATCGAAAGGGAACCGCGATCGCGTGTTGCAGGAGCTCCGAACCCATCTTGGCCGCGACCGGGCGCGCACCCGGGCGTATGCCGTATCGGAACTCGGGCTGATCGAGATGACCCGCCAGCGGGTCAGGCCGTCGCTCTGGGCATCGATGACCCGGGAGTGCGGAACCTGCCACGGCACCGGTCGGGTGTTCTCGCCAGAGGTGGTCTCCCGCCGGCTCGAACGGGCGCTCCAGCGGGCCGCGATGGAGAAGAAGGAGCGGCGCCTCGCCATCCGCCTCCATCCCGACGTGGCGCTCTACCTCATCGAGGAAGAGCCGAAGCTCGTTGCGATGCTGGGGCGGCAGGGGAGCATCGAGCTGGAGGTCCGGGATGACCCGATGCTCCGGCTCGACGAGTTCCGTCTGATGAGCCGGCCGGCGGGGCGGGACGTCACCGAACTGTATGCGGTGGCGTAGCTTGGCCTTGATTCCCGGCGAGCTCGGCACTATTCTTGGGGGCTGTAGTCCACGGACCACGACCAGAAGGGCACTATGTACGCGATTTTCAAGGCACTGGGTAAGCAGTTCCGCGCCGTAAAGGGTGGATCGATTCGCCTGCCATACCAGGAAAAGGCCGTCGCCGGCGACAAGCTGACCTTCGACGAGGTCCTGCTCACGTCGAGCGGTGATTCCATCAAGACTGGTGCGCCGATGGTTTCGGGCGCCTCGGTGATGGCTGAGGTCGTGGGGCATGGCAAGGAAGACAAGATCTACGTGTTCAAGTTCAAGCGCCGCAAGGGCTATCGGCGCAAGACCGGGCATCGGCAGAAGTACACCGAAGTCCGCATCACCGACGTTGTCCTCGGATAGGGTGAGTCATGGCACATAAAAAGGGCGTCGGCTCCAGCCGCAACGGTCGCGATTCGAATCCGCAGTACCTCGGCGTCAAGCACTTCGGTGGCGAGCGGGTCACGGCGGGCAGCATCCTCGTGAAGCAGCGTGGCACCAAGTTCCATCCGGGCCGCAACGTCTTCCGCGCCAAGGATGACTCGCTGCATACCTACATCGACGGCGTGGTCAAGTTCGAGCGCAAGGATCGCGATCGGCTCCGCATCTCGGTGTATCCGCAGGACGCCGCGACGGCCTGAGTCCGGACGGCATCGCAACACGATCAGGGGGCGCCGAATGCGGTGCCCCCTTTGTGCATCCGTCAGCCTTCGGGAGCGCGCAGCCGCTCCGGCCAGTTGCCGCAGAGTCCCGCGACACCAAGCGTCGTGAGTCGCTCCGCGTCCCGGCGCGAATTGACGGTCCACGCGATCACCTGACCCCCCAACGCATGTGCCGCCTCGACCAGCGCGGCGTCGATCAGGTGATGCTCCTGCCAGAGTGTCCTGGCGCCGGTGTCGCGCATTGCAGCGACCGGGTCGAGTGGATATGACGCCGACAGCACCCCCAGCGAGAGGTCAGGTCTGAGTGCACCGAGCCGCGCGATGATCCGGTGGTCGAAGGCGTGCACGTGCAGGTTACCCGGAGCCGCGGAGGCATCGATGATCGCAAGCAGTGCCGCGTCGGCGCCCGGTGGCAGCGACTTCGCCTCGATAAAGATCTGGATCGCAGCGCCGTACCGGGCCAGGACGGCGTCGAGCAGGGGCGGGGCTGAGTCGTCGGCGAGTGCGCTGTCGAGGACCTGGTCCCGCGTTGCGTGGCCGATAACGAGACCGCCGCGCAACACGGGATCGTGGTGGACCACCAGGGCGCCGTCCCGCGTCGCATGCACGTCGATCTCGATCCCCTCGCATCCCATGCTCACGGCGAGCCCGATCGCGTGCCAGGAGTTCTCGACGGCGTGGCCAGACGCGCCCCGGTGGGCAATGACAAGTGGCAGCCGCGGCGCGAGATTGTTCACGGGGTCCCCCTGCAGGTGCTGGTTGAGCGTTCGGTCGGCGCCTTAACATCTGCACCACGGTTTCGTCACCGGAGCAATGGCCGCGATCGCCTTCGAACTTTCTTCCGATGAAGACCTCGTCGCTGCGTGGCGGCGAGGCGACGAACTCGCGGCCTCTGAGCTGGTCCATCGGCACGCCCCGGCGCTCGGACGCTACCTCGTCGCACTCGGCGCCGCCAGCAGCGATGTCGAGGACATCCTCCAGGACGCCTTCTTCCGCGCGTTCCGTCGGGTCGAGAGCTGGAGGGGCGAAGGCAGCTTTCGGGGGTGGCTCTTCCGGATCGGCGCCAACGTTCTCCGCGACCGGTTCCGGCAGGGCAAGGGCCGGACGGTGCTCTCCCTTGACGGACACGACGTGGCGCACCACGCCGATCCGGCAGCCGAGCTCGTCGCATCGGACATCGAGGCCAGGCTTTCGGCGGCGTTGCTGCGGCTTCCACCGATGCAACGCGCGGTTTTCCTGCTCCGGGCGCAGCAGGGAATGGACTACAACGATGCGGCCCGCGCGGCAGGAACGACGCCGGGTGCGGCCCGCGTACACTACCACCATGCAGTGCGGCAGCTCAAGGAGTGGATCCAGTGAACGAATGTGAACGGATGCGCGATGCGATGGTCGACGTCGCAGCCGCTCGAACCGCGTGGAACGACCACGACGCCGCCCACCTCGCGCTCTGCGATGATTGTCGCGAGAGCTGGACGGTCGTCAGCGCCGCAGCGCAGCTGGGTCGCGCGTCATCGATCGATGGAGCACGGGTCGCAGCTGGCCTTCGTGCGCGGCTGGTCCATGCCCCGCTGTCCGCGCCGCGAAAGCGGTGGACGGAGCTGGCGATCGGGGTGGCCGCCGCCGCGCTGATCGGTTTGGGGCTCACGTCGTCGCATCGGGCCACATCAGGTAGTGGCGACCGCATCGAGGTCCCCACCGAGCAGGCAACGGCAATGTTCCCGGAGCTCGAGGCGCTGAGCGAGCCGCAGCTCAAGGTGATCCTCGCCGGTGTTGCCGACGCGGACGCTGATCTCGACGGTGGCGCGGCGATCCCGAGACTTGGCGACCTGAACGACGAACAGCTCGAGGAACTGATCCTTTCGGTGGAGGGCGAATGATGCGGACGACAATCTGCGCGATGATCCTGGTCGCGGCGGGGACGATGCCGGTCCAGGCACAGCAGCAGCGCATGAACCCGCGAGCCCCGGTGTTGCGGGCTCGCGTCGAGGAGGCCTTCCTCCGCCGCGCCCGGCAGGAGATGGCGCTGAACGATGACCAGGCGCAGCGCCTCGGGCGCGCATTGGAGGCGTCGGGCACGCGACGGGCCGATCTCGACGAAGCTGATCGTGTTGCCAGGCAGGCACTGATGGCGCAGCTTCGCCCGGGGATCGCGGCCAATGCCGACAGCGTGGCGCGACTCGTGGACGCAATCACCGCCAATCGGGTCGCCCATGCGGAGACCTTTCGCAGCGAGATGCGCGAACTGAACGAGATCCTCTCGCCGGTACAGCGCGGGCAGTTCCTGTTGCTGCGTGACCGCATGCTGAACCAGGTCCGCACGATGCTCAACAATCCCGAGGCGGCCGCCGGGCGGCCAAGGGTACCCTGAACGGTCGAGCAGCCTTTTTGTTCGAGGAGAAAGCGGCGCGGGGCGCGGGCTTGAACGGCCCTCGCCGCGCGTGCGCTTGCCGGAGCGGCGTCGGGGGCCCATTCTTCCGCCCGACAGGTCACCCGCCGGGGTGGCGAAACTGGTAGACGCGAACGACTCAAAATCGTTTGCCGGCAACGGCTTGCGGGTTCGAATCCCGCCCTCGGCATTGCTGGCGTGGTCGCGAAACCGCGATCACCACACCGCTTGAACCTCTCTCATTCCACCGGGACCGCCATGGGGCTCTCCGTTGTCTGCCGCTCGATGCAACCCGTCGAGATCGAAACTCCCCTCCTCATCATTCCGGTACCAAAAGGACCCATGCCGAATGGTCTTGGGGCGCTCGACGCTGCATGTGATGGGGCACTGGCACGATGCTGGGCGGCCAGCGATTTCGGCGGGAAGAAGAACGAGACCGCGCTGATTTACCCCACCGGGAAGGCACAGCGAATCCTGCTGGTGGGCCTCGACTCGGAACCCGACGCGGGCGCGATCCGGCGCGCCGCGATGATCGCGGGAAAGCGGGCCCGCACTCTGTGCGTGCCGTCGGCAGTGGTCTTCTGGCTCGCCGACAACACCACGCTGCCGGCCGACCGGGTCGGCCAGGCGCTGGCAGAGGGGCTCCCGTTCGGTGCGTGGCACTACCCCGACCTCAAGCGTCCGTCCGACGATCCGAAACCGCCGTTCGAGCGCGTGGAGATCATCATCCCGACCGACGATGGGGATTTCTGCCGCGGTGTCGAGCGCGGCAATGGCATCGCCGCCGGACAGGCATTCACCCGCGGCCTCCAGATGCTCCCGGGCAACACCTGCACGCCCGAGTATCTCGGTGAACGTGCCCGCGAGCTCGCCACGAAACACGGTTTCACGGTGACGGTGATGGATCGCGCGGCGATCGAGGCCGAGGGAATGCACGCCCTGCTCGCAGTCGGGAAGGGCAGTGCATTGGAGCCCCGGTTCATCGTGCTGGAGTACAAGGGAAGTGCGGACGCGCCGGTCGTGCTGGTCGGCAAGGGCGTCACGTTCGACACCGGGGGGATCTCGATCAAGCCGGCACCGTCGATGGAGGACATGAAGTACGACATGTCCGGCGCGGCGGCCGTGCTCGGTACCTTCGAAATGCTGGGTCACCTCAAGCCGAAGCTGCACGTGGTGGGCCTGGTGCCATCGGCCGAGAACATGCCGTCGGGCACCGCCTACAAGCCGGGCGACGTGGTGAACTCGCATTTCGGCAAGACGATCGAGGTGCAGAACACCGATGCAGAGGGTCGGCTCATCC
>JACDBX010000153.1 GCA_013694695.1 Gemmatimonadales bacterium | reverse complement strand
CTGGAGGAAGCCGCCAGGGCGCTCGCAC
Source organism: Gemmatimonadales bacterium (assembly GCA_013694695.1). Lineage (GTDB taxonomy): Bacteria > Gemmatimonadota > Gemmatimonadetes > Gemmatimonadales > GWC2-71-9 > Palsa-1233. Next base: position 26,569 of record JACDBX010000153.1, on the reverse strand, counting down.
CGGTGCCGCCACCGGCGGCACTCGCCGCGGTGCTCGAACGGATGCGGGCTCTGCGCGGGCTGGGGGCCTCCACCGACCTCACGCCCCTGCCCGAGCTCCTCGACGCGATGGAGGTCGCAACCCGCACGCTGCTGGACGACCACCCAGCCCCGCCCGACGCAGCCAGCGTCTTCACCGATGCCGCGCGCGCATTGGGCGAAATGGCCCGTGGCATCGCCGACAGCGGGCGGGTGACGCCCCCCGCTGCGCTGGAAGGTGTCGCGCGACGCCTTCTCAACAGCTACACCAGCGAGGCCGACGTCGTGGCAATTGCGTCGCTCGCACCCGATGGCGCCGAGTCGGTGGTACACCGTGGCGCGCTTCCGCCGCAGGGCGACGCTGATCCCCTGCCGGTCGAACTGGTGAGTGTGGGCGATCACCTGGTCCTGGCCGCCGAATCGCTGGCCCGAACCGACGCGTCCGCCGCGCGTGACCTGCGGCTCTTTGTCCTGCACCGAACGCTCTCGACAATGCCTTCGCGCAGCGGCACCGGCCGCTTCCTCCTGCCAATGACCAACGCGATCCGGAGCGCCTTGGCTGCCGGCATGCCGAACTCCCGGCCCGACGCATTCCTGAAGCTGGTGCGCGACTGCGGCCAGTTCCTGGTCAATGCCGGCAGCGAGCACGACCAGTCCGTGCTGCGCACCGATCGCGATCGCATCCTTTCAGGCGTGCTTGGCGCAGCAGCGCTTTCAGGCGCGGCTCATGGCACGTCGTCCGATGATATCGTGCCGATCGAACAGCTCGCGCCCGACGATGTTGATGCAGTGGTCGATATCGCGGCACTGGACTACGACGACGACATCGTCGACATCGCGACGCTCGCCCCCGACGACGATGTTGTACCGATTGAATCACTCGCTCCGAACGCGGAGCCAGCGTTGCCCGATGGCGTCCCGCCGCACGCCGCGGGAGAGCCGTCGCGACTCGAGGCCGCGTTCCGGACTCGCCGGGCGCTGGCCCGCGCCGAAGCGGCGGCGCCACAACCGTCGAACACCGACGCGCTCGAGGTGCCCGTCGTCGAGATCGGAACCCTGCTCTTTCGCGGCGCCCGCGCGCTCGATCGGATCGGTGAACTCCACGCCGAACTCGCGCAGCTGGTGGACACGGGTACACCGAGCGCGCCCACCCTCCGTCCACTGATCGAAGAGCTCGCCGACCTGATCCCGCTGGCGCGTGACGCCGCCTGAGCCGCGCTGGCGGCGCACAGTCACGCTCACCCTCGGCATCGCCATCTCGGCGGCGATGGTCTGGTACGCGTTCAAGGACCAGCCCTTCGGCAGCGTATGGGCCGAGATCACCGGGATGCGCGTGGCGCCGATGCTCGGCGCGATCGTCCTGTCCACGCTCTGTTTCCCGCTCCGGCTCCCGCGCTGGCGCGCGCTGCTGCGCCGCGACGACGGCACGCCGGTGTCGACCGGCGCGATGTGGCATGCGATCGCGATCGGATTCGCCGCCAACAACACCCTGCCATTCCGCGCCGGTGAGGTCCTGCGCGTCGCGGTGGTGAGCCGCCTCGGCCGGATTCCGTTTGCCACGGCTCTCTCCAGCCTTGCGGTCGAACGGGTGCTGGACGCACTGGTCGTTGTCGCGCTCCTCTCGCTGGGTCTCCTGAATGCCGGATTCGGCGCCGGCGTCACGCTGCCGGGATCGACCGCGCCGATCGCGACCACTGCGGTTCGGGTGGGCGTGGCGTGCGCGGTGGCGCTCGGGATCGCCGCGATGGCAGCGGCGTATTCCACCACCACACTGGCGCTGTTCGATCGCCTGTTGCCCGCAGGGCGGTTGGGTCGCGCCCTGCACAACTTCGCTGCCCGCATGCTCGGCGGGCTGAATGCGCTGCGCGATCCACGCCTCGCGGCGGCGGTACTGGGGTGGACGACGGTCATCTGGCTGGTCAATGCCGCGGCATTCTGGATCGGCTTCCACGCCTTCAACATTGTGGTGCCCTTCACGGCGGCACTCATCCTCCAGGGCGTGCTGTTGATCGGCATAGCGATCCCGCAGGCACCGGGATACGCCGGGTTTTTCGAGTTGGTGATCGTCAAGGTGCTGTCGCTCTACGGCGTCCCGGAGAGTGTCGGGCTCGCGTTCGCGCTCACCTACCATGTCACGACGTTCATCCCCATCACCGCGCTGGGCGCATGGTCGGCGACGAGGCCGGGGATAACGCTCAAGCAGCCCGCGGAGCCGGCGTGACCGACACCCTGACCGCGGAATGCCGCGCGAAGGTGAACCTCCTGCTCAGGGTGCTGGCGCGGGAGAACGATGGCTATCACGGGATCGAGACGCTCTTCTGTCGGATCACGCTGGCCGACACGGTGTCGGTGACGCGCACCGAGCGAGGGATCGCGCTCACCGTCGAGGGCGCCGATGTCGGGCCGGCCGAGGAGAACCTGGCGTGGCGCGCAGCCGGCCAGGTGTTGGCGGCGACCGGGCAGCGGTTCGGGGTTGCGATTCACCTCACGAAGCGAATTCCGGTCGGCGGCGGACTCGGTGGCGGTTCGAGTGACGCAGCGCAGGTGCTGCACCTCGTCAATCGTCTCGCCCGTGACGCTGTACCGCGCGCCGAGGTGATGCAGATGGCGAGCAGACTGGGCGCCGATGTGCCGTTCCTGGCGAGCGAGGCGCCGTTGGCGCTGGGGTGGGGACACGGCCAGCGGCTGCTGCGCCTGCCGCCTCTCCCGGCGCTGCCAATGTTGCTGCTGCTTCCGGGTGTGGCGGTACCGACCGCAATGGCGTATCAATGGGTCGATGAGATCCGGTCGAGTGCAGGCCCTCGAGGTACGGTCGCGCTCGACACCGACGTACTGTCGAGGTGGAGCGACATCGCGCGCCTTGGCGGCAATGACTTTGAGTCGGCGGTGTTCGGCAAGTTTCCCGCGATCCGCTCGGGCTTCGAGGCGCTCGTGAATACCCGTCCTCTGCTTTGCAGGATGAGCGGCTCAGGGAGTACGCTATTCGCGGTGTATCGGAATGGCCGCGACCGTGACGACGCGATCAGCCAGCTTGGCTCGAAGCACGGGCAGGTGATCGCGACGGAGGCGGGATGAATAGCCCCCTGCTACCCGTCCGCCCCTACATTCGTTTTCTTTAGGCCACTGCCCCGTCGTCCAATGGCAAGACCCCGGTCTTTGGATCCGGTTATCGTGGTTCGAATCCACGCGGGGCAATGGGGGGCGTGGGGATACCCAGGCCTCGTTGTCAGCCGTAAGCCGTAGGCCATAGGGCACCAGTCCCCGGCTTACGGCTTATGGCTTATGGCTTACGGCTTATGGCTTACGGCTTACGGGTCCCGCATCTCTAGTCTCTAGCCTCTAGTCTCTCTCAGCTTGCCCCTCCCTCCCCCACGCCGCTATCTTTTCGGGCTGTCGTTATGGCGGAAATGCCCCTGTCGTCCAAGCCTATGCTCCTGCTCAGCGGATCGGCCAATCGACCGCTCGCCGAGGAGATCGCCCAGCAGCTGGATACCCAGCTCTGCCGGGTGACGCTGAAGCGCTTCGCTGATGGGGAGTTGTTTGTCCGGATTGACGAGAATGTGCGGGGCCGGGACGTCTACGTGATCCAGTCGACGAACCCGCCCGCCGAGAACCTGATCGAGCTGCTGCTGCTGATGGATGCGGCGCGGCGGGCGAGTGCGGCGCGTATCACCGCCGTCATTCCCTACTTCGGGTATGCGCGGCAGGACCGCAAGGACCAGCCGCGGGTCGCGATCTCGGCGAAGCTGATGGCGAACATGGTGTCGAAGGCCGGGGCCGACCGCGTGCTCGCGATCGACTTCCACCAGCACCAGTTGCAGGGGTTCTTCGACCTGCCGGTCGATCATCTCTACGCGGCGCCGGTGTTCGTGAACCATTACCGGCAGAAGCAGTTGCAGGACCTGGTGGTAGTGGCACCCGATGTCGGCTCGGCCAAGATGGCTCGCGGCTTCGCCAAGCGCCTCAACGGGTCGCTTGCGATCATCGACAAGCGCCGGACCGGGCCGAATGTGGCCGAGGTATTGAACGTGGTGGGCGACGTGAGCGGGAAGGACTGCATCATTCCCGACGACATGATCGACACCGGCGGGACGATGGCAGAGGCGGTTCACGCGCTCAAGCGCCTGGGCGCCAACGACATCTATATATGCGCGACGCACGCGCTGCTGTCGGGTCCGGCCGTCGAACGGTTGTCCGCGGCACCGGTGACCGAGATCGCGGTCACCAACACGATCAATCTTCCGCCCGAGCGCCACTTCCCGGCGCTCAAGGTGCTCTCGATTTCGGGACTCCTGGCCAAGGCGATCGGGTACACGCACAGCGACCAGTCGGTCAGCGCGTTGTTCGACTGATGACGGTGGCACGGAGGCAGGGATGGACGAGGTGACACTCGCGGCCGAGAGCCGCACAATGACCGGCAAGGGCGCAGCGCGCTCGCTTCGCCGCGAGGGCAAGGTGCCGGCGGTGATCTACGGCCACGGCCGTGACCCGATTGCGCTCTCGCTCGACGCCCGCTCGCTCGGCCGCCTCCTCGACCGCATCGGCGGCGAGACGGCGCTCATCGACGTCGCCGTCGACGGTGCCGCGCCGGTCAAGGCGCTGGTCCGCGAGGTGCAGCGCAACCCGGTTCGTCGGGTCGACGTGATCCACCTCGATCTCTATGCGGTCGTCGCCGGCGAGCCGATCACCGTCGAAGTCGCCGTGCATGTGGTGGGCACCGCCGATGGCGTGCGCAACCATGGCGGCGTCCTCGAACACATCCTGCACCGGCTCTCGGTCCGGGTCCTTCCTGGCGACATCCCCGAACACATCGACGTCGACGTGTCGCACCTCGCCGTGGGCGACTCGGTGCACGTGTCGGAGCTGAGCGTGCCGAAGTGCGAGATCCTCAACGACGGCGAGCTCTCTGTCGTGACGGTCGTGGCCCCGCGGGTCGAGGTCGAGCCCGTGGTCGAGGAAGACGCTTCCGCCGAGCCCGAGGTGATCAAGAAGGGCAAGGGCGAGGAAGCCGAGACCGCCGGCGAGTAAATGGCGCGAGCGATCGTGGGACTCGGCAACCCCGGTCCCGAGTACGAACGCACGCGGCACAACGCGGGCTGGATGCTGATCGACCACCTGGTGGCACGGTGGGGATTCACCCCGTTGCGCCGCGCCGACCAGGCCGTGGCCACTTCGGGGACGCTCAAAGGCGTCCCCGTCCGTTTGGTGAAACCCGTGACGTACATGAACCGGAGCGGCGACGCCCTCAAGGGACTCCGGTCCCCCACCTGGGATCCGGCGTCCGACCTGCTGGTGCTGGTGGACGACGTCTCACTCGCCCCGGGGCGGTTTCGTCTTCGCGGCGCCGGCACTGCCGGCGGGCACAACGGGTTGCGCAGCATCGAGTCGGCACTCCGCCGTCAGGACTACCCGCGCCTGCGCATCGGAGTGGGGGCCAAGCCCCCGGAATACGAGGATCTTGCCGACTGGGTGCTCGGCCGGATGACCAGCGAGGAGCGCACCGCGCTCGAAGACATTCTCGACCCCATGGCCGATGCCGTGGAGTGTTGGGTCACCGACGGGATCGAGACCGCCATGAACCGCCACAACCGCGGCGCCAACTGAGATGACGGCACCGCGCCTGATGCCCAACTTCACCCGGACCATCCCGTGACCCTGCACCAACTTGCCCCGATCACCCCCTGGCTCGGCGGGGCCGGCCTGGCCGCTGCCCTCGCGCTCTTCGTCTACCTGACGAAACAGCCCACCGGCACGCCGCGGATGCAGGAAATCGCCGGCCTGATCGAACGTGGCGCGATGACATTCCTCAAGCGCCAGTACACCGTCCTCCTCCCGGTGATGGCGGTCGTGGCGCTCGCGCTTGCATGGGCCGTCGGACCGGCAATCGGCGTCGCATTCGTCTTCGGTGGCTTCTGCTCCGCACTCGCCGGCTTCACCGGGATGCGCGCCGCGACCAAGACGAATGTGCGCACCACCGAAGCGGCGCGTACCCACGGATTGAGCCGGGCGCTCGAGGTTGCGTTCGATGGCGGTGCCGTCATGGGTCTCGCCGTCGCGTCACTCGGCCTGCTCGGCCTCGGCGTCGTGATGATGATGGCGCTTCCGCAGGGTGAAGCCTCGGCGGTCGCCGAAGCCTTTCCGTGGTTCTCGGAGATCGTGGCCGGCTTCGCAATGGGCGCATCGAGCATCGCGCTCTTCGCCCGGGTGGGCGGCGGCATCTACACCAAGGCTGCAGACGTCGGCGCCGACCTGGTCGGCAAGGTCGAGGTCGGAATTCCCGAGGACGATCCGCGCAATCCTGCCACGATCGCCGACAACGTTGGTGACAACGTCGGCGACGTCGCCGGCATGGGCGCCGACATCTTCGAGAGCTACGTCGATGCCGTGGCCGCCGCGATCGCGATCGGCGCCACGCTCATCGCCATTCCCGCTGCCGACCGCGTGAACGCCGTCGGCCTCCCCATCGGCCTCGCCACCGCGGGCCTCGTCGCGTCGGTGATCGGGATCGCCTCGATGCGGATCTTCAAGAACAGCTCGCCGGAATGGGCGCTGCGCATCGTGCAGCTCCTCTCCGCCGTGCTCTTCCTCGGTGGCGCGTGGTACATGGCCGGTCAGTTCCCGGTCACCATCGATGGCGTGATCGCGAACACCTTCCCCGCCATCGCTGCGGGCACCGTGGCCGGCGCGCTGATCGGACTGGTCACCGAGTACTACACGGCAGGCAGCCCGATCCGGCGGATTGCCGATGCGTCGGAAACGGGACCAGGCACCAACATCATCGCCGGTCTTGCTGTCGGGCTGCAGTCGGTGGCGGCACCCCTGCTCCTGATCTGTCTCACCGTCTGGACCGCGCACCACTACTCGGGCCTGTACGGCATCGCACTCGCCGCCGTCGGCATGCTCGGCACCGTGGGCATCACCATGACCGTCGACGCATACGGCCCGATCGCCGACAACGCCGGCGGCATTTCCGAGATGAGCCATCTCGGTCCGGAAGTCCGAGCGATCACCGATCGCCTCGACTCGCTCGGCAACACCACCGCAGCAATCGGCAAGGGCTTCGCGATCGGATCCGCCGTGCTCACCGCCATCGCGCTCTTCTCGGCGTACGCGTCGTCGATCGCCGCGCACGGTCGCGCCATCGACCTTAACATCCTCAACCCGATGGTGCAGATCGGGCTCTTCATCGGTGGCATTCTCCCCTTCCTCGTCGCGTCGATGACGATGACGGCAGTGGGCCGCGCCGCGCAGGCGGTGGTGGAGGAAGTGCGCCGGCAGTTCCGCGAGATCGCTGGGCTGATGGAGGGAACCGCGCAGGCCGACAGCGACAAGTGCGTCGACATCGCCACCAAGGCGGCGCTGCGCGAGATGGTCGTTCCCGGCCTGCTCGCCGTGACCGCGCCGGTTGCCGTGGGCGCGCTCCTCGGCGTCGACGCACTGGGCGGGATGCTGGCTGGCACAACGGTGAGTGGCGCCCTGCTGGCGCTCTTCATGGCCAACGCCGGTGGTGCGTGGGACAACGCCAAGAAGTACATCGAGGCCGGCCACCATGGTGGCAAGGGCTCCATGCCGCACAAGGCAGCGGTGGTGGGCGACACCGTCGGCGATCCGTTCAAGGACACGTCGGGCCCGGGCATCTCGATCCTGATCAAGGTGACGGCGGTTGTGGCGCTGGTGTTTGCGCCGTGGTTTGCGAGTTTGGGTCGGTAGTCGTTAGTCGTAAGTCGTTGGCGGTGACCGACGTTGCGGCTGGGTAGGCCGCCGAACGACGGACGCTGCTGACGACTGACGACCACAGGCTCATCCGTCACGCGGCTCGGTCGCGTTCCGTCACGCAGCTCGGTCGGAGGATTCGTCAACCGTCGGCTCGGAAGCCCGCCCATTCGGCACCGGTATAATCCGAGCCTCCTCTGACGAACCCCCCGTACCTCGCCGCAGGGCTGGTCATAGCTAACGACCCACAACTAATGCCTACCCGCCTTCGGGTATCGGGCAAACCATACCGCCCCGCGGCGGTAGCGCGTGAAACCTCGCGGGCAACAGCAGCGGCCCGCCCCGTGTTGTTACGATCGGTTTACGCTTTGTCCGCCCTGCTTTGCATCAGTTCATGCACCTCTGAGGGGGCCGCGCCAACCGCGCCGACTCCGTCCCCGGGGGGGTATGATTTAGAGGCATCGACCGTCACGCCGCTGTGTGACCAGGGATTCTGCACGGGCGAGACCGATCCGAATCCCGACAGCGCGGGAATTTGGATCGCCAATTCGGTCACATTGTTTATCTGCACCAGCGATGAGCAGCAAGACACTGACCTCGATGGCCTGTCGGACTTTTGCGAAAAGAATATCGCCGCCGCGTTCGCGCCCGAGATGGTGTACGCGTCTTCCGATGCTGCAACTCGAGAGCCGAGGGTGGGCAGCGCAGTTCGTCCCATGGTCTTCAGACATGATTCGGGTCCTCTACCTCCATTCCTACCATTTGGACGAGGGCTCGGTGAACGCGCTTTGCACCTATTCGATTTTTAAGCCAAGCGCTTGCCAGGGTCACTTTGGAGACTCTGAAGCGATTGCGCTGGACATTCGGTGGGATTTTGACTCAGAGCACTGGGTCCTCCACAAGGCGTGGTACTCCCAGCATAATGGCTACGGAATCTATCCCGCGTCTACAAGCGACGGGTACCCTTCGAGTTTGGAGTATCCAACAAAGCTCGGCGGTCGGCCCAGATCGTATTCGTCGATCGGCAAGCACGCAAATTACGCAACAAGCATTGAATGTGGTGCTGGGGGACGGTTTGGAGTCGACAGCTGTTGTTCCGACCGCTTCGAGGTATTGGAAGCATTTGGAAACGCGAACATCGGCAGCAACACAGTCCGGCTCTTGAATTGCGTGCAGTCAACTCATCCGGTTTACAGCCAGGCGGGCGCCACAGAATGCTATTGGACTGGTTCGGCGTTCGGTGGTTGGACGGGAGCGCTTCCGTCATCAGACCCGTATTCGGCGCGCCTTGGCTATTTCGCCTTCCTCATCTAGAACGGAGCAACCAATGTTCCTCGCTCCCCTTTGCGCCCTGCTGCTGGCCGCCGGAACTGTCGACACGACCCACGCCGATATAGCAGGCGGACCCAGGATTGCAAGTATCGCGATCGGACTGCGCCCTCTGGCGCGCGAGCAAATTCTATCACCCCATGCCCGTCGAGGCGATTCGCAGCTCACTGCCGGCCTGATCGGTGCCGCGTTGCTCGCCACGGTGTCCGTGGTGATGGTCAACGGTTGGAACCAACACGACGAAGTGGGGGCGCAATCGCTCGTTCTGACCGCAGGCGCTGCTGCAGCGGCGGGCTTCGTGATCGGCGTGCTGATTGCCGGGCCGTCGGAGAGAACCCAACCGGACGAGAATCGATAGAAGGTCGTTGGTCGTTAGTCGTTTACGGCGCCATGGGGGGTGGTTGGGCGTCGGCCCGGCCACCCCCTTCGTTGGAACTGTAGGGGCGTCGACGGTCAAAAGTCGAATGATGGGTCGTTGGTCGTTGGACGGTAGTTGTCTCCGTCGTACGGGTGCGGAATTGGCGCGAGCGGCGAGACGCTGGGCGTTCACCGGAGGAGGCTCGACTGTTTGAGCGGCCCCGCGGTACGCGAGGGCCGCGAGTTGGAGCCGACGATGGTGGGCTCTCCGATCGAGCCCGCCGGCGCAGAACCGGTCCCAGCTCGCTTTGCCGGGAATTCGTCCGTCACGCGGCTCGGTCGGTGCGCCGGTCAGGCGTCGCCCTGTTCGCGCACACCCCGCTGGCCGACGCGCCCGTACCTCGCCGCTCGGCAGATCGAACGAATGATTGGAGCTGAAACCCGCTCGCATTCATCGAGGGGGCTGTTGGTGGCTGCGGTTAACCCACCGTACGGCGAGGTACGGGGGGTTCGTCAGAGGAGGCTCGGACCCTACGGGTGCCGAATGGGCGGGCTTCCGAGCCGACGGTTGACGAACCCCGCGACCGAGCCGCGTGACGGAAACCGACGATGGTGGAGGCACCAACGGGCTAGATTCAGCGCCGACGCAGCTGACGACCAACGACCAACGACTCTTTCACCGCGCAGACCGCCATGCTCTCCTTAGGAATCGTCGGCCTCCCGAACGTCGGCAAGTCCACGCTCTTCAACGCGCTCACGTCGGCGGGTGCGCTGGTGGCGAACTATCCGTTTGCCACGATCGAGCCGAACACCGGCGTAGTTGAAGTGCCCGACCCGCGGATCGCCGAGATCGCGAAGCTGATCAATCCACAGCGCACCGTGCCCGCCACGGTGCAGTTCGTCGACATCGCCGGCCTGGTCAAGGGCGCGAGCCAGGGCGAGGGACTTGGCAACCAGTTCCTGGCCAACATCCGCGAGGTCGACGCGATCGTGCAGGTGGTGCGCTGCTTCGCCGACGATGACATCCAGCACGTGATGGGGAGTGTCGATCCCGAGCGCGATCGCAACGTGATCAATGGCGAGCTCGCCCTCGCCGACCTCGTGTCGGTCGACAAGCGGCTCGACAAGGCCACCCGCTCGGCGAAGACTGGCGACGCCCAGGCGAAGATGGAGAAGGGCCTGTTCGAGCGCGTGTACGCCGTGTTGAATGACGGGAAGATGGCCCGCGTCGTGGTCCCCACAGAGGAGGAGCGGCCGGCGTACCATTCGCTCAACTTGCTGACATCAAAGCCGGTGCTGTACGCCGCCAACGTGCGCGAGGATGAGCTCGTCGACGGCAACGCAAACGTCGACACGCTGCGCCGGGTGCTTGCCGATGAAGGCGAGGATGCAGAAGTCGTGATGTTCTCGGCGAAAGTCGAGGCCGAACTCGCCGAGTTGCCGGCAGAAGACCGCGCGGAGTTCCTCGATTCGCTGGGCGTGCACGAGTCCGGCCTCGACCGCCTCGCCCGCGCTGCGTATCACCTCCTGGGATTGCAGAGCTACTTCACTGCCGGCGAGAAGGAAGTGCGCGCGTGGACAATCCGGAAGGGCGCCAGGGCGCCCGAGGCAGCGGGAGTGATCCATTCGGATTTCGAGAAGGGCTTCATCCGTGCCGAGACCGTGGCGTACGACGAGTTCATCAGGGTGGGCGGGTGGAAGCCGGCGCGCGAGCAGGGGCTGGCGCGCGCAGAGGGCAAGGAGTACGTGGTGCAGGACGGCGACCTGATGCTCTTCCGCACGAATCCGTGACGCCCAGGTGCGGGGCAGGGAGCGCCTGCGCCCGGCTCGTCGCCTGTTGCATGTTCGCCGTCGGCATCGCTTCTCCGATTGCGGCGCAGGTCAACGACACAACGCCGGTCCGCAACGTAGGCTGGGTCGCGGTCGGTACCACGGCGGCGATCATCGCATTCACCGCCCTCTTCGATCCCGCACTGGCCCGGGCGGCGGCGCACGACCAGTCCGATGCGCTGATTCGGTTCAGCGACAACGTCGATCGCGCCGGCGAGGTCAGCGTGATCGCGCCCGTGGTGCTCGGCACCGCTGCGGTAGGGTTGCTCACCCATCGCCCCGAGGTGCTCCGCCTGTCGGTCCGCACCGCCACCGCGATCGGTGTGGTGAGTGTCGTCGTGCAGGGCATCAAGCTCACGGTCGGTCGATCGCGCCCCTTCCAGGATCCCGACTTCGACGGAACCGACCTGCACCCGTTCAGCGGCGGCTCCACGTCGTTCCCCTCGGGCCACACCGCTGCGGCGTTCGCACTCGCGACCACGCTCGGCGACGCCATCGGCAGCACGGTGGTGCAAGGCGGCCTTTATGTGGTCGCGGCCGGCACCGGCTGGGCGCGGATCGCGCAACAGAAGCACTGGGCAAGTGATGTTGTCGCCGGGGCGGCAATCGGCATCCTCGCCGGCAAGCTCGCAGCCGGAAAGGTCTCCGTTTTCGGCCTCACGGCACCGCGAGTTCTGGTCGCTCCCGACGCCGTGGTCACCGGCTTCACGCTTCCACTTCCGCGAGTGCGCTGAGCACAACCACGCAAGGGTGGCGCCGGGGGTTCATGGGGAGTCATGTTACGAAGAATTGGCCCCCTGACCTGGGTGACCCTGATGCGGTGTGCCCTCCGATTCATCCCCGTTCTGCTTGCCGTGCCGCTTGCGGCGCAGGGGTGCGGTAGCCCAGCCAGCGGCCTACCCCTGAGCCCATCAGCCGGCTATTCTTCATGGCTGTCCAACTCATCCTCTCCGGCTGCCGCACCAGCGCCGGGGCGTCTCCAGTCCGAAGGAAGGTGCCTGCATGATCCGTTCGTATGAGGCGGTCTACATCTTCGATTCCACCCTCGAAGAGGCTGCCGTTACCGAGAAGCTCGACCGTTTCCACGCGCTCGTCCCGCAAGAGGGCGAGTCCGTCATCGACGTCTCCCACTGGGGCCGTCGCACCCTCGCCTTTCCCATCGCGAACCGCGAGACCGGCTACTACGTCGTTGCCAAGTTCGATGCAGCGTCCGAGATGCTGCCCGAGTTCGAGCGCGCCCTCAAGCTCGACGACACCGTGCTGCGTCACTTGCTCGTGCTCAACGAAGGCGCCCAGATCGCGCCGACGCCCACCACCAAGGACGGCGAGGAGGAGGACTGATGGCCCGCCAACAGAAGACCTGCGCCATCTGCGAGAGCGGTGTGCGGATCGTCGATTTCAAGGATGAGCGCCTCCTGACGCGCTTCCTCACCGAGCGGGGCAAGATCCTGCCGGCCCGCCTGTCGGGCAATTGCGCCCGCCACCAGCGCCAGCTCAGCACTGCCGTGAAGCGGGCACGCGAGATCGCCCTGCTGCCGTACATCAAGGGATTCGCAGGCTGACGGAACGAGCCGTGGTGCCCGGCACTGTCGGGCATCGTCGCTCACCCTTGATTGCCCCGCTGCTGCTGGCGGGGTATCTAGTTGCTGCCCCCTGGATCTTCTTTCTCGCTCCACTCGCCATCCTGCTGCTGGTGTCGCGTCCTCGCGCTGTGCGCGAATGGCTGTGGGTGGCGCTCGCGCTGGTCGCGGGAGTGGTCCTGCTGCGCGCCCCCGTTGACCTTGCCGACCGGACGATTCGCGCCGCCGGGATGTTCTTTACCGGCACCTATGTCACCATGGCGCTCTTCGGCAACCGCTCGCTGTTCATTCGGTGCGTGGTGGCCACGTCAGCCGCAGCGGCATTCACCGCCGGCTGGTTCCTCGCGCTGCGCCTCCGTTTCAGCACCCTCCGCGACGCCGTGGCGATGCACCAGTGGGAGACGTACCGGACGCTGATGAAGGGCCTCCCCGCCACGCCGCCGCCAGCCTCCGACGAAGTCCTGACCGGTACGCCGCTGGCCGAGCTCGGCTACCAGCTCGCCCGCAGCGTCGAACAGGTGAGCCAACTCTTCCCGGCGATGATCGCGATGACCGCCATCGCAGGCGGCTGGCTCGCCTGGATCTGGTATCACCGGATCTCGACCCGCCCGATCGGAGCCCCGCCGGGACTGTTCCGGCACTTCCGCTTCGGCGACCAGATGGTGTGGTGGCTGGTGGCCACCTTGGCCGCCACCCTCGTACCCCTCCCTCAGGGCGCCCACCTCACCGCAAAGAACCTCCTTGCTGTCGCCCTCGGCCTCTACGCCGCGCGCGGACTGGCCGTGCTCCGCACGCTGCTGCTCAACGCACCCCCGTTCCTGGTGGTGGTGCTGTGCCTGATCGCCCTGCCCCTGTTACCATTGGCCCTGAGCGGCTGCATCGTGGTCGGTGTGGCCGATACTTGGCTCGACCTGAGGCGGCGTGTGCCGCCCCCTGACGGAGTTTCTCCATGATTGAACTGATCCTGCGCGACGACGTATCCTCCCTCGGCAAGGCCGGCGACCTGGTGCGCGTGAAGCCCGGTTACGCCCGGAACTTCCTCCTCCCGCGCGGCCTCGCCTTCGAGGCGACCGAGGGCAACAAGAAGCGGATCGCCGCCGAGTCACGCGCCCGGGACGCCGCCTCCGCGAGCGATCGTGCCGAGGCCGAGGCACTCGCCGCACGCCTGGGCGCCGCGTCACTGGAATTCACCGCGAAGTCGGGCGAGGACGGCAAACTTTTCGGCTCGATCACTGCTGGCGACATCGCCGAGCAGCTTGAGGCGCAGGGGATCACGGTCGACAAGCGTCGGATCGAGTTGGAGCATCCACTCAAGCTCCTCGGCTTCCATTCAGTGCCGGTTCGGCTCCACCACGACGTTCAGGCTGAGGTGAAGGTCAACATCGTCGCCGAGGGCTGATTGGGGGCGCCGGTCGGGATCGGGTATCTCGACGGACCCCGGCTTGCCCGCGGATTCTACGCCGCGGCAGACTGGGTCGCGGCAAGTCGTGACGACCTCAACCGGATCAACGTGTTTCCGGTGCCCGATGGCGACACCGGCACCAACTTCTCGCTGACACTCCGCGCCGTCGCCGACGCCCTCCGGGCGCTTGGCGACGCGTCGCTTTCCGACACCGCCACCACCGCTGCCCGTGCCGCGGTCCTGGGTGCTCGCGGCAACTCCGGAATGATGCTCGCTCACTTCCTCCTGGGATTTGCCGAGGCCCTGGCTGGCAGCACCACCGCCACGAGCACCGAGATCGCGGGGGCAGTGCGGCATGGTGCCCGCACTCTCGAACTCGCGCTGGACGAACCGCGTGAGGGCACGATCCTCACCGTGGTCCGAGACGCCGCCCGCGCTGCCGAGGTGGCCGCCTCTGATTCACCCGACGTGGGCGCCTTCGTGCGCCGCCTGCACGCCGAGGCGCAACACGCGCTGGCACGGACCCCCGACCTCCTTCCGGTTCTGAAGGAGGCGGGGGTGGTCGACGCCGGCGGGAAGGGCTTCGTGCGGATGGTCGAGGGGTTCGTTCGGCTCATCAATGGCGACCCGATCCTGGCGGTGGCCGCGCCACACGCCGATGAGGCGATTGCCCCCGCCGCGTTCATGGACATCGCCTCGGAACGTGACTTCCAGTTTTGCACGGAGGTCCTCGTGCGAGGCGACAATCTCCCCCCGGGCAACGATGTCCGCGCGGCGATGCACCAGTTCGGCGGTTCGCTGGTGGTGGCCGTGATCGGAGACATCCTCAAGATCCATGTGCACACTGATACGCCCGAAGCCGTCTTCACTTTTGCCGAGCGCTGGGGGCGGGTTGACACGCGGAAGGCCGAGGACATGCGGGCTCAGCACCGCCGGCTGGCGCATCACGAGAAGCGACGCGTGGCGGTCGTGGTCGATTCGTCGAACGACCTTCCCGACACCGCGCTCGATCGCCACCACATCGCGGTCGTCCCGCTGCAGGTGATGTTCGGGACCGAGACGTTCCGCGATCGGATCGACCTGAAGCCGGACGACTTCTACCGTCGGCTGCGCACCGCGACCGCCCCGCCGACCACGTCGCAGCCGACACCGGCGGAGTTCGTGCGAACGTTGCGGGCCTCGCGCGGAGAGGCGGAGGAAGTGGTGGGCATCTTTGTTGGCGCGGCGCTCTCCGGAACGTTTGCATCCGCCCAGGCCGCAGTGACCGCAGCCGGCATCGATCATGTGCACCTCGTCGATTCGCGATCGGCGTCACTCGGCGTCGGCTTGCTGGCGCTTCGGGCGGTGGAGCTGGCCAATGAGGGGTGGGGGGGCGCCGCGATTGCCGAAGAACTCCGGCGGGTGCGCAACCAGTCTGGAATCTTCATCACGGTCGACACCTATGAGAACCTGTTGCGATCTGGACGCGTAACCAAGGGGAAGGCATGGCTGGGAGGGTTGCTCGATATCAAGCCGATTCTTGATGTGGGAGACGATGGCCGCCTCCGGCGGGTCGACATGGTGCGCGGACGCGAGAACGTCGTGACTCGCGTGCTGGCCCTCCTCGATCGGGCGCTGACGCCCCGGCCCATGCAACTCCGCCTTGGCATCACCCACGCCGACGCGCCCGATGTCGCCGAGCGGCTGCGTACCGCGTTGATCGCGGCATTCCGGCCCCGAGAGATCATCGTTGGCCCGGCCACCGCGGTCATCGGCACCCATGTCGGCATCGGGGCCTGGTCGGTCGCCTATCAGGTCGAGGATGGAGCCGGGGTGAGCACGTGACCGCCCGCCCAGCCCGCGAGGCCCGTGCGCCGGTGACCGGCATGGCATCGCTCCCGGAACCGGTACGGCGCGCCATCGCGTTGATTGATGATCGCAAGGGTGACCGCATCGTGGTGATCGACCTGCGCGGACTCAACGACGCCACGGACTTCTTCCTGATTGCATCGGGGACCTCCGACGCCCACGTACGAGGCATCGCCGATGGCCTGGAGCGCGGGATGCTCGAGGATGGCCAACGGCCCAATCATGTCGAGGGCCTGCCGGCCGGACGATGGGTACTGCTCGACTTTGTCGATTTCGTGGTTCACCTGTTCCACCCGGAGACGCGAGCGTTCTACCAGCTCGAGCGCCTCTGGCAGGACGCCCCGGCCTACCGACCGGGAACGTGACGCTTCTCGAGGGGACACGCATGCGCCGCATCGCCCGGAACATCCTGCTGCTCACTGCGCTGGCGCTGCCGACCGCGCTCAACGCACAGTACTTCGGCCAGAACAAGGTGCAGTACACGAAGTTCGATTTCCGGATCCTGGAGACCGAGCATTTCGACGTGTACTACTACGATGGCGAGCGGCCTGCGGCCCTCGACGTCGCCCGGATGGCCGAGCGGTCGTACGGGCGGCTGTCGCGGGTGCTCAAGCACCAGTTCCGCGAGCGGAAGCCGATCGTTCTCTACGCATCGCACTCCGATTTCCAGCAGACCAACACGACCCCCGGCGAGGTCGGTGAGGGGACCGGAGGCTTCACCGACTTCCTGAAGCACCGCAATGTCATCCCGCTCACCGGCTCGTACCACCACATCGAGCACGTTCTGACGCACGAGATGGTGCACCAGTTCCAGTACGACATCTGGTCAGGCGGCAAGGCAGGCGCGGGCATCCAGACGCTGATCGCCGTGAATCCGCCGCTCTGGTTTGTCGAGGGCATGGCGGAGTACCTCTCGATCGGACGGATCGACGCGAACACCGCGATGTGGCTGCGCGATGCGGCGGCCGAGGGCAAGCTCCCAACGATCGACCAGCTGGAGAATGACCCGACGATTTTCCCCTACCGGTTTGGCCAGGCGATCGTGACCTACATTGGCGAGCGCTGGGGTGACGAGTCGATCGGCGCAATCCTGTCTGCGTCCCGCGCCGGCTCGCTTGAATCCGCAATGCGGCGGGTGATCGGCCTCAACTTCGAGCAGCTCGGAGACCAGTGGCGCGACGCGGTGCAGAAGCAGTACCTGCCGGAGCTCGCCACCCGCGTCAAGGCACGCGCGGTGGCGCAGGAGCTGCTGACCGAGGACCGCAGCGACGGCACGCTGCACCTGGCTCCTGCGCTCTCCCCCGACGGATCGCTCGTCGCGTACTTCTCCGAGAAGGACTTCTACTTCGTTGATCTCTGGCTCGCTGACGGCATCAGCGGCAAGCCGATCCGGCGGCTGCTCAAGTCGTCGTGGAGCTCCAACTACGAGACGTTCCGGTTCATCAACTCCGCGGCGTCGTGGTCGCCCGACGGAAAGTTCCTGGCGTTTGCTGCCAAGCGCGGGCCCAAGGACGACATCGTGATCGTCGATCCGAGGCGCAACAAGGAAGTCGCGCAGCTGAGCGTCGACCTCAGCGGCGTCACCACCCCGTCATGGAGCCCCGACGGCAGCCAGCTTGTCTTCACCGGCTACGACGGCGGGCTCTCAGACCTGTTCATCATCAACCGTGACGGCAGCAACCTTCGTCGGCTGACCAACGATAAATACGCCGACCTGCACCCCGTCTGGTCGCCCGACGGGAAGATGATCGCGTTCACCACCGACCGCGGCCCCGGCACCGACTTCGAGACGCTGCGGATCGGCAACCTCCGGCTCGCCGTCATGCACCTCGACAACAACCGGATCGAGCTGATGCGCGGGATGGACGTCGGCACCAACATCAACCCGCAATGGTCGCCCGACGGCCAGTCGCTGGCGTTCGTCTCCGACCGCACCGGGGTGAGCAACATCTTCCTCTACGAGTTCGCCGACGGTGAATCGTACCGGCTCACCGATTTCTACACTGGCGCGCAGGGCATCACCCCGCTCTCCCCGATCCTGTCGTGGGCGAAGGAAGCCGACCGTCTCGCGTTCGTGTACTACGAAGATTCGGAGTACGACGTCTACACGCTCCAGAGTCCGCGCAACCTGAAACAGCAACCGTGGCGCCCATCCGATCCGACCGTGGCCGCGGCTCCGGTGCCCGATTCGGTGCGCACACCGGTTGCCGCGGGCGGTCAGGCGCTCTACCGCGGCGCACAGGGCCTGAGGCCAGCCGACTCGGTGTCACCCCTCCCCGATTCGTTGCGGCCACCACCGCCGGTGTCGATCGCGCGGCTGCTCGATTCCGCATCGCTGGCACTGCCTGACACCGCGACGTTCACCGAGCGCAAGTACAAGGTCCGCTTCACACCCGACTACGTGGCGCGGCCAAGCATCGGGTATGCCCGCGACAACTTCGGGCGCGGCTTCTTCGGTGGCACCACGGTCTCGCTCTCCGACATGCTGGGCGACCGGCAGTTGATCTTCAGTGGCTACATCAATGGCCGCATCAGCGAGGCTTCGGTGCTGGCCGCGTATGCCAACTACGCGCGTCGGGTCAACTACGCGTTTGGACTCCAGCAGGAACCGTATTTCCAGTATCTCAGCAGCGAGATCACCGACGGGCCTTCACCCAACGAGAACACCTTCGTCACCAACGTGCGGCGCATCATGATCCGCTCGGCGTTCGGGCAGGCGTCGTACCCGCTGTCGCGGTTCCGCAGGATCGAGGGCGGGGTGCGCGCCACCAACGTGACCGACGACATCCTGAGCATCAACGAGCCGTTCGACCCGATCAGCGGCCTGATCACCCAGGAATCCTCGCTCACCCGCGAGTCGCTGGGCAAGTTCAGCTACCTCCAGCCATCAGCCGCGCTGGTGTTCGACAACTCGCTCAATGGTTATGTCGGGCCGTTCCTCGGCCGGCGCTCGCGCTTCGAGATCGCACCGACACTCGGCGAGTGGCAGTTCATGCAGTACACGGCCGACGTGCGGCGCTACGACCCGATCATCGGGCCGCTGGTTTTTGCGACCCGGGCGATGTACTTCGGGCGCACCGGGCGCGACGCCGATCGGTTCACGCTCTTCCTCGGCTATCCCGACCTGCTCCGCGGGTACACCTCGGGGTCGTTCATCCGCAACGAGTGCACCGGCGGCGGAGGAGATCCCAACAGTCGCACCGGCTGCGCGGCACTCGACCAGCTCGTGGGTTCGTCACTTGCCGTGTTCAACGCAGAGCTGCGGTTCCCGCTGCTCAATGCCTCGCTCGGCTTCATCCCGCTCGGCTTTCCGCCGATCGAGGGCGCGTTCTTCTACGACGTTGGCGTCGCGTGGGACTCGGACAGCAAGGTCGAACTGCGCAACCGCCGCCCAGGGGAATCGCCGATCGCGATCCGCACACCGCTGCGCTCGCTCGGGTTCTCGATTCGGGCGAATATCTTCGGGTTCGTGATCCTGCGGTTCGATTACACCAAGCCGCAGCAGCGACCGGGCACCGACGCCTTCTGGACCGTCTCTTTCGGGCCGACATTCTGACGCTTTCTCCCCGCCTCTGCACGCTCGCCGCGATCGTCATGGTCGCGGCATGCAGTCGTGACAAGCCCGCTGCCGCACGCCACCTCCCCCCCGGGCTGCCGGCCGAAGGGTCGCTGATGCGGCTCCCGGCTGACGGGGGGGGTGCCATCCTGCTGCGCGGCGATTCGCTGACCGCACTCGACTGGTCGATCGAGTCGGGTATTCCGAAGATCGCGCGCGGGCTCGGCACCGATCTCGAGGAGAAGATTGTCTACGCCGTCGACACCGATGGCCGGCTGGTTGGGCTCGATCTCTTCGCACGGCGGTCGCGCGTGTACCTGGCTGCCGCGCGGGATCTCGTCACCACGCCCGAGGGCGTGATCTTCGGCTTCGATTCGGCCGGCCACGCCCTCAGGTTCGCCGGGCGCACCCTCACCACGTTCCGGGCATCCGTCGACGCGGGGCCGACATCACTGGTGCGCGCACCCGGGACGCAGGTCGCGGCTGTCAGCACGCGATCGGGAATCATCCAGGTGATCGGCGACGACGGTGAGGCCCGTCGGATCGAGGCACCCGCGGGGCGGGTCACCTCAACCTGGTTCGGTGACATGATCGCCGTCACCACCGACTCCGGCGTGCTCTTCGTCGATCCTCGCGGCAAACCCGACCCGACCTTTCATCGTGTCGACGGCAAGCTGTCGAGTGCGGTCTTCTCACCCTCCGGGCACCGCCTCTACGTCGCCCGGGAACAGGGCGACATCGCCGTGCTTGCCCCGACGCTCCAGGGGTCGACGCGCCTCAACGTGAGCGATGCGGGTACGCTCCCGCTCGCCGGCCGCGCGAGCGCGATCCGGATCGACAAATCCGGGCGGTGGCTGCTCGCGAAGCCCGAGCAAGGCGGCTCGGTGTGGCTGGTCGATGTGGTGCGCCGAGAGCTCACCGCCACCATCCAGACCAGCTGGGCCGATGACCTCCCCGTGGTGACGGGCGGGCGCACGCTGGTGGCGCGTTCGGGCCGTGACGTGGTCGCGTATGACATCACCGGAACCACACCGGTTGAGCGTGCCCGCCTCTCGGGCGCCGCGTCGGACGTTTTCATGGTCGTGCCCTGGGCGCC
The DNA here is from genome assembly GCA_013694695.1 of Gemmatimonadales bacterium. Lineage (GTDB taxonomy): Bacteria > Gemmatimonadota > Gemmatimonadetes > Gemmatimonadales > GWC2-71-9 > Palsa-1233. Next base: position 5,841 of record JACDBX010000153.1, on the reverse strand, counting down.
GCGTACCATTCTGCCCCCGCCGTCACCGGTGGCGGAGGCACCGACTGATTCCGTCCCGGAATCCGCCGAAGTCGACAGCGTCCCCACCGCCGCTCAGCCGGTGGACTCGGCACCGCCGCGCCTCGATTCCGTGCCGGAACCCCCGGTGACGCCGGCCGGAGCCACACCGCTCTACCTGCAGGTGTCGTCGTCACAGAATGCCGAATGGGCCAGGGCCTTTGCTGACCAGCTCAAGCAGGGCGGCTTTCCCGCCCGTGTCATCGATCCAGCCAAGGAGGACGAGGCATTCCGCGTGGTTGTCGGCCCCTATCCCACCCGGGAAGAGGCGGACGCCACCGGGCGACGACTCGGCCGGCCCTACTTCGTGATCACGCTGCGGGGCGGCGGGACCTGAGTCGTTCGCTTGCGGTGTCTGGGCGGCGTGAAACCGGCTATCTTTGTGGGTTCCAGCGAGCACCGCGTCCCGAGGGCCACGGCGCTCGCGGCGGCCGCTGAACCCCACACCGACCTCACGATGAAGCTCACCAAGCTGGAACTTTCCGGCTTCAAGTCGTTTGCTGACACCGTCACCCTCTCATTTGATCAGGGCGTCACCGCGATTGTCGGCCCGAATGGGTGCGGCAAGTCGAACGTGTCCGACGCCGTGCGCTGGGTGCTGGGAGAGCAGTCCGCTCGGCTGCTCCGTGGCGGCAAGATGGAGGATGTGATCTTTCAGGGCGCAGCCACCCGACGACCGGTCAATGTTGCCGAGGTGTCGCTCTTCTTCGACAACAGCTCCGGTGTGCTGCCCACGCCGTACACCGAAGTCGTCGTCACGCGGCGGCTGTCCCGGTCGGGCAACAGCGAGTACCTCCTCAACAACCAGGCGGTTCGCCTGCGCGACGTGCAGGACTTGCTGCGCGGCACCGGCCTCGGCAGCGATGCAGGGGTGGTGATCGAGGCGAAGATGATCGACCTCCTTCTCTCCGACCGCGCCGACGAGCGGCGTTCGCTCTTCGAGGAGGCAGCGGGCGTGGGGCTGTACCGCGACCGGCGGCACACCACGTCGCGTCGACTTGAGGACACCAGCGCCGACCTCCAGCGCCTCGAGGATCTCATCAACGAGGTACAGTCGCAGGTCAGGTCACTCGCGCGGCAGAAAGGCAAGGCGGAACGGCACACCGCGCTCACCGAGGAAAAATTTGCGGTCACGATCACCCTGGCACGGCGCAAGCTCGACCAGCTCGCGCTCGATGCTGCAGCGTTCGAGTTGCGTCACGCCGAACTGACGAATTCGTTGCCGCAGGCGCGGACCCGGCTCGCCGAATCGGAGACGGTTCGTGAAACTGCCGCCCAGGCGCGGCACGGCGCCGAGCGCCACCGCGGCGTGGTGGTTGAAGACCTCAATGTCACGCGCGTGGCACTGGGCAAGCTCGATGGCGACCTCGCCGTTGCATCGGAGCGGCTCGCCAATGCCGCGCAGCGCCGCGAGCGCGCTGCGCTCGAGCGCAGCGACCTCGAGGTGCGTCTCTCCCAGGCGCGCCTCGACGTGGAGGCCGCGACCGACGACCGCACCGCTGCCGATGCGGAACACGCGGGAATCCAGGGTGAGCTCACCGCGCGTGGCACCCACGAGCAGGACGTGCGCCAGCGCCTGGCAGCGCAGCGCGACGTGGTTCGGCGGATGGAGCAGGAGCTGCAGCAGCACGCGCAGCAGCTTCGGTCACTGGAAGGCGAGCGCACCGCCCTGGAGGGTGAGCTGGCATCGATCCACGAGCGGATCGCGCAGGAGTCGGCGCATCGCCAGACACTCGACACCGACCGCGTGGCGACCGGCGAGAAGCGCACCGAGGCATCCGCTGTCGCGGAGCGGCACAGTGAAGAGTCGCGTCACGGGGCCGACGCCGCCGAGCAGGCCCGCCTGCGATCGCGCGAGCTGCGCGACCGCGAGGTGCGCGAGCTGGCGGAACGGCGCAGCATCGAGGACGATGTCGCGCGGATCACGGCGCGTCGCGCCGCGCTTGAGGCGCTTGAGCGTGACCGGGTCGGGCTTGCCCCAGCTGCGGCGGCACTGCTTGCGCAGCGTGAACGCTTCGCCAACGGTGTGATCGGCCCGCTCGCCGACTTTGTGAGCACCGATGGCGAGCAGGCCGAGCTGGCGGAACAGTTGCTCGGCGATTTCGTGCACGCCGTGCTGGTTCGTGACGATGCGGTGGTGGCCGCCGTGCAGGTCTGGCACACCACGGAGCAGCCGGGCACCCTGATCCTGCTCCCGGTCGAGCCAGGGCCCGTGGTGCAGGGTGGCATGCTCGACGCACGACTGCGGGTCGAGGGCACGGCGGCACCCTGGGTTGCGGCGCTCACCGGCGGGTCCGAGGTGCTCGGCGCCAGCGGCCGCGCGCTGCGTCGACCGAATGGCGCGGTGTACCTGACCGGGCCCGGGTCGTCGACGGGGCCGATTCGGCGCCGCGCCGAGCTCAAGTCGCTGGCCCGCGACCTCGATACGGCATCGGCCGCACTGGCGCTCGCCAACGCGCGCCGTGAGGCGACTGCGTTGGAGCTGGCCGCGGCGGAGACCGAGGTGACCGAGACCCAGCAGGCAGCCGAACGACTCCGTGAGACCGAGCGCCAGGCGGTGGCTGCGCGCGAGGACCTGATCCGGCGGGTCGCCAACCTCGACCGCGAACTCGGTGAAGCCACCACCCAGCTCGAGCGCCTCGCCGAGCGGATCGCGCGCGCCGAGCAGCGTCGCGCCGTGATCGAGACGAGTGCGGTGGAGGGCGGGCAGGCCCGCACTCGCCTCGACGAGGCGCTCGTCACCACCCGCGCACAGCTCACCGAGCTCGAGGCCGCGCAGGAGCAGGCGCGCGACGATCGCTCGCAGTGGCAGGTGCAGGAAGCCCACGTGGCTGCACGGCTTCGCGGCGCAAACGAGTCGATCGCGCGGTCCGAGCGGATCATCGCCGAGGCTCAGGCGTCGGGGCAGGCCCGGACCGAGGAGATCGCGCGCCTCGATGCCGACCAGGCGGAGCTCGAGGCGCAACGCTCACAGTGGCAGGGCGGTCGCGACGAACGGGCGTCGCAGCTCGTCGCGCTCGAGACCGCTGCAGCGGAAGCCGAGGGCGCGCTGCAGGCTGCCGACACACGGCTGGCCACGGCTGAAGCCGACCTTGCGGGTGCCCGTCGCGACGTGGAGTCGATGAACGAGGAGTACCATCGCCTCGAGCTCGGCGTCACCGAGGCCACGGCGATGCGCGCGCGGATCGTGGAGCGGGTCGAGACAGAATGGAAGCGGCCGTTCGGTGTGCTGGTCGAGGCGGCGCCGTCGCTCGACCTCGACCTCGACACGCTCGAGACCGAGGCGGAGCGGATCACCGGTGCGCTGGAAGCGATCGGTCCGGTGAACGCGCTTGCGGTAGAGGAGCACGCGGAGGAAAGCCAGCGGGCGACAATGCTGCAGACGCAACGGGATGATCTTGTCGCCGCGCGACAGGCGCTGCTGCAGGCTATCCGCGAGATCGACGGCACCGCGAAGGCGCTGTTCATGGAGACGTTCGAGGCGATCCGGATCAACTTCACCAGCGTATTCGACACGCTGTTCGGTGGCGGCGAGTGCGACCTCCGGCTCAGCGATCCCGACGATCCACTCGAGGCGGAGATCGAGATCCACGCTGCACCGCGCGGCAAGAAGACCCAGCGCATCCACCTGCTGTCGTCGGGTGAGCGCACGCTGGTGGCGGTGTCGCTGCTCTTCTCGATCTACCTGACCAAGCCCAACCCGTTCTGCCTGATGGACGAGGTCGATGCACCGCTCGACGATGCGAATGTCGGCCGGTTCCTCCTCCTGCTCGATGAGTTCAAGGAGCAGACGCAGTTCATCGTGATCACCCATAATCCACGCACGATGCAGTCGGCCGATTCGGTCTACGGCGTCACCATGCAGGAGCCGGGTGTCTCGACCATCGTGGGGGTGCGCCTCGGCGACCATGTTGCCGCGGCCTGACGCACCCGACCCTGACCTGGACAACGCATGCTGATCGTGATGAAGCAGGACGCCACCCCCGAGCAGATCGCGGCGGTGGTCGGCAAGATCGAGGGGCTCGGCTACGAGGCACGCCCGATGCCGGGCCGCCAGCGCACCACCGTCGGCCTCGTCGGCAACGATGGTCGCGTCGATTCGTCGGTGATCGATGGGCTACCCGGCGTCGCCGAGATCATCCACGTCTCGAAGCCGTACAAGCAGGTCTCGCGTGAGTGGAAGCCGGAACCCACACGAGTGATGCTGGGTGATGGCACCGTGATCGGCGGCCGCGAGGTCGTGGTGATCGCGGGGCCGTGCTCGGTCGAGAGCGAGGAACAGATCATGGCGTCGGCGCGCCTGGTCCGTGCGGCGGGCGCCACCGGACTCCGCGCCGGGGCGTTCAAGCCGCGGTCATCGCCGTATGCCTTCCAGGGAATGGGCAAGGCGGGGCTCGAGCTGCTGGCGCAGGCGCGCGCCGAGACCGGGCTGATGATCGTCACCGAGGCGATGGATCCCGCCGGGCTCGAACTGGTGGCCGATGTCGCCGACATCATCCAGATCGGTGCCCGCAACATGCAGAATTACTCGCTGCTGAAGGAATGTGGCCGGCTGCGCAAGCCGATCCTGCTCAAGCGGGGGCTCTCGGCGACGATCTCGGAGCTGCTGCTTTCGGCCGAGTACATCCTGTCGGAGGCAACCCCGACGTGATTCTCTGCGAGCGGGGAATCCGGTCATTCGACCCCTCGACGCGGAACCTCTTCGACCTCGCCGCCGTTGCAGTAGTTCATGGCCTGTCGCACCTCCCGATCCTGGCCGACCCGAGTCACGGGACCGGGCATCGCGACATGGTCCCGCCGATGGCGCGTGCCGCCATCGCGGCGGGGGCCGATGGTCTCCTAGTCGAGATGCACCCGAACCCGGAGCGCGCGTTGTCAGATGGCGCCCAGAGCCTCTATCCCGAACAGTTCGATCGGATGATGCGCGATGTATCAGCGATCGCCGACGTCATTGGCCGCGGTCTCGCCGTGCCGACAGCGGCGGTATCGTGATGCGCGGGCTGCTGCTGGCGGCGTTGGTGGTTTTGGCCGTTCAGGCGCCCGCCGAGGCGCAGGCCGGTCAGCCGGACGCCGCGGCGATCGTCACCCGCTCGGCGCGCACCTACAAGGCGCTCACTGCGCTGCAGGCCGACTTCAGGCAGCGGATCGAGGATCCATTCCTTGGCGCGAGCGAGGCCAAGGGCGTGCTCTCCCAGGCTGGCACCAACCGGTTCGCGATGCGGTTCACCGATCCGGCAAACGAGTCCATCGTGATCGATGGCAGCAAGGTGTGGGTGTATTTGCCCAGCAGCATGCCCGGTCAGGTGCTCCGGTACCCGATGCCGAGCGGGCCGGTGTATGGCTACAACCTGCTGGCGTGGTTCCTCGAACGCCCGCTCGAGCGGTATCGGGTGAGCTACGTGAAGACCGAGAACATCAACGGGCGCAGAGCCGATGTGCTGTTGCTGGAATCGGTGGCGGCAGACCTGCCGTTCCGCCGCGCCACGGTGTGGTTCGATCGCGATGATGCCCTGCCCCGCCGGCTCGAGATTCAAGAACGCAGCGACAGCAAGCGGATCGTGGAGCTCTCGCGGCTCCGTCCCAACGTCACGATTCCCGCAGGCGTGTTCATTTTCACGCCTCCGAGCGGTGTCAAGGTGGTGGATCAGAAGACGTGATTGGGGGGAGGTCGTTAGTCGTTAGCCGTTAGCCGTAAGCGATCGGCCCTTCTCCCTTCTCCCTTCTCCCTTCTCCCTTCTCCCTTCTCCCTTCTCCCTTCTCCCTTCTCCCTTCTCCCTTCTCTAG
>JACDBX010000149.1 GCA_013694695.1 Gemmatimonadales bacterium | reverse complement strand
GAGCTGGCTCGTGACTGGGTGCACCGGATGCGCGCCAATGTGGGGGCGATCGCGGTGGGCGCACGCACCGCCATCGGCGATACGCCCCGGCTCACGGCGCGGGGGGCGGTGGTGCCGCGCATCGCTGCGGCCCGCGTCGTGTTCGACCGGTCCGCGCGTACCGACGCCTCGCTCTCGCTTTTCAGCGACGGGGGCACACCGCCGGTGATCGTGGTGTCGCCCGGCGCGCCAGTCAACAGCCGTGATGTCCTGTCACAATCGGGCGCCACGATGGTCACCACCGATTCGCTCGATGATGCGATCTCCGCGCTGGGCGCGCTCGGCATCGACTCGATCCTGGTGGAGGGCGGCGGGCATCTCGCCAGCGCGCTGCTGAACGCCGACCTCGTGGACCGGGTGTGCATCGTCCATGCACCGGTGTGGTTGGGGCAGGGAACACCGGCGTGGCCGGCGGTGGATGCAGTCCCGGTGACGGCGGCGCGGCGCTGGCGCACCGTGGGTCGCGAAGCGCTCGGCGACGACACCGTCATTGTGATGGAGCGCTGATGTTCACCGGACTCGTGACCGCGACGGGATCGATCACGGTGCGCGACACTGGTGGTGGCGGTCGCAACATCACCGTGACCTGCCCGTGGAATGATCTGGTCGACGGCGAGAGCATCGCGGTCAATGGTGCATGCCTCACGGTGATGGCATGGCGAGCGGGCGCATTCGACGCACACGTGATTGCGACCTCCCTCGAACGGACGCTTTTCGCCTCCTACCAGGACGACCGGCGGGTAAACCTCGAGCGGGCGCTACGAGCGTCCGACCGGCTGGGCGGGCATCTTGTTCAGGGCCACGTGGACGGTGTCGCGACCGTTCAGGCCGTCACGGCAAAGGGCGACGCCTGTGTGATGGACCTGGCGGTGCCGGCGGTGGTGTCGACGGCATCGGTGCCGATGGGGTCGATCGCGGTGGATGGAGTGTCGCTCACGATCAACGGGATGCCGGCCGAGGGCGTGATCCAGGTCGCGTTGATCCCGTTTACCTTGGAGCACACCACGCTGGGCGAACGCCGCCCCGGCGATGCAGTTCACGTGGAAGGAGACGCAGTGGGGAAGTACGTCCAGCGGATGCTCGAGACCCAGCGCACGGCACGGGGCGCCTGATGCCGATCGGGACGATTGAACAGGCGATCGCCGACCTTCGCGCCGGGCGCATGGTGGTTGTCGTGGACGACGAGGATCGCGAGAACGAGGGCGACGTGGTCTGCGCCGCCGATGCGATCACGCCCGAGGTGATCAACTTCATGGCGCAGCACGCCCGGGGGTGGATCTGTCTCGCGCTCACGCCCGAGGCGTGCACAAGACTCGACCTCCCGCAGATGGTGGAGCGGAATACCGAGGCGATGTCGACCGCGTTCACCATCACCATCGATGCGCACCGAAGGTTCGGCGTGACAACCGGAATCTCCGCCGCCGACCGCGCCAAGACAATACGCGTCGCGACGGCTCCCGATGCGTCACCCGCGGATCTCCGCCGCCCCGGACACATCTCGCCGCTGCGCGCCGAGCCCGGTGGCGTCTTGCAGCGGGTGGGACACACCGAGGCGAGTGTCGACCTCGCCCGTCTCGCGGGCTTCACCCCCGCCGGCGTGATCTGCGAGGTGATGGACGCCGATGGCTCGATGGCGCGCCTCCCCCAGCTCGAGCGATTCGCGGAGCACCACGGTCTCACGTTGATCACGGTGGCAGACCTGGTGGCGTATCGGCTGCGCACCGAACAACTCGTGCACCGAGTGGCCGAGGCGCGGCTGCCCACCGCGGCGGGTGAGTGGCGGGTGATCGGCTATCGGAACGACGTCGACAGCGCCGAGCATGTCGCGCTGGTTTACGGCGAGGTGGCAGGGGAACAGGACGTGATGGTGCGGATGCACTCGAAGTGCCTCACCGGCGACGTCTTCCACTCACTCCGTTGCGACTGCGGCATCCAGCTTCACCGTGCGATGGAGAAGATCGCGGAGGCCGGCCGGGGCGTGATCGTCTACCTCGACCAGGAGGGGCGGGGGATTGGTCTGCTCAACAAGCTTCGCGCGTACGAACTGCAGGACGCGGGGCACGACACCGTCCAGGCGAACGAGCACCTCGGCTTCAAGGCCGACCTCCGGGACTTCGGTATCGGGGCCCAGATCCTCCGCGACGTCGGTCTCACCACGCTGCGGATCCTCACCAACAACCCGCGGAAGCTGGTGGGCCTCGATGGATACGGCCTCGAGATCGTCGAGCGTATCCCGTTGCTCACTGATGCCACGCCGGAGAATCGCGCCTACCTCGACGCCAAGCGTGACAAGCTTGGCCACCTCCTCGCGCACTGATCCGGTGACGGAATACGAGGGACGCCTGGTGGCGACAGGCAGGGTGGCGATCGTGGTGTCGAGGTACCACGATCGCATCACCTCGCGCCTCCTCGACGGCGCGCTGGAGTCGTGTCGCGAGGCGGGCATCGCCGACGACGCCATCGACGTGGTTCACGTCGCCGGCGCATTCGAGCTGGGTGTCGTGGTGCGCCACCTCGCGGAGGCACGTCGCCACGTCGCCATCGTGGCGATCGGCGTCGTGATCCGTGGCGACACGCCCCACTTCGATTTTGTCGCCGGCGAAACCGCACGCGCGTTGGGTGACGCCGCCACGACCTGCGGCGTACCGGTGGGCCTGGGCCTCCTGACTTGCGATACCATGGATCAGGCTTCCGCACGCGCCGGCGGCAGCGCCGGCAACAAGGGGCGCGAGGCCGCTGACGCTGCGATACGCACCGCCCACCTGCTGCAGGCACTGGACCCACAGTGAGCCTTCGAGTCGAGTCAAAGCGCCGCGCGAGGGCGCTGCAACTTCTCTACGCGGTCGAGGCCACGGGCGACCCGACGGGCGCGGCCGCACGCGGACTCGGCCGCCTCACCGGTCCTGAGCCCATGATCGCCGATGGGGCGCAGTCGATCGTGGAAGGCGTGATGGCGCGCCGCCCAGAGATCGACCGGTTGGCGCAGGCGGCCGCGGAGAACTGGCGCATAGAGCGCATCGCCATCGTCGAGCGTTCCGTCCTCCGCATTGCGATTCACGAACTGCTGCTCGGCGTCCTTCCTGCCAAGGTGGTGATCGACGAAGCGGTCTGGCTGGCGCAACGCTTTGCGGGGCCGCGGGCGCCGGCCTTCGTCAACGGCGTGCTCGACCGGGTGGCCCGCGATCTCGGTAGGCTCTGAAGCACGAATGAACATCCTGCTCGTCAACTGGCAGGACATCCGCAACCCGCAGGCGGGCGGCGCGGAGATCCACCTGTTCGAGATTTTCACCCGGCTCGCCGCCCGCGGCCACCGGGTGCGACTGGTATGCTCGGGGTTCCCGGAGGCGCCGGCCAGCGAGGACGTCGACGGTATTGCCGTGCGCCGCGCCGGCGATCGCCACTCCTTCACACTGCTGGGCCGCGATGCGATTCGGCGCGAGCTGGCGCGTGAGGCCGCCGACGTGGTGGTCGATGACATCAACAAGATCCCCCTGTGCGCGCCGACCCTGACCGACCGGCCCGTCTACGCGCTGGTGCCGCATCTCTTCGGCACCACCGCGTTCGATGAGGTGTCCTGGCCGCTGGCCGCCATGGTCTGGGCAGCGGAGCGGCGGATTCCGGCGGTGTACGCCGACGCCTGGTTCCATGCGATCAGCGACTCCACGCGTGACGACCTGGTGGCGCGCGGCATCCCGCGCGACCGGATCGCCGTGGTCTACCCCGGCGTCGACGCCACCCTTTACACCCCGCCTGCGGTCCGCACCCGCGATCCGGCCCACTTCGTTTACCTGGGGCGCCTCAAGCGCTACAAGGGTGTGGAGCACCTGATCGATGCGGTCGCGATCGCACGTGGCCGCTCGCGGGAGCTGATCGTGGACATCGCCGGGTCGGGCGATGATCGCCGGCGCCTGGAGCGCCGGGCGGTGGAGCGGGGCGTGGCCGACAACGTCCGGTTCCGTGGCTTCGTCGACGAGGCCACCAAGCTCTCGCTCTTGCGGCGGGCGGTCGCGAACGTATTTCCTTCCCCGAAGGAAGGGTGGGGGATCACGGTGATGGAGGCGGCGGCCTGCGGGACGCCATCGATCGCGTCGGATTCCCCCGGCCTGCGCGATTCCGTGCGTGCGGGCGTGACCGGTCTGCTGGTGCCCCACGGCGACCCGGTCGCGCTGGCGGAGGCAATGATGCACCTTGCAGATACCCCTGACATCGTCGAGGCGCTCGGCCTGGAGGCACGCCGACACGCTGAGGGGTTGAGCTGGGACAGTGCCGCGGACCAGGTCGAGCGGCACCTGCAGGACCTGGTGGCGGGTCATCTCCCGCCGCCGTCGTTCTCCGAATGAAGGAGGTAGCCATGCGTACCACGATCACCGGCCGGCATGTCGCGGTCGACGAGGCCCTTCGTACCCGCGCGACCGAGGTGCTCGAGCGACTGGGGGGACTCACCAGCCGTGCCGTCGAGGCCACAGCGGTGTTCGACATCGTCGCCGGCCACCCCGCCGCCGAGTTACGCCTCCAGTGTGCCGGTGGACCGACGCTGGTGGCGAGCGCGGATGGCACGGAACACCGCTCGGCGCTCGAACGCGCCGGGGAGCGGCTCCGCCGCCAGGTCACGAGGTTCACGTCGCGGGCTCGCCGCGTGCGCCACGACGTCGCCGGCTGATCGTTGCGCTTTCGCGATTTCGTCACCAATGCCGAGCTGCACCTCGAGGCGCTGACCGGCGACGTCGGGCTCGACCGCCTCGTGCCCGACGCCGATATCGCGTCACCCGGCCTCGCGCTGGCCGGGTATCACGCGCGGTTCATTCCCGACCGGCTCCACGTACTAGGCGAGACCGAGATCAGCTACCTCCGTTCGCTCACCGCGGAGGCCCGTACCTCGGCGCTCGAGGGCTTCTTCCAGCACGACCTCCCGGCGGTGTTCATCACGAAGGACCTGGATCCGCCCGAGCCGCTGCTTGCGCTCGCCACGGCGCGCCTGATCCCGGTGATCCGCAGCAGCCTCAAGACCGCTGCGTTCTACCGCAAGATCAAGCCGATCCTCGAGGAGGCGTTCGCGCCACGCACGACACTGCACGGCTCGCTGGCCGACGTCTACGGCGTCGGCCTCCTCTTCCAGGGGAGATCCGGGATCGGCAAGAGTGAATGCGTCCTCGACCTCGTCGAACGCGGTCATCGGCTCGTGGCGGACGACGTGGTGAAGGTGACGAGGCGCGGCAATGATGTCCTGATCGGGCAGGGACATGAACTGGCGGGCCACCACATGGAGATTCGCGGCGTGGGCCTGATCGACCTCCCCGCGCTCTTCGGGGTGCGCTCGGTGCGCCAGCAGAAGCGCATCGAGGTGGTGGTGCAGCTCGAGGACTGGGAAACGGCGCAGGAGGCCGACCGCACCGGACTCCAGCGCGAGACCATCAACATCCTCGATGTCGCGGTGCCCCGCATGGTGGTGCCGCTCAACCCGGGCAAGAACATCACCGTGATCGCGGAGGTGGTGGCCATGATGCACCTCCTGCGCTACAGCGGCATCGACGTGGCTGGCGCCTTCAATGAACGGTTGATCAAGCGGATGCGCGAGAAGCGCGGCGTCCGCGAATACCTGAGGGACGACTTCGAATGACTCACCTGAAGGGTGTGGTGGTCGCGCATGCGGGGCTCGCGGCGGCCATGATCGCCGCCGCCGAGCAGATTGCGGGCAGTGACAGCGGACTGGTCGCCGTGTCGAACGTGGACTGCGATCGCGGCACGCTCGAGGAAAAGATCACGGTCGCGGTGGGGGATGCATCGGCGATCGTCTTCATCGATATGCCAAGTGGCTCGTGTCTCGTGGCCGCGATGCGACGTCTGGGCGAGAGGCAGGGGGTGCGGGTCGTCACGGGCGTCAACCTGGCGATGCTGGTGGAGTTCATCTTCCACCGCGACGGCGAGCCCGACGAGGTGGCGGAACACATCGCCGCGGTCGGTGCCCGGGCCGTCGCAGCCCGCTGATGGGGGTGGCCCTCTATCGTGTCGATGACCGACTGGTGCACGGACAGGTCGTGATCGGGTGGGGTCGTCCGCTCGGTGTGCGCTTCATCGCGCTGGTCGATCCCGCTGTGCGCGCGAGCTCGTGGGAACAGGACCTCTACCGCATGGCCGTCCCTGATGGCGTCGAGGTGTTCTTTGCCGATGTCGCGGAGGCGATCACCCTGCTCCCCGAGTGGGAAGCCGATCGTCGCGCCGGGGTCGTGATCACCGGCGACCTCGAGACGATGGCGGCGCTGTACACAGCGCGTCCCGACCTCGTGAACCGCATCAACCTGGGCGGCATCCATCACCGCGCCGACCGCACCGAGCGCCTCCGCTATCTCTACCTCGCCCCCGAGGAGGAGGCGCTGCTGCGGCGCCTCGATGCGGCCGGCGCCGAGCTGAGCGCGCAGGACCTCCCGACGACGCCTGCGGTTCCGCTGGACGAGATCCTGCCATGACCTCGCCCATTGTGATCATGTCGCTGCTGCTGTGGGCGACGGTCGCCGGAGTCGACCTCGCGACCGTCCCGCAGGGCCTGCTCTCGCGACCGCTGGTGGCGGCGACCGTCGCGGGCGCGATCGTCGGGAACATCGAGGCCGGGTTGCTCTCAGGAATGGTGCTCGAGCTCTACGCGCTCGACGTCCTCCCGATCGGTGCGGCGTGGTATCCCGACTTCGGTGCGGCATCGGTGGCTGCCGCCGTGGCGGCCGCGGTGGTGCCGCTTCCGGTGGTCGCCGGTGTGGCCGGCGTGGTGGCGTTGCCGATCGCGGTGTTCGGTGGCTGGACCATCCAGCGACTGCGCCGGTTCAATGGCGCGTCGGTGCAACGGCGTCTGGAGCGAGTGGCCGCGGGCGATGCGCGTGCGATCTGGGAGCTGCAGCGCAACGGACTGTTGCGGGACATCGCCCGATCATTCATGCTGAGCGTTTGCGCGCTGCTCGTTGCCGCAATCGTGATGAGTATCACGTGGGAAAATGTCCGCGGCGCTGAATGGCTGTCGTGGGCGACCATCGCCGGGGGTCTCATCGCGGCAATCGGCGGCGCGCTGCGCAGCGCCGGCCAGGGCGCGCGTCGGCGCTGGTATGCCGTCGGCCTCTCCACCGGTGTCGCCGTGGCGTTGCTCGCATGACGCCGCGCACCGCTGCGCTCATTCGCCTGTATGGTGTGCAGGCTGCCTGGACGTATGAACGGATGGCCGGGATCGGTGTCGGCCATGCGTCCGCGCCGCTGTTGCGTGACCTCTATGCTGCGAGCGCGCCAGCCGAGCGCCGCGCCGCGGTGGCACGGTCGGCAGAGTTCTTCAACTCGCACCCCTATCTCGCGGGCATCGCCGTCGGCGCGGTGGTCCGCGCCGAGCGCGACGGTGTTGACCCGGCGCAGATCTCCCGGCTCCGGATCGCACTCTCGGGACCGCTCGGCGCGATCGGCGACCAGCTCATCTGGGCGGGCCAGGTTCCCGCGCTCATGGGACTCGCGCTCGCGGCTTCACCCTGGGCGGGCGCGTGGGTGGTCGGTGCCCTCCTGGTCGCACACAATGTCGCCCGCCTCCTGCTGACGTCCTGGGGCCTCGATCTCGGCCTGCGAGAGGGGCTTGGCGTGGGCAGCGCGCTCAGCCGGAGCTGGATCGCCCAGCGCGCTTCCGATGCACAGCGAGTGGCGGCATTTGGTGTCGGGCTCGCCACTCCCATCGCGGCGTGGCAGCTGCTCGGCGACGCGCGACCCGCGGCGTGGGCGATCGTGGGCGCCATCACCCTGGTCGGCTCGGTGCTGGCGTTGGCCCCCGGTACGCGCTCCCATGTCTCCGGCCTGCGGGTTGGACTCGGGCTGCTCGCGGTAGCCGGCGTGGTGATCGGGGGCATGCCATGATCGAGCGGCACGCGGAAATCGTCAACGGACTTGGGCTTCACGCCCGCCCCGCCGCGCAGTTCGTGAAACTGGCGACAACGTTCGTGTCGAGCATCGAGATCGAGTGTGACGGCGAGCGCGCCAACGGCAAGAGCATCATGGGCGTGATGATGCTCGCAGCCGAGTGCGGCGCGAGCGTGCATCTCTTTGTGGATGGTCCTGACGAGGAGGCGGCGGCGTCCGCGCTCATGGCACTCATCGCACGCGGGTTCGGCGAGAAGTGACGGGCCACATCCTCAACGGCGTGGGGGTGTCGCCCGGCGTCGCGTTCGCGCCGGCGCTGGGCCTCCGCTGGTCGCTGCCCGACGTGCCGGATCGTACCGTCGACGACGACGAGATCGACGGCGAGATCCTCCGTCTCTACGCTGCCGCCGCCGACGTCAGCGCACAGCTCGCCACCCTCCGTGAGCGCACGCGCGAGCGTGCCGGGCCGGAAGAGGCAGGGATCTTCGATGCCCAGATCATGATGACCAATGACGCCACGTTCCTCGGCTCGGTCGAGGCCCTGATCCGGGAAGTCAGTCTTTCCGCCGAGACGGCCTACGGCTTCAAGGCGCTCGATCTGCGCGAGGCCTGGGAAACCGGCAAGAACGCCATGCTACGCGAGCGGGTTGCCGACCTCACCGCGATCCAGTTGCGGATGCTCCGGCGCCTGATGCACTTGCCCGACGACGAGGCGTGGATGGTCAACCTCGACGAACAGGTGGTGATCATCGCCCGCGAGCTGTCGCCGGGCCTCACCGTGCAGTTCGATCGCGATCATGTGGTGGGATTCGTGTGCGAAGAGGGAACCCGGACATCACACGCGGCGATCCTGGCGCATTCCCTCGGCATCCCGGCGGTGATGGGCGTGCGCGGCGCCCGCGACGCCGTGACCGACGGCACCATGGTCCTCCTGGACGGCACCACCGGCATCGTCATTCTCGATCCGACGTCGGACGAGCTGGAGCTTGCGCGGATACAGGCATCACGACGTCACAAGCTGGAGATGCAGCTCGAGGCCATCGCCGACCAGCCAGCCGTCACGCCTGACGGGCACGCTGTCGGGTTGCTCGGCAACATCGACCTGCCCGAGGAGATCGAGCCGGCGCTGCACTATGGCGCTGAGGGCGTCGGACTGCTCCGCACCGAATTCCTGGTCACCGGCCGGACGAGCATGCCATCGGAGAACGAGCAGACAGAGTACTTCAGACGCGTCGGTGCAGCGTTCGCCGGAAAGCCGGTGGTGATCCGCACCTACGACCTCGGCGGCGACAAGTTCCCGAGCGCATTCGATGCACCGCACGAGGCGAACCCGTTCCTCGGCTGGCGTTCGATTCGCGTCTGCCTCGACCAGCCCGATCTCTTCCGGCCGCAGTTGCGGGCATTGCTGCGCGCGGCATACGATCGTGACCTGCAGCTCATGCTGCCGATGATCGTGTCGATGGACGAACTTGCCCGGGCGAAGGAGATGCTCGCTGAAGAATCGGAGGCGCTCCAGCGCGACGGTGTGCGCGCCGCCCTCACCCTTCCTGTCGGCGTGATGATCGAGACGCCGGCCGCCGTGATCCTTGCCCCGGAACTGGTCCAGGCCTCGGCGTTCGTGAGCATCGGGAGCAACGATCTCACCCAGTACACCCTGGCCGTCGATCGCGGCAACGCGCGACTGGCGGATCGCTTCTCGTCGCTCCACCCGGCCGTGGTCCGCCAGCTCGCGCAGGTGCAGCGCGCGGCGGCCGCCGGGGGAATCCCGTCGAGCGTGTGCGGTGAAATGGCGTCCAATCCCCTTGCCGCCGTGTTGCTGGTGGGCCTGGGTTACGATCGCCTCAGCATCGCGCCGCCATCGATCCCCCTCGTCAAGTACGTGGTGCGCCACGTGCCTGTTGCAGCGGCTCGGCAGGCCGCCGCCGACTGCCTTGGCGCGACCACCACGTCGGCGGTCGAAGCCATCCTCCGTGACACCCTCGGACGTGTCGTGGACATGCGGCTCGTCGACCCGGTCGGCGCGTTGCCCCGCCCAACGGTGGGGGCTAGCTTCAGGACCTGATCTGCTCCGTCCCCCAAACGTTCGAGTCACGATGCCGCCGGCAGCCAAGCACGTCTTCACCTCCGAATCGGTCACCGAAGGTCATCCCGACAAGGTCGCGGACCAGATCTCCGACGCGGTACTTGATGCGATCCTCGCCCGGGACCCCGCTGCGCGCGTGGCGTGCGAGACGATGGTGACCACCGGCATGGCGGTGGTCGCCGGCGAGATCACCACCAGCGCATACGTGCACATTCCCGACATCGTGCGCGACACTGTCGAGCGGATCGGCTACACCGATGCGCGGTTCGGCTTCGACTATCGCACCTGCGCCGTGCTGTCATCGATCGATCGCCAGTCGCCCGACATCGCACGCGGTGTCGACGGCGAGTCCGACGACGATCGCGGCGCCGGCGACCAGGGGATGATGTTCGGCTACGCGTGCGACGAGACGGACGAGATGATGCCGCTGCCGATCATGCTCTCGCACCGCCTTGCCCGGCGCCTCGCCGACGTGCGGCGCGGGACCGGCGGCGCGCCGCACTTGCCGTGGGTTCGGCCCGATGGCAAGACCCAGGTGTCGGTCGAGTACCAGGATGACCGCCCGGTCGCGGTGCGGACGGTGGTGGTGTCGACCCAGCACGATGATCGCGTCGGCGGGCGTACCCTGTCGCAGCGAACCATCGAGGGGGAGATCCTGGAGGCCGTGGTGCGGCCCGTTCTGGCGGAAGCCGGCATGGGCGACGGCAAGCCCCGCGTGCACGTCAACCCGACCGGTCGGTTCGTGATTGGCGGGCCGCAGGGCGATGCAGGGCTCACCGGACGGAAGATCATTGTCGATACCTACGGTGGCATGGCGCGACACGGTGGCGGGGCGTTCAGCGGCAAGGACGCCACGAAGGTCGACCGGTCGGCGGCGTATGCGGTGCGCTGGGTGGCGAAGAACATCGTCGCCGCGGGCCTCGCGCGTCGGTGCGAGGTGCAGGTTGCGTACGCGATCGGCGTGGCGCGGCCCGTCTCGATCTATGTCAACAGCTTCGGCACCGGGCGCGTGGCGGATGCCGCCCTCGAGCGGGCCGTTTCCGAGGTGTTCGACCTTCGGCCGGCACGACTCATTGCCGACCTCGATCTCTGCCAGCCGATCTATTCGGAGTCCGCTGCATACGGCCATTTCGGCCGCACCCCTGCGAAGGGGAAATACGCCGACGGCGACCTTCGCCCCCGTGCGGTGCAGCGATTCACGTGGGAGCGGACCGACCGCACCCGCGAGCTCAAATCCGCCGTGAAGGCGTGAGGAATTCATGACTGCAATCTCGATCGACGCACCGCACGACATCCGTGACCTCGCGCTGGCCGACGAGGGCCGACGCCGCACCGAGTGGTCGGAGCGGTCGATGCCCGTCCTGCGGCAGATCCGCGCGCGGTTCGCCGAGGAGCGCCCGCTGGCGGGCCGTCGCATCGCGTGCTGCCTGCACGTCACGACTGAGACGGCCAACCTGATGATCACCCTGCGCGCCGCCGGCGCGGAGGTGGCACTCTGCGCGTCGAACCCGCTCTCGACCCAGGACGATGTGGCCGCCCACCTGGTGCGCGACCACGGCGTCCATGTCTACGCGATCAAGGGCGAGGACAACGAGACGTACTACACCCACATCGCCCAGGCGCTCGCATTCGGGCCCGACCTCACCCAGGACGATGGTGCGGATCTTGTCGGTTCATTGCACATGATCTCGCTCGGCCGCCTCGGTGACCTCTCCGGCCCGGTGCGCCGCATGGCCGAGGCGCTGTCGGTCGAGGAGCGCACTGCGCTCGTGGCACGGGTCCGGGGCTCGACCGAAGAGACCACCACCGGCGTCATTCGCCTCAAGGCGATGGCGATCGAGGGAATCCTGCAGTTCCCGATCGTGGCGGTCAACGACTCGCGCACCAAGCACATGTTCGACAATCGGTACGGCACGGGGCAGTCGACGCTCGACGGTATCGTGCGCGCGACCAACATCCTGCTGGCCGGGAGCGTGACGGTGGTTGCCGGCTATGGCTGGTGCGGACGCGGGCTCGCGATGCGCGCGCGCGGGGCAGGGGCGCACGTGATCGTGACCGAGGTCGATCCAGTGGCGGCGCTCGAGGCGAAGATGGACGGGTTCGAGGTGATGCCGATGGAGGAAGCCGCATCGCGTGGTGATCTCTTCTGCACCGTGACCGGCAACATCCACGTGATCCGCGCCGAGCACTTCCGGCGCATGAAGGACGGGGCGATCGTCGCGAACTCGGGCCACTTCAACGTCGAGCTCGACCTCGACGGCCTCGCAGAGATCAGCACCGCGCGGCGCCACGTGCGCGAGTTCGTCGAGGAGTTCGTCTACGACGGCCGCCGCATCATGGTGCTGGGCGAGGGCCGGCTGATCAATCTCGCCGCCGCCGAGGGACACCCCGCGTCGGTGATGGACATGTCGTTCGCGAACCAGGCCCTTGCGGCGGAGTTTCTGGTCGAGCACGAGCAGACTCTCGAGCGCAAGGTGCACTGTCTTCCCGCGTCGGTCGACGCACAGATCGCGTCGCTCAAGCTCGCCGCGATGGGTACCGGCATCGACACGCTCACCGACGAACAGGTTACGTACCTTGCGAGCTGGGACGCTGGAACCTGATCCGTTTGTGCTGGTCACCGTGGCGCGCCTCGGTGTCGACCGGACCACCAACAGTCCGGTGATCGTGTTGCGGGAGGCGGTAGGCGACCGCGTGCTGCCGGTCTGGATCGGCGCGCCCGAGGCGAATGCGATCGCGATGGCGATGCAGGGCGTCCAGCCGCCCCGGCCGATCACCCACGACCTCCTGCGGCACGTGCTGGAGGGTCTGGGTGGTGAGTTGGTGCGCGTGGCGATCACCGCGGTCCGAAACTCGACCTACTTCGCCGAGTTGCTGGTGCGCCATGGGGAGCGGGAACTGGCCGCGATCGATGCCCGGCCGTCGGATGCCATCGCGGTGGCGCTGCGCACCTCGGCACCGATCCTCGTGGCCACCTCGCTGCTCCGGTCGCCCGATACCGAAGAACCCGAGGCGGGTGACGCCCTCGACTCGAACGCCCTTCGCGCGCACCTCGAACAACTCGACCCGCAGGACTTCGGACGCTTCAGACCCTGATGCTGCCATTGCTCATGGCACTCCTGCTGTCGCAGCCGGGTCCCGGCGCGGCGGGTCGCGTCGTGCGACGGGCCGGAATCGACACCATGCCGGCACCCGGCGCGATGGTCCTGCTGCACCGTGTTGGTCCCGTGGAGCAGGGGGCGATCGATTCCGTCGCCGCCGATGCAGCGGGGCGCTTCGCGTTCCAGTTCGTCCGGGACACGGGTGCTGCATACCTCGTGAGTGCGCGCTGGGCCGGCATCGAGTACTTCGCCCCACCGCTCGACATGGATGACGACGAATCCGTGCTGGTCACGGTGGCCGACACCGCGGCGGCGGCTCCGGTGGTCATTGCCGCACGGCACGTGGTGTTGAGCGGGCAGGCGTCCGATGGGACACGGACCGTCGTTGATCTCGTGATCCTGTCGAACATGGGAACGCTGGCGCGCGTCCGTCCCGGCGACGAACTGCCATCGTGGTCGATGCTGCTTCCCCCGGACGCCCTCAACGTGCGGGTGGCCGAGAGCGATTTCTCGCCCACGGCTTTCGACCAGCACGGCGACACGTTGCTGCTGTTCGCACCGATTCCACCCGGCGAACGCGAGATCTTCCTCGACTACCAGCTCGCGCCCGGGATACGCTCGCTGCCAATCCCGGTTGATTCGGCGGTCGTGGCGTTCACGCTGATGAGCGAGGAATCGCTGGAGGTCGACGCGCTCCGACGCCGCGCCGATACCACCGTCAACGAGCGGAGCTTTCACCGCTGGACGGCACGTGGCGACGCCGTCGGCGCATTCGTGGTCCGCTTTCCGACCGTGTGGGCACCCGGATGGCTGGCGGGGTCGCTGGCAGTCACGATGGCTGGGAGCCTGCTGCTTGTCACGTGGGTCGCCACGCGGCGCCGCGCGATGGTGCCCGCAGCAGGGCGCCACGTCGACTCGCTGCTCGACCAGCTCGCCCAGCTCGACGCGGCGCATGTCGGCGGGCCGGCGCATCCTGGCGACCCTGCATGGGCGGCGTACCTTCGCGAGCGGAATCGACTCAAGTCGGCGCTTGCGGCGTTGTTGCCGCGCTGACCGGCGCGCCCTAGCTTGGCCCGCACACCCATGCTTCGTGCCCTGTCCCAGTCCCCTCGCACTGCCACCGTCGTGGTGGTCACGCTCGCACTCGTCACGTGCGTCGCAGGCCTCCTGATCGGCAACGTCGCGATCGCCCCGCTCGACGCACTGCGCGCACTGGTCGATCCCGACGCGACGGCAGCGCCGATCGTGCGGATGCTCCGGGCACCGCGAGTGCTGCTCGCATTCGGCGTCGGGGGCGCGCTGGCCGTCGCCGGTGCCTCGCTCCAGGCGTTGGTCCGCAATCCACTCGCGGAACCGTGGATCCTTGGCCTCAGCGGGGGAGCTTCGCTAGGCGCCGTGCTCGCGACCGTCGTCGGGCTCCAGGCGGGATGGGGGATCGCCGCTTGCGCGACGGCGGGCGCGCTGGGCGCCGTGGTCCTGGTCTACCGGATCAGCCGGATCGCCGATCACCACCTCGACCCCCGCGTCCTCCTCCTGGCCGGAGTGATCGTCGGGGCGTTCGCGTCGGCGATCACCACGCTGGTGCTCATCTTCGCCGACCCGATGCGATTCCGGTCGGCAATACTGTGGATCCTTGGAGGGTTTGGCGGTGCGTCGTGGAGCGCGGTACGCGACTTTTCCATTGTCGCGCTGGTTCCGGTGGCGATCCTGCACGCGCTCGCACGGCAGCTCGACCTGCTGGCCCTGGGCGATGAGCCTGCACTGGCGCTTGGAGCGGACGTCGATCGCACGCGCACCATCATCGTGGTGATGACATCGATCCTCACCGCCGCGACCGTTGCCGCGGCGGGCGTCATCGGCTTCGTCGGCCTGATCGTGCCCCATGCCCTGCGATGGACGATCGGCCCGATGCACCGCCGGCTCCTGCCGCTCGCATTCGTCACCGGCGGCGCGTTCACGGTCGCAGCCGACACCTTGGCGCGCACCGTGGCACAGCCCGCGGAACTCCCGGTTGGCGCGATCACCGCGATCGTCGGCGTCCCGCTCTTCGCCCTCCTGCTGCGACGGACGATCCAGTGATCGCATCGGCGGAGTCAGTGACCGTGCGGTACCGGGGTGCCAATGCCGACGCCATTTCCGACGTCTCGTTCGCGCTGGGTGCCGGTGAAATGGTGGCCATCGGTGGGCCGAATGGCTGCGGCAAGACGACGCTGCTCCGCGGGCTCCAGG
>JACDBX010000122.1 GCA_013694695.1 Gemmatimonadales bacterium | reverse complement strand
CATGACTGACCGCCGCTATACCGACGATGAAACGGCCGAGATCTTCCGGCGCGCCACGGAGTCCGGAGCGTCCCTCCCATCCCGTCATGCCGCCGAGATCGGGTTCTCGCTGCGCGAACTCCAGGATATCGGTCGCGAGGCGGGAATCGCCGACGAATCCGTTGCACTCGCCGCCCGTTCGATTGACCACCGCGAACCTGCTCGAACCGCTCGCGTCCTCGGGCTGCCCATTGGCGTAGGCAACAGCGTCGAACTCGAGCGCCATCTGACCGACGCGGAATGGGACGCGCTGGTGGTTGCCGCCCGGGACGCATTCAATGCGAGCGGCAGGCTGCGCGTCGAGGGCAGCTTTCGGCAGTGGACCAACGGCAACCTGCAGATGCTGCTCGAGCCGGGAGACGGCGGACATCGCCTCACCCTCCGAACCCGGAACGCGAACCTGCAAGCCCAGGTGGTCGGTGGAAGCGCCGCGCTCGCGCTCGGCGGTCTCATGCTCTTCGGCAGCGTGTTCGGACCGGCGGCCACAACGCAGGGGCTGCTGACGGGGGGGGCAATGATCGCCACTGCCGGCGCGGCCTTCCTCGCCATCGCGCTCGTGAGGCTCCCGATCTGGGCCCGACGTCGGCAGGAGCAGTTTCGCGCGCTGATCGATCGCGCGCGCGGATGATTCCGTTCCGCCGCGCGTGCGGCGGCAGTTGTCCGGCTTTACTATCTCAGCACCCCCCGCGCACTCATCTCGCGGGCATAGATCCACAGCTGTAACGCGACGATGAAAATCACCGCCACGAACCTCGTGCCGGTACCGCCCGTCGCATACAACCCGCTGGCAGAGGCGAAATTGTCGATGGCGGTCGCCGTCATGGCGAGCAACGATACCAGCAGTACCGGCACGGCCAGCTTGCGCCTCAGCAGCAACAGGACCGCCCCCGCCACTCCTCCCCAGACGGCCAGGGCCCACGCCGCCACGAGCCACGCCGCAAACCGGCTGAACAATTCAAGCTGCTCGGGCGTGAACTGGCCCGCGGTCGATCCGTTCGCGGTCTGCACCATCAGGTAGTCGTACGCACCCATCGAGTTCCACAGGAGACCCGTCGTCCCGACCAGCCACAGGTGCCAGGGCGCACGCCGGGAGTGTGGCGACGCATCGTCAGTCATGCTGCCTCCTTGTCGTGGGGTCACCCGCAGATGGAGTATACGGCACATTTGCTCGTCGAATGTGCCGGGCCTCCCGGCTGTTGGTCGCCTGCTCCGTACCGGCCAACCCCAACCCGCGAGGTTCACCTGCGCGCCATCACCTTCCATCGCTTTCAGGGCCCGCTCACCATCGAGCAGCTCCCCGATCCGACGCCACCGCAACATGGCGTCGTGATCGCCGTCGAGGCGACCGGCCTCTGCCGCAGCGACTGGCACGGCTGGCAGGGTCACGATCCCGACATCACCGCGATGCCCCACGTTCCGGGGCACGAGCTCGCGGGACGCATTGTGGCCGTTGGGCCAGAGGTTCGGCGGTGGCGCCGCGGGGAGCGGGTGACCACGCCATTTGTTTGCGGCTGCGGGACCTGTACGCCGTGCCGGCGCGGCGACAACCAGGTGTGCGACCACCAGACGCAACCCGGGTTCACGCACTGGGGGTCGTTTGCGGAACTCGTCGCGATCCATCATGCCGATGTCAACCTCGTTGCCGTTCCCGACGCCATCGACCCGGTGACCGCCGCGTCACTCGGCTGCCGGTTCGCCACCGCGTTCCGGGCCGTTGTCGATCAAGGCAGGGTGCAGCCCGGCCACTGGGTCGCGATCCACGGGATGGGCGGCGTGGGGCTGTCGGCGCTGCTTATCGCCCGTGCCTTCGGCGCACGAGTGGCCGCGGTGGATATCGACCCGACCACGCTCAACCGAGCCCGCGAACTCGGCGCCGACATGGTGATCAATGGCCACGAAGACGTCGTGGCGGCGATCCATGACGTGACCCAGGGCGGCGCGGACGTGTCGATCGACGCTCTCGGGTCCACGACCACCGCGACCAACTCGATTCGTTGCCTGCGCAAGAACGGCAGGCACGTCCAGGTCGGTCTTCTCGTTGGCGATGATCACCGACCGGCGTTGCCGATGGAACTGGTGATTGCACATGAGCTTGAAATCGTGGGATCGCACGGGATGGCTGCACACGCCTATCCGCGGATGCTGCAGATGATTACCAATGGCCAGCTCGCGCCGCACGACCTGATAGCCCGCACCGTGGGCCTCGCCGACATCCCCAGTGAGCTGCCGCTGCTTGCCAGTCGCAGTGCAGGGGGGATGGTGGTCGCGACAACGTATTAGGCGAGTGTCTACCCTGCGGTCTTCCCCGCCCGGCTGGCGCCGACCACCCGGGCTGTTCGAGTACCCCTTGCATACCTAGCAGCACAATGTATAATGCTGCCATGCATCACCGATTTGTCGTCACCCTTCTGCCCGACGGCGCCTGACCATGGACATCAGCAAGGACCTGATGGCCGCGTCGTCCACGCCGATCGTCCTCGCGATCCTCGCCGAGGAGGACAGCTACGGCTATGCCATCCTGCAGAGAGTGCGGGAGCTGTCAGGCGGCAAGATGGAGTGGACCGACGGGATGCTCTACCCGGTCTTGCATCGGCTGGAGCGACTCGGTCACGTGAAGGCACGGTGGGAAACTGCCGACACCGGCCGGAAGCGGAAGTACTACCGGATCACTCCGCCGGGTCGGGCGCAGCTCGTGGAGGACCGCAAGCAGTGGCAAGCCGTTGACGCCACCCTTCGCGGCATCTGGAAGGCCATTTCGATCAGCAACCCGGTCGGCCATCTGGCGCCGGGCATACCCATCAGTCAGGGGGCCTGAGCCATGGACGGGTCAGTGCACGGTATTTCGCTTGAGGATCAGATTGCTCAATGGCGAAGCTACCTCAACCGCCGGCAGGCGATTCATTCCGTCGACGTGGCGGAGTTGGAAGACCACCTCCGCGAGCAGGTCGAGGGGCTCACCAGCGCTGGCCTCGCCACAGATGAAGCCTTCCTCGTGGCTGTCAAGCGGATGGGCGACCTCGACACGCTCTCGCGTGAGTTTGCGCGCGAGCACTCCGACCGACTCTGGAAACAACTCGTGGTGTCGTCGTCAGACACGGGCGGGGTGGCTCCGGCCGTCCGCAAGGACGCTCTTGTCGCGCTTTCCTTCGCGGTATTGGCGGGCATCGCAGTCAAGGTCGGCATTGAGCTCGACCTCGCCAACAGCGTGTACGTGCGCAACATGAGCTTCGTCGTGCTCCCGATGGTCGCCGGCTACTTCGCGTGGAAGCGGCAGCTGCAGCCCCGACTGCTCGTTGTCCTCGGCGTGGTGATTGGCGGAGCGATGGTCTTCGCCAATGTCTATCCGCACGTGCCTGAGGGGTCCACTGAGATCCTGACGGCGATCCACCTGCCGATCGCTCTCTGGCTGGCGGTCGGGATCGCGTACGCCGGCCACCGCTGGAGGCAGGGCGGGGGGCGGATGGATTTCATCCGGTTCACCGGTGAGCTGCTGATCTACTACGTGCTGATCGCGATCGGTGGCGGCGTGCTGACGGCATTCATGGCGATGATCTTCCAGGTGATCGGGGTCGACATGGAACCCTTCTTCGAGGCGTGGATGCCCAGCATGGTTGTCGGGGCCGTGATCGTGGCCACCTGGCTGGTCGAGGCAAAGCAGAGCGTGATCGAGAACATGGCCCCGGTGCTGACGCGGCTCTTCACGCCGCTCGTCACCGCCGTCCTGCTGGGATTCCTCGCGACGCTGTTGTGGACGGGTCGCGGGATCAACATCGAGCGCGACGCACTGCTCGCATTCGATGCGCTTCTGATCCTCGTGCTGGCATTGCTCCTCTATTCGATATCAGCGCGGGACGCCGCCAAACCTGCGGGTGCGTTCGACGTGCTGCAGGTGGTGCTCGTGGCGAGTGCCCTCGCGGCGAATGCATTTGCACTCTGGGCGATTGCCGCTCGCATCACGGAGTGGGGGCTCACGCCCAACCGCGTCGCGGTGCTCGGCGTCAACGTCATCCTGCTCATCAATCTCGCCTGGTCGGCCGTGCTGTATGTGCGGTTCCTGCGCGGGAGCGGATCATTCTCCACGCTCGAGAAGTGGCAGACCGATTACCTGCCGGTCTACGGCGCGTGGGCCGCGTTGGTGGTAATCGTGTTCCCGCCGCTCTTTGGCTACCGATGATGCCCGACCCGATTCCTGACATCCATTCCGATCCGAGAGCCACCATGCCGACCTTACGAGCACTCCTGGCGCTGTCCGCTCCTGGCGCCGTACGCCGCATCCCCTTCGCCAGACTGGGGGGCCGGTGAGCGCCCCGATTTGGGTGCGGCGCCTCCGCGGTGCGGTCGGCATGGGCCTGCTGTGGGGCGCAGCGTGGGCAATCATCGGTGGCGGAATCATGGAAGGGATCATCGATGCGCAGGGCCGCGTGGTGGACATGTGGCCCCAGTTACTTGGCGTTGTCGGGTTTCTTGGCGGCATCGTGTTCGCGGCGATGCTGTGGATTGCCGGGGGCCGACGCAGCTTCAGCGAATTCTCGTTCCGTGAGTTTGCAGGACTGGGAGCGCTCGCAGGGGCATTACAGGGCGTGCTGGCCATGCTGCTGGTGGGGGCGCCTCTGTTGTTCGTCGGTGTGACGATGATTGCGACGATGCTCGCCGCCACGGGGTCGCTCGCCGTGGCCCGGATGGGCGGGTCGCGAACGACACTGGCGTCGTCCCGCGACGCCCGGAGACAGTCGTTGAGCAGGCGAGCGGGATGACGTTCGACGACTACGTGGATGGCACCGCTCGCCCGGCCACCGAGCCGGGGTTCAGTCCGGCCCGGGGAGTGCCTGCCGGGTGCAAGTGGGTTTCGTGATGGAGCTCACGATCCGGGACGTCTCGGTGACGTACCCCAACGGCGTGCACGCGCTGAAAGGCGTGTCGCTACGAATTCCGGCCGGGATGTACGGCCTCCTTGGACCGAACGGCGCCGGAAAGTCCACGTTGATGCGGATTCTGGCGACGCTGCAGCCGCCGGACAGCGGCAGCGTCCACCTCGGCGGGCTCGACGTCCTCGGGCGTCCGGACGAACTGCGACGCACGCTGGGATACCTGCCGCAGGAGTTTGGCGTGTATCCCCAGCTGAGTGCGGAAAAGCTGCTCGACCATTTCGCGATCCTGAAGGGGATCATCGCCCGCGGCCCCCGCAAGGAGATGGTGGACGCCCTGCTTCGCCAGGTGAATCTCTGGGACGTGCGCAAGCAGCGCCTCGGCGGGTTTTCCGGCGGCATGCGACAGCGCTTCGGAGTAGCCGTGGCGCTGCTCGGCAACCCAACGCTGTTGGTCGTCGATGAACCGACGGCGGGGCTCGACCCCGCTGAGCGGGTGCGCTTCCTCAATCTGCTGAGCGAGGTCGGCGACAGCAGCGTGGTCGTCCTCTCTACGCACATCGTCGAGGACGTCTCCGAGCTTTGTACGAGGATGGCCATCATCGATCGCGGGGAGATCCTGCTCGAGGCCGAGCCACTTCGTGCGATCGATGAACTGCGCGGTCGCATCTGGCGGCGAGTGATCGATCGGGGCGCGCTGGCCGACATCGAGCGCGACCACGCGGTCATCTCGAGCAAGCGCCTTGCCGGGCGCGCCGTGGTCCATGTGCATGGTGAGGCATCCCCCGGCGCCGGCTTCGATCCGGTGGAGCCCGACCTCGAAGACGTCTACTTCAGCACGATGACGGGGCGGTACGGAGCACGCCGCGGGTCGCTGGCGCACGGATGACGTCCATTCTGCGTGCACAGTGGCTCGCGATCGTCGGCTTCGAGATGGCCATCCAGGTGCGCCGCCGGTCCACGTGGCTCTTCGTCGTGGTGTTCCTGCTCCTCCTGCTGGGGCAGACGAACGGCCAGGTGATCGATGCGCAGGACCAGGGTGTGTTTTTCAACGCGCCGCTCTTTCTCGCCGACAGTAGCGTGATGATGGGATTGATCGCGCTGCTGGTGATGGCTGCGATCGCGGGTGACGCGGCGACGCGGGACGTGCAGACCCGCCTCGAACCCATCATGCTTGCGTCCCCGATCGGCCGGGCCGTCTATCTCGGTGGGCGGTTCGTCGGGGCATTCCTGACCATTGCACTCGTACTGCTCGCGATACCGGCGGCGCTCCTGGTGGCACCGCTGCTCAATCCCGCACTCGCCGGGGGCGCTGCCGGACCGGTCAGCATCACGGCCCACCTGCACGCGTGGTTCATTCTCGTGCTGCCGAATGCATTCATCGCGACGGCGATCGGTTTCTCGCTCGCCTTCCTGATGCGACACCCGATCGGAAGCTACCTCGGTGCCGGGCTGGTGTTTTCCGCCGTACTCCTGTGCACGCAGTTCATCGGCGGGGTGATGGGGCAGTGGGAGCTGGCGGCGCTGCTCAACCCGGCCGGGGAAACGTCGCTCAGGCTGATGGCCAACACCTGGTCGCCCACCGACCTGAACACGCGGCTCGTCGGGCTCGGCGGCGGGCTGCTGTGGAATCGCCTGTTTTGGCTCGGGATCGGATCCGGTGCACTGCTGTTCACCCATGCACGTTTCCGCCAGGGCAAGGTTGCCACCACCGCGCGGTGGGGGCTGCGTCGGGCGGAGTGGGGCGCCAGGATCACGCCGGACGCACCGCTCGCCGAAGTGAGCATCCCGACGGTCGTGCCCCAGTTCGGTGCCACCGCGCGGATCCACCAGACGGTCGCCGTCACGCGCGATTCGCTTCGGGAGGTCGCAGGGGGGTGGTTGTGGGTTGCGGTCCCGATCGCTGCATTCTTCCTCCTGCTGGGCCCGGAGATGCTGCATGTGCGGGGTACGCCCACCCTCCCGACGACGGCGCGCGTCATCGAGGGATTCGGCAATGCACCGCCCCCGCTGATCATCGCGCTGTTCGTATTCATCATCCTGTTCGCGGGGGAGCTGATCTGGCGCGAGCGTGACGCGCGGATGCACGTGCTCGTCGATGCCGCGCCCGTCCCGATCTGGCCACGGTTTGCGGGGAAGGTCCTCGGACTCTGGATCGCGATCGTGGCCTTCCAGGTGCTGCGCGTCCTCACGGGCATCGTCATCCAGGCCCGCCTTGGCTGGTACGACTTCGATATTCTCCTGTACCTGCGCACGGTGCTCGGCCTCGACCTCATCGCTCCGATGATGTTCGCCCTCTTCGCCATCTCGGTACACGTCCTGGTGCACCAGAAGCACGTCGGCCACCTCGTGGTGCTCACCGTCACCCTGGGTGGCGGGCTGCTTGCGCAGCTCATCGGTGTCGAGCATCCGCTGCTCGTGCCGCTGGCCATGCCGGGTTGGCGGTTTTCCCCGATCAGCGGGCTGGACCCGCACCTCGGGCCATTCCTCTGGTTCCGCGCCTACTGGACCGCGTGGGCGCTGCTGATCGCGGTTGTCGCCGGATTGTTCTGGATGCGCGGGGCAGACTCCACGCTACGCGCCCGGGCGACACTGGCGCGACAGCGCCTTACCGGCTGGACGGCGATGTCGGTCGCCGGTGCCGCTACGCTGGTGATGCTCGTGGGCGGAATCGCTTTCTACAACACCAACATGCTCAACGCCTACGAATCGAGCGCTGCCGCGCCCCGTCGTCAGGCCGAGTACGAACGGCGGTATGCACGGTTCGGGGGGGCAACCCAGCCCCAGCTGACGGCAACGACGCTCGATGTGGAGATGTACCCCGACGGTCACGGCGCAACCGTTCGCGGCGTGCACCACCTGGTGAACCGGTCGTCCCACGCCATCGACACCGTACACGTGGCGGTATCGTGGGACGTCACGACCAGCGCGATCGCCTTCGGGCGCTCGGCACGCGCGACGACGATCGATGACGATCTTGGCCATCGCGTGTACGTCCTTGCCGATCCCCTCCAGCCGGGCGACTCCTTGCGGATGATGTGGGAGGTGCAGCACGCCCCGCGTGGCTTCTCGGCACGGCCGGCCAGCCAGACCGTATTGCGAAATGGATCGTTCATCGAGACACACAACTGGATACCGACTGTCGGTTACCAGCGATGGCGCGAGTTGTCGAGTGCAACCGACCGCCGGACGCATGCCCTGCCGGCTCGTCCCGCCACGCCGTCGCTCACGGACACCGCAGCGCAGCGCGATCCGACCGGAAAGGAGCGGATTCGCCTCGAAGCGACGGTCGGGACGGCTGCCGGGCAGACGGCGGTCGCGCCCGGTGAGCTGCGACGGACGTGGACACGCGACGGGCGAAACTACTTCCACTACGTCACCGACGAGCCGATCGGCCCGGGGTACGCGATCTTTTCGGCCGTGTATGAGGTCCGCCGGAAGCGCACGGCTGCCGGTGTCACGATCGAGGTCGTACACCATCCGGCGCACGGGGCAAACGTCGATCGCATGATGCACGGCATCGAGGCGTCGCTCGACCAGTATGCGCAACGTTTCGGTCCGTACCCGCAGAGCGAGCTCCGGTTCGTCGAGTACCCCGGCGATGGCGGCAGCGGACTGCATGCCGCGAACGGCGTGGTCTGGTATCAAGCCGGCTTTTCGCTGTTCGACCCAGGCAATGATCCCCGCAACTTCGACCTGGTGTTCGCCGTGGTGGCGCACGAAGTCGCACACCAGTTCCAGCCGCTGCCCGCCCGGGTCGAGGGGTCGGCGCTGTTGAGCGAGAGCTTCGCGTGGTACGCGGCGATGGGGGTGATCGAGCAGGTTCACGGAGCCGACCACCTCGAGCGGTTCCTCGACTTCATGCGAGAAGACTTCCTCGATCCGCGCGCTCGAGCCGACGTGCCGCTGCTGCGCGCGTCCGAATCGTTCGTCGCCTACCGCAAGGGGCCCTTCGCGATGCATGCATTGCGGCAGTACGTCGGACAGGCAGAGGTCGATCGCGCCTGGCGCCGGCTCCGTGAGCACCATGCGACCGGTGAGCCGCCATTCGCGACGTCACTCGACCTGATGCGGGAGTTCCGCGCCGTCACGCCGGATTCGCTCCAGTACCTCCTGGGCGACTTGTTCGAGCGAAACACGTTCTGGGAGCTGCAGGCCCACGGCGCCAGGTCCATGCCATTGCACGCGGGAGGATGGCAGGTGACACTCGACGTGGAGGCCCGGAAGGTCGCGGTGGATACCGCCGGGGTGGAAACCGCCATTCCGATGAATGATCTGGTCGAGATCGGCGCGTACGGTGTAGCAAAGGGCGGGGCTGCAACGGGGAACACGTTGCACCGGGCGATGCATCGCGTTCGGACAGGTCGGCAGGTAATCACCTTCATCGTGGCTGAGGAGCCGGTACGCGCTGGAATTGATCCGCGGCGGTTGCTGGTCGACGTCACGCCATCGGACAATGTGGTCGAGGTCAGCGGTGGTCGTTGAATCGGGTTCAGGTGGCCGGGAAATCCCTCGCGCCCGGTGCGGCTTGCAGTACCGCAACACGAACTGCGCCATCGCCGGTACGATCGTCGAGCGTCATCAGGACTGAGGCGGAGACGCGGCAGCGATGGGGTGTTCCGGCACCCGGCAGGTTGACGGATGGAAGGCGTGCCGCACTATTATCCAGACGTTGGCCCCCCCCTGTTGGCAGCCTTGAGGATCGTCGCGATGCCGTTCGCCCACTGTTACCGATCGCTGCCGCACGCCGTTGTCGGACTGATCCTTCTGGCCGCCGGCGTGTCTGGCCAACAGCTTACCCCCGCCGAGCGAGCAGGCATCGACAGCGCGGCGCGTTCAGTGCTTGCCGGCACCGGCGCGCCGAGCACGTCGATCGCCGTGGTGCGAGGCGGGGAGATCGTTTACACGCAGGCATACGGTGATGCTCGGACCGGCGTGCCTGCCACTCCGGCGATGCGGTACGCAATCGGGTCGGTGAGCAAGCAGTTCACTGCCGCGGCCGTGCTATTGCTCGCCGAGGACGGCAAGCTCTCACTCGACGACCCAGTCTCGCGCTGGTTCCCGGCGCTCACCCGGGCGAGCGACGTGAACCTGCGGCACCTCCTTTCCATGACCTCGGGATATCAGGATTATTGGCCGCAGGACTATGTCTTCACCGCGATGCAGAGTCCCACCACCCCGGACGCCATTGCCGGACGCTGGGCACGGCCGGCGCTCGACTTCGAGCCCGGAGCTGCGTGGCAATACAGCAACACGAACTATGTCATCGCGGGAGCGATCGTGGAACGCGTCGCCGGGATGCCGTTCATGGAGTTCCTTCGGCTCCGAGTCTTCACGCCACTCGGCATGAACGTCGCCGATTTCGACGCCGGCCCGCTGGAGTCGCGGGATGCCGGAGCGTGGCTCCGCAATGGCCTTGGTCCGCTACGCCCCGCGCCCAAGGAGGGGCAGGGCTGGCTCTTCGCGGCCGGCCAACTCGCGATGAGCGCGCACGATCTCGCGACCTGGAACATCGCCATGATGAACCGGGCGGCGATGTCGCCCGCGTCGTATCGTGAGCAACAGACCGCGACCCGACTCTCCGCGGGCACCGCGACGGGTTACGGGCTCGGCATCAACGTGGGCATGGAGGACGGTCGCCGCCGCCTCGCGCACGGGGGTGCCGTGTCTGGGTACACAACGACCAACATCGTGTATCCCGACGACCGCACAGCGATCACCGTCTTCACCAACATTTACCCCGGTGGTGGTGGCGCATCGGGGCAGATCGCCGCCCGGATTGCCGCGATCATTCTTCCGCAGGTCGATAGTCACGAAATGGCAGTGGACGCTTTGGCGCGGCGCCTCTACGATGGACTGATGCACGGCAAGGTCGACCGCGACATCCTCACGCCCAACGCCCGCGACTACTTCGATGCCCGGGTGTTGGCTGACTATGGCGCGAGCCTGGGAGGGCTCGGAGCGCCGACCGAGTTCACTGCCACTGGCAGTTCGGTGCGCGGTGGGCTCCGGATTCGCAACTATCGGATACGGGCGGGCGAGGCGATTCTTGACCTGACGATGATGACGACGCCAGAGGGACAGGTTGAGCAGTACGTAGTGCAGCGGTCGGGGTGACCTGCGGCGGAAGGAGCGTCCATCAGGCCATCCGGATATCAAGTCTCACCATCACAGAGGGGGTCACCTGATGCCCAGATACCTGATCAAGCGCGAGATTCCCGGGGCGGGGAAGATGTCACCGCAGGAACTCAAGGGCGCATCGCAGAAGTCCTGCGCCGTCCTGCAGCACCTCGGTCCGGACATCCAGTGGGTCCAGAGCTACGTCACGGGCGACACCATCCACTGCGTATACGTCGCCCCGAGCGAGGACCTCATCCGCCAGCACGCCGACCAGGCGGGTTTCCCAGCCAACGAGATCATGGAGGTCATGGCAATCATCGACCCCACGACAGCCGAATAGGCAACCCTCGGAGGCGACATGGGTGATGTCCTCGCGCCATTGATTCCGGTGGCGGCTATCATAGCGTTCACCGTGATCCGGCTCGCGAAATACCGGGCGCAGGCACGGGTGGCCGGCGGCGACCCGCACGCTGCCAATCGTCTCGACGCGGTGGAGCAGGAAGTCGATGCGCTTCGCCAGGACCTGTCGGAAGCCCAGGAGCGGCTCGACTTCGCTGAACGAATGCTGGCGCAGCGGAAGCCCGAACCCCTGGGCCCGGCGGGGGGTTCGTGACTGGCTCGCCGGGCTCGCGGACGATGCTCGGTCCCGTCGTCAAGTCCCGGGTAATGGGTCATGGCCAGGATCCGCCCCCGAACGCTGACGGGGCATGGCAGATTCCCGCGCTGGCACACAGCTGTACCCCGGCGTAGGTTACCGCGCCGCCCGCCTTCATGCCATCAACGACTCTACCTGCGAGGGGGAACCCATGCTTGAAAAATTCACCACATCCACACCGCGCCGCGGCTTCCTCGGTCGAATCACAGCCGCCGCGTTCGGACTGGGTGCTGCCACACTCGTCCCAGCTCAGGCCCACGCCGCGATTTCCACGTCGGCGGGGTCCGACCCGGAACTGGAGGCCTGGTTCGCCAAGCTCACCGGCAAGCATCGGGCGGTCTTCGACGCCCCCGAGCCGAACGGCGGGATGCCGGCCGTCTGGCCGCGGGTCTACCTCAACACCACCGAGGCGAGTTATCCCGGCCAGGGCGTGACCGCGATGGTCATCCTCCGTCACGGCGGGCTTGCTATGGCGCTCGGCGATACTGTCTGGCAGAAGTATCCGATCGGCGAAATGTTCGGCATCAACGATGGCGACAAGCCGGCGATGGCAAACCCCTACGCGCGGATCACCAACCTTCCGCTTCCGGGACTGGGGATCGAGGAGCTTCTCAAGAGCGGCGTTCTGGTCGGGGCCTGCGATGTGGCACTCACCGTGTACAGCAGCGGCGCTGCCAAGAAGGTCGGCGCAGACGCTGGAGCCGTCAGGAAGGATTGGGTGGCCGGTCTGCTGCCGGGGATCCGGATCGTTCCGTCGGGCGTGATGGCCGCGGCTCGTGCGCAGGAGCTCGGTGCGAGCTACATCTTCGCTGGGTAGCCTCTTTCGGTCGCAGAACAGGGTAGACCGGCTGCACGTCGACAGAGTTTCACCGGTGGCATTGGGCGTCTGGCCACCACGCGCGCGCTCGACCCGAATGGGGCGGGCGCGCGTTGTCGCATTCCGTCCACATCTGTTGTTTTCCTCGCGAGGCGTGACAAACGGGACGTTCGATATCAAGTTCTAGCAGCCCCGGCGTTGCGTCATGGTCCGCTTGCCGGGCCGTGACACGCAAACGGGCGGTGTGCCGGGCGACGCAGTCACGGCCCTGCTTGGAGATCCCGGAGGAATACCATGTCTCGCCTGTATCCGTCGCTCGTTGCATCCTTCATGGCCATCATGTTGCTCGGTGGCCGCCCAGCTCCCGCGATCGGACAATCGTCCCAGTCGGCGGTAATCGCGCCGAGCGGCAGGATCGAAACCCGGCGTTACGACTTTGCGGAGGCCGGTGTCCAGATGGACTACGAGCTGTTCGTGCCGAGCAGCTACGACCCCGCACGCCCCTCGCCACTGATTGTCGCCCTGCACGGACTCGGCTCCACGCCCAGGGTGGCGATCCGATATCAGGGGCTCACGACCCTCGCGGAGGAGCGCGGCTACATCGTCGTGGCCCCGATGGGGTATAGCAGGAGCGGCTGGTACGGGAGCCGGGGTCATGGCGCGATCCTCAATCGGACTGGCGGCGACGGCGCGACCAATCCACCGAATCACGGAATCCTCAGCGAGCAGGACGTGATGAACGTGATCGGGATCGTGCGCCGCGACTTCAACGTCGATGCGCGCCGCATTTTCGCCTTTGGCCACTCGATGGGCGGTGGCGGTGCGTACCACCTTGCGATGGAGCACCCGCGGCTCTTTGCCGCATTGGCTCCAGTTGCCCCGGCGATCTACGGCAGTCCCGACTCCCTGGCACTCATTCGAGACATTCCCGTGATCGTCATACAGGGCGATGCCGACCGATTGGTCGATGTGGCGGTGACCCGCCGTTGGGTCGAGAAGATGCGGGAACTCGGCATGCGCCACGAGTACGTCGAGATCGCCGGTGGCGACCATTCGATGCTGATCGCCCGGAACCCGGCCAACATGCGGAAAGTGTTCGACTTCTTTGATCGCGTCGGCACGCGAACGGGAAATGACCTTTCCACGATCGACGGCATCATGGCCTCACTCTATGGCAGCATCAGTGGTCGGGTCGGGCAGGCCCGCGACTGGACGCTCTTCGACTCGCTCTTTCACGCCGACGCGCGGCTGATGCCAACCAGCTGCCGGCCGACCGGCGAATGCTCAGTTCGGATCCTGACACCGACGGGATACCGCGCCGCCGTCGATTCGTTCCTCGTCGCCACGGGCTTCCGTGAGACGGAGATGATTCGACGGGTCGAGCGATTCGGCGCGGTCGCCCACGTATTCAGTTCCTACGCCAGCTTCCGCTTCGGCGATGACGTCCCGTTCGCACGGGGGATCAACAGCGTGCAGCTTTACTGGGACGGAACTCGATGGTGGATCCTGAGCGTGCTGTGGGACAGCGAACGCCCGTCGAACCCGATCCCTGCCGAATTCGGACCCCCCGGCAGGCCATAGCCCATGTAC
>JACDBX010000119.1 GCA_013694695.1 Gemmatimonadales bacterium | reverse complement strand
CGCGAGTGGTGCAGCGCCACGGCGCGGCCGTTGTCGTGATGGCGTTTGACGAGGAGGGCCAGGCTGATACAGCCGAGCGCAAGGTCGACATCCTCGCGCGCGCCTACCGGATGCTGGTCGACGAGGTCGGCTTTTCGCCCAGCGACATCATCCTCGATCCAAACGTCTTCGCGGTCGGCACCGGCATCGAGGCGCACGCCGATTACGGTACGGCGTTTGTCGAGGCGGTGCGCGCGGTGAAGCTGCGCTGCCCGGGCGCGCTCACCAGCGGTGGCATCAGCAACGTGTCGTTTTCGTTCCGCGGTAACGATGCGGTGCGCGAGGCGATTCATGCGGTATTTCTCGAGCGCGCGATCGCCGCCGGCCTCGACATGGGCATCGTGAACGCCGGCCAGTTGCCGGTGATCGACGACCTCGATCCCGAACTGCGCGAGCGGGTCGCTGACGTGGTCTGGAACCGGCGCCCCGATGCCACCGAACGCCTGCTGGAGATTGCCGATCGCGCAGTGCAGCAGGACCTGGCGACCGGTCCCGACAACGCGTGGCGAGACCTCCCGCTCGACGAACGGTTGGCATGGGCGCTGGTACACGGAATCACCGAGCACATCGAGGCAGACACCGAAGCGGCTCGGCTCGCCGCCACGCGACCGCTCGACGTCATCGAAGGTCCGTTGATGAACGGGATGAGCCGGGTCGGTGACCTGTTCGCGGCCGGAAAGATGTTCCTTCCGCAGGTGGTCAAAAGCGCGCGGGTGATGAAGCGGGCGGTGGCGCACCTCATCCCGTACCTGGAAGCAGAACGCTCGCGCGCAGCGACCCGTGGACGCGGCCGGATCCTGCTGGCGACGGTCAAGGGCGACGTGCATGACATCGGCAAGAACATCGTCGGCGTGGTGCTGCAGTGCAACGAATGGGAGGTGATCGACCTCGGCGTAATGGTGTCGGCGGCCACGATCATCGACACGGCAGTGCGAGAGGAAGTCGACCTGGTCGGGCTCTCGGGCCTGATCACGCCATCGCTCGACGAGATGGCATTCGTGGCATCGGAGTTCGAGCGGCGCGGACTCACCATCCCGCTCCTCATCGGTGGCGCCACCACGTCGCGCGCGCACACCGCACTCCGCATTGCACCAGCATATAAATCGCCGGTGGTGCACGTACTCGACGCGTCGCGCGCCGTGGGGGTGGCTGGCGCACTGCACGACCCGAAGCGTCGTGCCGCCTACGCTGCCGAGGTTGCGGAGGACTACGAGCGGGTGCGGATCGAGCGCGCCGGCGAGCATGAAGGGCCGCTGACACCGATCGCTGATGCGCGAGCCCGTGCGCTGCCGATCGACCTCGGCACCCCCGCCCCCGTGCCGACGTTCCGCGGGACGCGTGTTTTCGACGGGTGGCCGCTCGACGACCTGCGCGGTGCGATCGACTGGACGCCGTTCTTCCGTGCGTGGGAACTGCCCGGCGCCTTTCCCTCCCTGCTCGACGACCCGGTGCATGGTGCCGCGGCGAGCGAGCTGTTCGCCGACGCCAATGCCCTGCTCGACGAGATCATCGAACACAAGTTGCTGACTGCTCGGGGCGTGATCGGTTTCTGGCCCGCCGAGAGCGTTGGCGACGACATCGTGCTTCATGGTGATCGCGCCCGGACGGAGCCGATCGAGACACTGCACACCCTCCGGCAGCAGGGTGTTCGCAAGGACGATCGCGCCCTGCTCGCCCTCGCCGACTTCGTGGCCCCGCGTTCCGCGGCGGTCGATGACTACATGGGTGCGTTCGCGGTGAGCGCCGGGCAGGGGCTGGAGGCGATCGTCATTGGTGCGCGAGCGCGCCACGACGATTACCGCGCGATCCTCGCGTCGGCGCTTGCCGACCGGTTCGCGGAGGCATTCGCCGAGCGGATGCACGAGGAGGTAAGGCGCTCGCACTGGGGCTACGCACCCGACGAGGCGCTCGATCTCGATGCACTGCTGCATGAGCGTTACCAAGGCATCCGGCCGGCGCCGGGGTATCCGGCATGTCCGGACCACACCGAGAAGTTGGCGCTCGACCGGCTGCTCGATCTCAAGCTGATCGGTGTCACGCTCACCGAGAGCTTCGCCATGCTTCCCGGTGCCACGGTGAGCGGCTGGTATTTCTGGCGCCCCGAGGCGCGGTACTTCGGCGTCGGCAGGCTCGGCGAAGACCAGGTGCGTGACTACGCCGCGCGGAAGGGCTGGACGATGACGGAGGCGGAACGGTGGCTCTCGCCGAATCTGGGATACCGTGGGGGCAAGGCATGACCACGCTTCGCGACCTGATCACCGATGGCAGGATCCACGTGGTCGACGGTGCGATGGGCACGATGCTCTACCAGAAGGGGATCTTCCTCAACGTCTGCTTCGATGAGCTGGCGGTGCGCCAGCCCGCGCTGGTGGAAGAGGTACACGCTGCGTATGTCGAGGCGGGCGCAGAGGTGATCGAGACCAACACCTTCGGCGCCAACCCGTTCAAGCTCGCGCAGTACGGACTGGCCAGCGACACCGAGTTGCTGAACGCGGCGGCGGCACGAGTGGCGCGGCGCGCCGCCGGGTCGCGCGCCGCGGTAGTGGGCGCGATCGGACCGCTCGGCGTCCGGGTCGAGCCGTTCGGTGAACTCGCGCTTGCCGAAGCGGAGGCCGCGTTCGGTCGCCAGGTCGACGGCTTGCTTGAGGGCGGCGTCGACGGGTTCTGCCTCGAGACATTCTCCGACATCGACGAGCTGCTCGCAGCGATGCGCGCGGTGCGCCAGCGCACCGACCTCGCGCTGATGGCGCAACTGACGGTGGCGGAGGATGGCCGCACGACGTACGGCACTGCGCCCGAGGCATTCGGCCCCGCACTTGCCGATGCGGGGGCCGACATCATCGGCGTCAACTGCTCGATCGGACCGCAAGTCGTGCTTGAGGCGATCGAGCGCCTTGCGCGGGTGGTCGCCACGCCGCTGGTGGCCCAGCCGAA
Organism: Gemmatimonadales bacterium; assembly: GCA_013694695.1. GTDB lineage: Bacteria > Gemmatimonadota > Gemmatimonadetes > Gemmatimonadales > GWC2-71-9 > Palsa-1233. The sequence continues at coordinate 5,192 of JACDBX010000119.1, read as the reverse complement.
CGCCGGCCTGCCGCGGGAGGTGGGCGATCGCAAGATCTACATGGCGAGCCCCGAATATGTGGCGGAACATGCACGGCGGATGGTCGAAGCAGGGGCACGTTTTGTCGGCGGGTGCTGCGGTACCACGCCCGAGCATGTGCGCGCCATCGACAAGTTCGTGCGCGCGGCGCAGCGCACGGCGCGATCGGCGGGTGCACCCACGGCGACGACGCAGCCAGCGCAAGCGGAAGTCGCCACCGTGCCGCTCGCCGAGCGGTCACGACTCGGCGCCAGGCTTGCGGCGAGGGAGTTCATTCGCACCGTCGAGATCGTCCCGCCGCGGGGAATCGATCCGGCACCGATGATAGCGCAGGCGCGGGCGCTCGCCGCAGCCGGCATCCACGCGGTCAACATTCCCGATGGCCCGCGTGCCCAGAGCAGGATGGGCGCGCTGATCTCCGGGCTGATCGTGGAGCGTGAAACAGGGCTTGAGACGGTGGTCCATTACGCCTGCCGCGACCGCAACCTCCTCGGCATGCTATCCGACCTGCTGGGCGCGGCGGCGGCGGGGCTGCGGAACCTGTTGATCGTTACCGGCGATCCGCCGAAGATGGGTCCGTATCCCGACGCGACAGCAGTGTTCGACATCGATGCGATCGGGCTCACCAACCTCGTGACGCGGCTGAATGCCGGACTCGACCCGGGCGGGAACGCATTCGGCGCGCCGACCCGTTTCGTGCATGGCGTGGGCGTCAACCCGACCGCACCGGACATCGAGCACGAGCTTCGTCGGTTCGCGTGGAAGGCCGAGGCGGGGGCGTGCTTCGCGATGACGCAACCGGTGTTCGACGTGGCGCAACTCGAGCGATTCCTGCCGCGGGTCGAATTGCTCGGCGTGCCGGTGATCGCCGGCATCTGGCCACTGGTGTCGCTGCGCAACGCGGAATTTCTTGCCAACGAGGTCCCAGGTGTGTCGGTGCCACGTGAAGTGCTCGATCGGATGCGCCGCGCGAGCGATCGGGGCAAGGAGGCCGCGCTGGCGGAGGGCGTGGCGATCGCACGTGAGATGATCGCGGCAGTCACGCCGAGCGTCGCCGGCGTGCAGGTGGCAGCACCGATGGGGCGGGTGGAGGTGGCGCTGGAGGTGCTGGGGTAGGCACGGGGTCCCCGCGACTATCCTGGTCGCTCCTGATACCTTGGTTCTGCCCAGGCCCCAAACGCTGCGGCCTTTGCGAGCACCGCTTGTGCTTCGTTGAGCGGGAAATACTTGCCTTGATACGCCACCGCATCCTTTGCCCCAAGCACCGCAAGCATCTCCTTTTCTTGCTGGTCTGGTAGTCGGTTGCCAAGTGCGTGGCGAAGCAGCCTTACCGTGTCGCGATGCTCCCCTGACTTCGATTTGTTCCCCGAGTAGGCGATCACCAGTGCGTCTCCGTGGCTGATGACAGCATGCACCGCGAGCAGGGCAATCGCGCTCCCGTAGGATTCGTCCTCTTCCGCAAGCGCTTCAAGCGCCTTGGCTGCCGCGAGAAAAGTCCGCCCAGATTGCAGGTAGCGTGTCGCTTGGTCGCGATCGACTTTCTTCGTTGGAGGGAGATTAGTCATTGGCCAATTGCTCCAGCTCCCTCACCGGCCCGGCCAGGCGTCTACCATCACGGATCATGCTCATCGCGAGCGGGTCTCTGTCTTTCACCATGCGCGTGAAACGCGCCTTGCTCAGCACCAGGGGCGAGAGTTGTCGACCGTACCGCCGTGTAAAGGTTTCAGCACTTTGACTGGCAGCATCGTGAACAAGCGGCACCGAAGCATCGGATTCGATGATTATGGCCACGTCGATGTCGCTGTCGTGGGTCGCTTCACCTCGGGCCATGCTCCCGAAGAGCCCTGCCCACTCGAGGGACATCGCGCGACCGACCCACGATTCCTCGATCAGCGTACGAATCGCTCCAAACTCGACCTCGACGAAAGCGCGCTCCGATTCGAAAAGCAGTCGGAGCGCTCCGGCCACCAAAGGGTGGTCTTTGTTGATTCTCACCGGCGCTGCCCCTGCACTTCCATCGCGCCTCATGATGCCGAGTGCCATGAGTTCGCCCAGAGCCAGATCAACTGTCCGCTTCACCATGCCAATCCTTCTCGCCATCTCCCGGGCGGACAGTGCCTCACGCGATTCCCAGCCCAAGCGGCAAAGCCGGAGCTTCGCACGAGAGGTCAGGATCTCGTCCAGCGGGTAAATGAGTGCTTTCATGACCTCCCCTCCTTGCATAAAACTAGCCATATGGGCTAAAACACTATCCACATGGGCTAACATTATAGCCAAATCGTATGCTGTCAAGGGCATCACCACCACCGACCGGCTGTTCCGCTTCTCAGAGCCGGGTTTGGATCGCTGTAGGACAATCGGCTCCCGCCGACTGCACCACCCCCTCACGAGCTACAGTCGGCGAGCGCTCACTGGCGCGCGTCCCGCAACTTGAACTGCACGACATCCTCACTGCCGTCGTCGTCGGTCTCGACTGCCCAGAACACCCGGCCCGTAGCAGTTTCGATCGTGACATTTCCGCCGAGTTCGAACCAGCCCTTTATCATGCCTGTTGGTCCGTAGATTTGCCATTTTCGGCGGGCGCTGCCGGGCACCCGCAGCTGTACCCAGAGCTCCCCATTGGCGTTGACGACAACGGATCGTGCAACTGGAAATCCGTGCGCAAACGGCCGCAATCGACACAGCTCGGCTGACGCCGGAGACCCCGCGTTCGTCACGCAAGCATTGCGAATACTATCTCGAGCCGCAGCTGAGACCCGTTCTGCCGTTACGGTATCGGTGCGTTTCCACATTGTTGCGCCGGTGGGCGACAGCACTCGAATCGTGAGAGTTGCCCTCCCATCGGCCCGAACGTCCTGGTTGACTAATGCGATACGGCTCCCGTCGCTCGCCACCTTCATCAGCTGACGAGGGCATAGAAATGGCCCTGTGCGCTGATTGTTGATCACGACGCGACACTCAACGGGGATCACGCCGACGACGAAACGGGTGGGTCCGGATGCAAGCGCGCCTTGAACGAGCACTCCGCCCTTGTTTCTTGTAGGTTCTTCCCATCGCGAGTTCTGTTTCCTACCCCCCGTCACGGCCAGATAGGTCGTGGTCAAGTCAGGGGCCACAGCAACGACGTCCGGCTGATCAAAACCTGGGAGATTCGCGTCTACAGCTGGCCCCTGTGGGTGGCGAAACCCGGAAAGCAACTCCCCGCGGGGAGTAAATAGTTGCGTCCGACGTGCCCCAAAATCGACCACCCAAAGCGTGTCACCTATCCAACCTGCATACGCAGAGAGCATCCCGAACTCGCCCGGTCCCTGACCGGTTCTGCCTATGCGAGCGTATGGTTTGCCGGCTAGGAACACCCGCACGTGGCCGTCCTGCCGCTGACCGATCGCAACGTAGCCTAGTGGCGAACTCGTAATGAAACTGACCGCGCTCAAGTCAGCAGCGTCACCGTCGAAGCGGATAGTTTCGATTACGGAGAGTTTCTGCGCTCCGACAGAATCGAGCGGAAGGCATAGAGCTAGCGCTAGCGCTAGGCCCACAGCGCAGTGCGGCAGGTGGAACGCCACGATGCGATTGGTCATGGGTTCAGCGTTGACGCGGTTGGTCCACCCTCATTCACTCGGCTCCAGTCTTACAATTCACGGCGTATCCTCCGCCCGACTGAAGCGTGCAGGTGTGATCGTTCTCGTTGGTGCTCGCGGTGCAGCTTGCGCCGTAAAGCCCAGTCAGTTTGGTATTACACCAGGAGACTTTATCCGCCGGACACATTTCACTCGGGAATGCCGAGTAGTTTGGACACTGATCCGTGAGCCGCTCCGACGCCAGCAAGGCACGACCGGAAAGCACGCTAACAACTGACGCCACGGTAGTAATGATGCCGACGGTTCGCATGTTGTTTCCTCTCGGTGATTGGTTACTGACCTACACTTGCGCGGACCTTCATCACTCGTGTCGCGGAAGTGCGAGCTACTGCTGACAGATCCGCGACCGAGGGTGGATTCTTGAAACGACTGCCGTTGACAATCACCGTTGGAGTTCCATCCACTCCGAGCCGGGTGGCAAGAGCCAGGTCGCCGGACGCCTTCCGATCATCGCTGGGACGCTCTACACACGACCGGAAGCTTGCGGTGTCCGTGATTCCGGCACGCCATGCGATCACCGTGAAGGGCACGATGCCCAGCGAATCCTGGTAAGTGAACAGCGCGTCGTGCATCGCGGCAAACTGGGCTTGCTCTGACGCACATTCCGAAGCACGCATGGCAGGTTTCGCGAATCGATGGTAAGGGAGCGGAAAATGGTGGTACACGACGGTGAGTGAGTCCTTTAACAGCGCCCGGGCCTGAGACAGCGTGTTGCGGGCGAAACGGCCACACGCCGGACACTCGAAGTCTCCGAAGATCACCATAGTCACGGGCGCGGACTCGTGGCCGATGCGTTCGCCACCTTCCAGTGCAGCCCGCCACTCTTGGTCTGACAATATCGTGACGACTTGTTCGTTCGGATTGCTTCGGCTCTGCGCACGGACGGCAAGAACAGTTACCACAAGCGCGCAGGTGACGGCGACACCCATAAGGACCAGCGACGCGTAATCACGAAATCTCATGTGGGCGCCTGATCAATTCTGTCGAGGTGTGATGCCGGGCGCGCGTCAGCACTCTGCGCACAGCGATATGTCTGCGAAGCCATCCACCGTACGGACGTGCCGGTGCGGCCTCGGCCAGCGAACGAACGAAATAGAGACAGGCCGCTGTCCGTCCTCGCCATACCTTGTCGACAATCTCCGACAATTGGATTAATCCGCAATACGCCACAAGAGGTGCCTATGGCAGTGGGTGAAGGCGGAGTTGCCAATCCCTGGCTTCAGGACGAAGGTTGCTCCCGTCGACTACTCCGAGTCGGTCTGCGACAGGGCGTCGGCAACGATTGCGCGTTCCACCCGGAGTGCAAGGTCGGTCACTCCCTGAATTGCTGTCGTCCGGTAGATCCGCCGGAGCCGGGCGTGCACGGTATTGCGAGGGACTTGAAGTACACTCGCCATCTGTTTTTCGCTGAGGAGTGCGTGGACCAGCACGGCGACTTCGGCCAGGCGGCGGGAGAGCTTCAAATGGTTTTCGGCAATTGGCACGAACCGGCGCCACTCACCGTCCCGCAGCATGAGCCCCCCCCCCCCCCC
>JACDBX010000105.1 GCA_013694695.1 Gemmatimonadales bacterium | reverse complement strand
CCACCACGCCCAGGACGAGAATGCCGTACCAGATCCAGATCCAGTAACGCCTGCCGATCATCAACGCCTCGGGGGGGGTGGAGAGGGCGGAGTCTTCGCGCGCAGATGCAGATTACTGTAGCGGCCGGACACGATCAGGCCAAGGGTGACTGGCGTGGCGGGGCGCAGTCCCCACACGGGCAATGCGCACGCAGCCAGTCGAAAGTCTGCATTCCGGTGCCGTGGCCATCGCTCCATCGAACCCGGATCGCATACCCGCCCACCAGCTCGACCTGGAGCGGGGCAACGTCCATCGGGACCGAATCGGGGTCGAGGAGCGGACGTCCCGTCATCTCGTCGACGCAGCCGGCGCATGGGCAGGCGAGCCGCAGCGCCCGTGCGGCGAACCGCCCGACATGGTTCGCGTCCCACGCCACCTCGATGGCATCGTCCGAACGGCGAATCCGCTCAGGGATCGGAGTTCCCACAATCACCACCTCGGCGCGTCTGGTTAGTTTTCAGCCTCGTTCCGTTCAAATTTACCTCGGCCCGACGCTGCCCATGACCCACCCCGACCCGTTCGCCGCCCGCTCCTCCCTTGCCGTCGCTGGCAAGGAGGTGACGGTCTATTCCCTCGAGGCCCTTGCACGCACCGGCGAGGTGCAACTCGACCGGTTGCCATTCTCGATTCGCGTGCTGCTGGAGAACTCGCTCCGCCACCTCGGCCGCGGATTCGTGACCGAAGAGCACGTTCGCGCGATCGCCGCATGGGAACCCTCCGCAAAATCACGCAGCGAGATCGCGTACATGCCGGCCCGGGTGGTGCTGCAGGACTTCACCGGCGTGCCGTGTGTCGTCGACCTCGCCGCGATGCGCGACGCGATGGCCGACATGGGGGGGGACCCGAACCGGATCAACCCGGTGGTGCCTTGCGACCTGGTGATCGACCATTCGGTCCAGGTCGACTATTTCGGGAGCGCCGACGCCGTCAAGCTGAACGTGGCGCTGGAATTCGACCGGAACGCCGAGCGCTACCAGTTGCTGAAGTTCGCGCAGCGCGCATTCGAGAACTTCCGGGTCGTCCCGCCGGGCACCGGCATCGTGCACCAGGTCAACCTCGAGTATCTCTCACCGTGCGTGCAGTTGCGCGAGCAGTTCGGTGAGCTGACCGCGTATCCCGACACGCTGGTGGGCACCGACTCGCACACCACGATGATCAACGGGCTCGGCGTGATGGGCTGGGGCGTGGGCGGGATCGAGGCCGAGGCGGTGATGCTGGGGCAGCCCTACTTCATGCTGATCCCCGACGTGATTGGAATGAAGTTCACCGGGAAGCTCGCAGCCGGGTGCACCGCGACCGACCTCGTTCTCACGGTGACACAGATCCTGCGCAAGCGCGGCGTGGTCGACAAGTTCGTCGAGTTCTTCGGGCCGGGGCTGGCCGAGCTCCCGCTGGCCGACCGGGCGACGATCGCGAACATGGCGCCCGAGTACGGGGCGACGATGGGTTTCTTCCCGGTGGACGCCGAGACGCTCCAGTACATGCGCCGCAGCGGCCGCGACGACGCGACGGTCGAGCTGGTCGAGTCGTACTGCAGGGCGCAGCGCCTCTTCCACACCGCCGACACGCCTGCGCCCGAATACACCGACACGATCGAACTTGATCTTGGCGATGTCGTGCCGAGTCTCGCTGGCCCGCGGCGCCCGCAGGACCTGGTGCCGTTGTCCGCGCTGCGCGGCAACTTCACGGTGAACCTGCCGACGCTGATGCAACCCACCGTCCCCGCCGCGCGTCGTGCTGCTGCCGACGAGGCGCTCGCGCGCTGGAGCGACGAGGGCGGTGGCGTAGCCGTGATGGCGCCGCCGGCACCAGACCACCGAATGGAGTACGCCTGCAGCATCGACGGCGAGGAATGCAACCTGCACGACGGTTCGGTCGTGATCGCCGCGATCACCTCGTGCACCAACACGTCGAACCCGTCGGTGATGGTCGGAGCGGGCCTGCTCGCGAAGAAGGCACGGGAACGCGGCCTCCGGAGCCGCCCATGGGTCAAGACGTCGATGGCCCCGGGATCGCGGGTGGTGACCGACTATCTCGACCGCGCCGGGCTCTCCCGGTATCTCGACGAGATCGGCTTCCAGACCGTCGGCTACGGCTGCACCACCTGCATCGGCAACAGCGGCCCGCTTCCGGCGCCCGTGGCGGCGGCGATCGACGAGCACTCGCTGGTCGCGGCGGCGGTGCTCTCCGGCAACCGCAACTTCGAGGCACGCATCCACCCGCAGGTGCGCGCCAACTATCTGGCGTCACCGCTGTTGGTGGTGGCATTCGCTCTCGTCGGGCGCGTCGATGTCGACCTCGACACCGAGCCGCTCGGCATCGCGGATGATGGCACGCCGGTCTTCCTGCGCGACATCTGGCCGTCGCCGCAGGAAATCGCGGCGACGATCGCGGAGGCGGTGGGTCCCGACATCTTCCGCACGCAGTATGCATCGGTGTTCGAGGGCGACGATCAATGGCGAGCGCTTTCTGTGCCGACCGGCTCGCGGTTCGACTGGGATCCCTCGTCGACCTATGTCCGCAATCCACCGTTCTTCCGCGACCTCGCACCGGAACCATCACCACTGCAAGACATCGTCGATGCACGGGTGCTGGCGCTGCTCGGCGACTCGGTCACGACCGACCACATCTCACCCGCCGGCGCGATCCCACCCAGGGGGCCGGCAGCGGAGTACCTGCGCGAGCACGACGTCGACCAGCCGGACTGGAACACCTTCGGCGCCCGCCGCGGCAATCATGAGGTGATGATGCGCGGGACGTTCGGGAACGTCCGGATTCGCAACCAGCTCGTCCCGGGAAAGGAGGGCAACTGGACCCGTCACTTCCCGACCGACGATGTCACCAGCATCTACGACGCGGCGATGCGCTACATCGCCGATGGCACGCCGCTGGTGTTGCTGGTCGGCAAGGAGTATGGCACCGGATCATCCCGTGACTGGGCCGCCAAGGGCACCACCCTGCTCGGCGTGAAGGCGGTCATCGCGGCCAGCTACGAACGGATTCATCGCTCGAACCTGGTCGGCATGGGCGTGCTTCCCCTCGCCTTCCAGCCGGGCGAGAACGCGGAGACGCTGGGGCTGAACGGGTCGGAGGTGATCACCATCCGCGGGATCAGCGAAGGTGTCACGCCCGGCGGCAATGTCACGGTGACCGCCCGCGACACTGCGACCGGTCGGGTCACCACCTTCACGGCCGTGGTGCGGCTCAACTCTCCGGTGGAGCTGGAATACCTCGAACACGGCGGGATCCTCTCCCGCGTGCTCCGGATGTTCGCCGCGAGCTAGCGGCACGAACCGGCCAGGCACAAAAAAACATCGGCGCGATGTGCGCCGATGTCATTCTCGAGACCGCCTGGCCTGATCCGCCGACTGCCCGGCGGATCCTCAGGATTCAGGCAACAAGATCCTTGAGCTTGTCACCGGTTTCGCCCTCGCGCAGTCGCACCAGTGCGCGGTCGCGGAGCTGGCGGATCCGTTCGCGCGTCACCCCCATCATGCGGCCGATTTCCTCGAGGGTCCGGGGCTGGCCGTCGTCCAGCCCGAAGTACAACCGCAGCACCTTGGCGTCACGAGGCGGGAGCGAGTCGAGCGCTGCCTCGATGTCGGCGCTCTGCGAACTCGCCATCGTGTGTGCGTCGGTTCCCTCCTGCTCGGCGAGCGCGAAGCGCTCCATCCGCTCGTTGCCATCGCCATCACGCGTCGGGTGGTCGAGGCGAACCGCCTCGGTGTTGAGCGACGAGAGCGAGCGCACTGCCTCCTCGGTCAGGCCGGTGGCACGAGCCAGCTCCTCGGTGGTCGGCATCCGACCAAGCTTTTCCTTGAGGAGGGTAGTCGTCTTGCCAAGGCGACTCAGGTCCGCCGTACGGTTGAGTGGCACCCGAACCGGCCGACCGTGCCGTGCGATGGCAGCTTGCACCGCCTGCCGGATCCACCACACCGCGTACGAAATGAACTTGACGCCACGGTCCGGGTCGAACTTCCGGGCAGCAGTCATCAGGCCGAGGTTGCCCTCGCCGATCAGGTCGACCAGCGGCACGCCCCGGTTCTGGAACTTCTTGGCCACTGACACGACGAAACGCACGTTGTGCCGCGCCAGCCGTTCCTGGGCGAGGATGTCGCCCTTGAACGCCTTCCGGGCAAGACTCATCTCCTCCTCGCGATTGAGGAGGGGAACTCGCGAGATCTCGTCGAGATACAAATCAAGGCTTTCCCGCCCCTCGTCAACAGCCCGGGCAATCTGGGCTGGGCGGAGCGAGCGCCTCTTTCCGCGCGCACGAATCGTCACACAAACTCCTGTTCCATCGGGCCTCGCTGCGCCGGTGGTGGCCCCAAGCCAGCACACGCACAACGAGGTATCGTCCCAAACCGCGTCAAAATAACCGAAAGTCGGGTTTCCTGCAAACGCCCCTACTGCATGCGTGAAACGTCGGCCAAGTCAGAAACCGCAGCCATTGATCAGCCCGGGTGCACCATTGAGTCTGAACGCCGCCATCGAAATCAGCGTTCCCGGTCGTACCGCCACTCACCGAATGCTTCTGGGTCATGGGACGCGCGACCGCCACCTTCGGTCACACTCGATGGACTTTCCGCCCGGTGCGCGATACCCTGCCGCATGCATTTCCATACCTCCTGATGCGCGAGACCCCGCCTTCGGCCACCGCATCGGCACCCGGTTCGATCGGCAACGTCGGTCCCGGGCTCGACGTTTTGGGCCTGGCCCTCGACGGGCCCCGCGACGAGGTAAACCTCCGCTACCGGGACGACGGCTCGGACCGGATCGTTGACGCCGGCCACCCCGATCTCCCGACCGACCCCGCCGCCAACACCGCCTCCGTCGCGGCCCGCGCCGTCCTGCGCCACCTCGGGATCGGTCGTGGCATCGACGTATCGGTGCGCAAGGGGCTTCCGCTCGCCGGCGGGCAGGGCGGCAGCGCCGCGTCGGCGGTAGCCGGAGCCGTAGCCGCCGCATCGCTCGCCGGGGTAACCCTTGAACCGGACCAGATTCTCGCGTTTGCGCTGGACGGCGAGGCGGTGGCGTCGGGCCGACAGGCCGACAACCTTGCGCCGTCCCTCCTGGGCGGCCTCATCCTCGTTCGCAGCACCGATCCGGTTGAAACCATACGCCTCCCTCTCCCTCCCGGGTTGCATGTCGTCCTCGCCCACCCCGACCAGCGGCTCGAGACGCGTGTAGCCCGGGGGATCCTGCCCGACGTGATCTCCCGGGAACTGGCGATGCGCCAGGCCGCCAACCTCGCCACCATGGTGGCCGGGGCATGTCTTGGCGACGTGGTGCTGTTCGGCCTCGGCATCGATGACCTGATCGCCGAGCCCGCCCGGGCAGGGCTGCTCCCCGGGTTCGCGGCCGCGAAGGCCGCGGCGCTCGACGCCGGCGCGGCTGGCTGTTCGATCAGCGGGGCGGGCCCGACGGCGTTTGCATTTGCCGCCGACCGCGACGCGGCGGAGCGTATAGCGGCCGCCATGAAGGCGGCGTATGGGGCGGCCGGTGTCGTCGTCAGGGTGTCGGTGACGACGCCTTCGACCAGCGGGGCGCGGGCATGGTGACCGTGCAGCGGTGTGACGAGTGCGGGGCAGAGTACGACGAATCGGCGGCTGCCAGTGGATGCGCGCGATGCAAAGGGCTGCTGTCACTCGACCATGGCACGCCCCGATCCACGGGCCACGTTCTTCGCGACGAACTCGACGCCGCCTGGCGGAACGCTCCGGGTGCATCCGGTGTCTGGCGGTACCGCCAGCTGGTTCTCCCCAACCACGTCGGCGAGACCGTTTCCCACCCGGAGGGCAACACCCCGCTGATCGAGCGGGGTGCAATCGCGGCGTGGTGCGGCCTTCCCCAGCTGATCATCAAGCACGAGGGACACAATCCCACCGGCTCCTTCAAGGATCGGGGGATGACGGTCGCCGTCACGCAGGCAAGGCGCACCGGTGCCACCGCCGTCGCATGCGCCTCGACCGGCAACACCTCGGCGTCGCTTGCGTCGTACGCGGCGCACGCGGGAATCCCGGCGCTGGTATTCATCCCCGAAGGGAAGGTCGCTCCCGGGAAGTTGGCGCAGACCGCGGCCTACGGAGCGCGCATCCTGCTCATCGACGGGAATTTCGACGCCTGCCTCCGCGTCGCGCGCGATGCGGCTGATCGGCTGGGAATTGCGCTCCTCAACTCCGTCAGCCCATTCCGGATCGAGGGACAGAAGACGATCGTGTTCGAGATGCTCCAGCAACTCGGCTGGTTGGCTCCCGACTGGATCGTCTTTCCTGCCGGAAACCTCGGAAACGCCGCGGCATTCGGGAAGGCACTCCGGGAGGCCAGGGACTGGGGATTGATCACCACCGTTCCCCGCCTCGCCGCGGTTCAGGCCTCGGGGGCGGCGCCCTTCGCCGCCGCCTTCGATCGAGGGTTCGACCAGCTGGTGCCGGTCACTCCAGAGACGGTCGCCAGCGCAATCCGGATCGGGCACCCGGCCTCATACCCCCGGGCAGTGCGGGCGATCCGCGACACCGATGGTGTCGTGTGCGCGGTCGATGACGCGGCGATCATCGATGCCAAGGCGGTGGTTGACCGCGCGGGAGTGGGGTGCGAGCCCGCCAGCGCAGCGGCGATTGCCGGGCTGCGGAAGCTCGTGGCGGAGGGCACGATCGCCCGAACTCACCGGGTGGTCGTCGTCCTCACCGGCCACCTACTCAAGGACCCCGCGCCGAACCGGGCAGACGATCCCGTCAGCTCACCCATCCGGATTGCGCCCACCGTGGCCGCCGTGGCTGCGATCCTCGACGGGAATGACGCGACAGGTGTTGCGCTGCGTCAGCAGCCGGGTTGATTATTGCCGGGTTCTCGCCACAGACGGGGTTCCTTATGGTGGCCCAGCCGCTACACCCCAGGCGCATTTCATTGCCACGCAACGATTTACGGCTTTTGCGCTGCTCCGGTATCCCGCTTGCACTGATATCGGACCAGCACTCACCTGATCGTTGCACCCGAGGTGTTACATGTACCAGCCATCCCGTTTCGTTGTTGCCGGGCTGCTCGCTCTCGCGCCGCTGGCGCGCGCCGCGGCGGACAATCCGAAACCGTATTCGGTGACCTTCGGTGTGTCCACACCGATCGTCGCCGCGGGGAACCAGATCACGGCGTCGTATTTCGGCTGGGAAGCGACGACGTTCTACGGACACCGCATTTACGCGATGACGACGAGCCAGTACAGCACCAACCTCACCAACGACTGCTTTGCGTTCTACGCGGTGTACCGCGCCGGCTGCGGCGACGTGACCGGGCTCCAGGGGCTCGAACTGTTCGGCAAGCCGGCGGGCGACTACGCGCCGAACAGCTACCTCACCACACCGCTCGTGCAGTCGTTCGGTTGGCTCACCGGGACGGAGATCGTTTTCGCACTGATGGTTCGCCAGAGCGAGGCGAACGGCGAGTTCAACTGGTTCTTCTCCGGAGACCCGCTCCGGAACTCGGACGGGTACGCGCACCTGGCGTACTTCACCCCGCAGCAGTTCCCGAATGGCGTCCCGGGCGATGACGGCATCGGTCTCGTCCCGAACACGGCGGGGCAGTTCCTGTTCGGCTTCGAGGACGTGGCGTACGATCCGAGTGACTGGGACTTCAACAACGCGATCTTCGCGATCGATGCCGACAATATCGACGTCCCCACCGAGGTCGTGCCGGAGCCGGCCACGATGGTGCTGGTGGCAAGCGGACTCGGTGGACTGGCGGCGCTGAGGCGACGCCGGCGCGGACCTCCCCACGCGTGACAGCACCGAGTGGCACGGCGGTTCCATCGCGGTTCATGACGAGGTCGGCCCGGTGGGTCGGCCTCGTGGCGTTTGTTGTCGGTGGACTGGCACAGCTCTGGGCGCATCATGCCAACGTCGTCTTCGCGTTCTGGGATGCGCAGGCACATCTCGACATCGCGCGCCGCGTGATCGACTCCACGACGCCCGGCTTGCAGATGCTCGGCACCGTGTGGCTCCCGGTGCCACACCTCCTGCTGCTACTCCCGGTGCAGGTCGATGCGTGGTGGTGGAACGGCCTGGCGGGCGGCCTCGTCGGCCTCGCGGCCTTCACCACGATCGCCGTCGGGCTGCACGACATCCTCGCGCGCCGGCTGCGTGATCCGCGCTGGGCGTGGCTCGGCGTAGCGTTCGTGGTGCTGAACCCATCGCTGCTTTTCCTGCAGACGACGGCCATGACCGAACCGGTCCTGCTCGCCTTCCTGGTCGCGGCGACGGCGCTGCTTGATCGGTGGATCGAGGCTGGATCAACATCGCTACTGGTGGGCGCGGGGTTGGTCACGGCGCTGGCCGTGGGCTCTCGCTATGACGGTTGGTTCTTTGCCGCCGTTGCGGTGCTGGTCGTCGCGTGGCACGCACGCCGGAATGGGCGCTCGCCAGTCGGTGCAGTGCTGAGCTTCATCGCGCCGACCGCGCTCGTGGTGATCGCGTGGCTGGCATTCAACTACGCCTATTTTGGTGACCCGCTCGAATTCCAGCGCGGCGCGTGGTCGGCGCAGAGCCAGCAGGCCGCGCTCGCCGGGCAGGGCCTGCTCCCGACCCGGGGCCGACCCGACCTGGCGCTCGCGTATTACCTCGGCGCTGCTGCTCTCGCCTGCGGCGTGGTGCTGATCGTGGGGGCGTTGGCGGCGAGCTGGAGTGCGCTCCGATCCCGAGGCGCCGCCGCGACGACCCTGCTCGGCGCGGCACTCTGGTTCAACGTGATCGCGCTGGTGGCGGGTCAGAGCGTGATCGCCCTTCCGTGGACCGAACCGGCGGGTTTCCTCAACGTCCGATACGGCGTGATGCTCCTCCCTGCGGCAGCGGCGGCCCTGCTTCTGGGGCTCGACCATGCGGGCAGGTCGCGGCAATCGATGCTGCGTGCGGCGCTGGTCGCGCTGTCGCTCCAGGTTGCGCTGTTCGCACTTGTCCCCCGGCTGCAGGTCGGCGCGCTAAGCGAGGGCCTCGCCATTCGCGATGGCGACCCGCGCCAGCAGGATGCCTCCGACTGGCTCCGCGATCACTACGATGGCGGGCGGGTGCTGGTCGACGGCGCGATCAACATCAGCCCCCGCACGCGGGTCCCGCTCCGGGACCGGATACACGAGTGGACCTGGGAGCTGGGCGCCAAGGCCCTGGCGGCCCCGGAACTCGCCGTGGAATGGGTCGTGGCGGATGCACGCACGCCGGACGATGCTGTTTCGCGCGCAATCGGCAAGCGGCCCGACTTTCGCAAGCGTTTCGACCTGGTGTTCGACCAGGACGGGTTGGAAATATGGAGAAGGCGCTGACTTCACGGCAGACGGAGGGAACGGCGATGCGGCTTCGCACGATCGTCACGACAACGGCATTGGCGGCCCTTTGGTTGTCTGGCTGTTCGCGTCGCACCGATGACCCGGAGCCTGCGCGGGTCAAGGCGCCGACGCCGGTCGAGGTGGATTCTCTGGCGGCAGCTGGCCAGGGCTCAGTCGATTCGGGCGGCGGAGGCGGAGGCGGGGTCGCAGGCGCGGAGCGGATTCCGACCGTGCGGTTCCGCGCGGCGGGCGACACGACCGGGTCGGGGCCGCTTCACCTGACGTTGTCGCAGATCGGGTATCGCGGCGGGATCACGCTCCTCGGAGCGCTCGACGGGGCGACGATCGCCGTGCCGGTGAACAATGGACTCCGACCCTCGACGCTCACCCTCGACATTGTGCCGACTCCCGGCATGCCCGCGGCGACGCTGGTGCTCCGCCAGCGCGAGCGCATCCTCGCGATACGCGCGCTGGCGGACACCACCACGCGGGTGACGTTCCCGCTCGGCGATGTAGTGGTCGAGCAGGGCAAGGCGGCGTTTGCGCTCGGCATCACGGTTCCGGGCCGCGACGCGTGCGAGGCGCAAGTGTACTACCGCACGGTGCTCCTCCCCGGCAGCGCCGTCGACTTCACCGGCACCCCACTCGCGGTGAGCGCCATCAACGGCTTCTTTGCGCCCTGGCTCGAGCGGGTCACGTTCCACGTCGCCGAGTCGCCCTCGCTCGACGCGGCGCAGGCCGCGCTGGATGCGGCAGCCTTCATGGCGCGTCACTACCGAGGCATGGCGACGGAGTACCGGATCGCACCGCTCCCTGCCGACGGCACGCCGCTCGTCGAACCCGGTCCGTGGGAACGCGCGGTGGTGTGGAACCCATCCGGCTCGACGATGATCGTCGGCACCGACAGCGGCCGCGGCACCGTGCTCGCCATCGGCGCGCGCCGCGACGCCCGCCAGCTCTTCACGTTCACGGGCGGTGCGGACCTGGTGACCTCGTCCAGCTTCCAGGCCGGCGCCATCGACCTCGCCCCTACCGATGACGAGCAGACGGGGGTGCGCACCCTTGCCGAACTCGGCTTTGCGGATCGCACCGTCGAGGGGAACACCCTCGTGGTCGCGGACTTCCCTTTCGCGCTTGCGGATTTCGGAGAGGTGGCGAGCCCGACTGCGTTCCGGCTGGTCGCGAAACACTCGATCATCCCGATCGTCGGTCACGGCTCGGTGCGCGTGCACCTGAATGGTTCGCTGGTCTGGTCGCAGGCGCTCGACCGCACGTCCATCGACGAGGTCATCGGGATTCCCGCCCATCTTCTGCAGCGGGACAACGTCCTGCAGGTGCGCTTCCAGATGGTGCTGGGCGAGGGACGTTGCATACTCGGCAGCCAAGTGTTCACCGCAACGATCGATGCGGGCTCGGCCTTCGTCATCGACGGCACCAATCGGCTGCCGCCCGGCTTCGCGCGATTCCCGTCGGCGTTCCTCCCCGGTTTCTCGGTGCTGCTCGAACCGCGTGACCGCTATCGCGTGGAACTCGCCGCGACCGTGATCGGTGCGATGCAGCAGACCACCCGCACCCCGCTGGCACCGGCGCTGGCGCGGGACCGTGCGGGCGCCACCGGACCGCTGCTCGCCGTCGGCACGTCCTCGCTTGCCGACGCGCTCGAGGCGCCGGTGCACGCCGATGGCTTCCGGTTGCGCGATCGCAAGGGCCGCATCTGGGATGAATTCACCCCGGCCACCTCGTATGCGGCGATGCAGGGATGGCAGAAGGGCGGCGACGACGTTCTCCTGCTCCACCACACCGGCACCAACGGCCAGCCCCTGGCCGACCTGCTTCACGAATCGCTTGCGCCGTACGGCTGGTTCGGGGTACGCGGCGACCTGGTGATTCGCGGAGAACACGGAACCACCCGCTCGCTCACCATTACCAACGCAGGATGGCGCGTCGAGGCGCAGCCCGACTCGCCCTCATCGTTCTTCGCGAAGTACCGCAAGGTGCTGTTCGGTGCGGCGGCGGTCGTGCTGATCATGCTCCTCTGGTGGGGATACCCGCGAGTCGTACGGCGTGAGCTCGACACGGCTGGGTGATCACCTCGTTCAGCGAGGTGTCATCACTGCCGGGCAGCTTGAAAACGCCCTGATCCAGCAGGAGCGCACGGGGGAACGACTCGGGCGCCTCCTGCTGATCCTGGGGCACATCACGCGTCTCGAGCTGGCCCGCGCCCTCGCCGAACTCTGGGCGCTGCCGTTCGTGGTGATCTCGGAGCGCGAGATCGACCTCGCAGTGACACAGCGCTTCCCCCTCGAAGCGACGCTCGGGTTTCGCGCCGTTCCCCTCCGCGACGAGGGTCGGACGGTGGTGGTCGCCGTCGCCGAAGCGCCGACACCGGAACTTGTCGACACACTCTCCGTGGTGTATCCGGGCCGGACGCCCGATTTCCGCGTCACGACCGAATGGGACATCGACCAGGGCATCCGGCTCGCCCACCGGCGCAAGGTGGTGGACACGTCGATCTACGGGCTCTACTTCCGGGAACAGGGAGAGAGCGCCTTCACCGTGTTCACGCTCGCGCAGTACATCGTGTTCGGGGTGGTGTGCCTCCTCCTGCTGTACGGGCTCTATCGCGCGCCGATGGAGACCCTGCTGGCCCTCAATGTCCCGATCACCGTCTTCTTCCTGCTCGTGGTCGTCTTCCGGACGTATGTCGGTGTCAGTGGTGCGGCCTCCGAGACGGCGATCAGCATCACGCCGGAACAGGTGCGGGCGCTGGATGAACGCAAGCTTCCCACGTACTCGATCCTGGTACCGGTGTACAAGGAGGAGCGCGTCATCGCCACGCTGCTCCGTTCGCTGGGTGAACTCGACTATCCGCAGGACAAGCTCGACATCATCATGCTCTTCGAAGAGGACGACCCGGACACACTCGCGGCGGCCAAGGCCGCGGCACCGGGTGCGAACGTACGCTTCATGGTGGTGCCCGCGGGTCCGCCGCAGACGAAGCCGAAGGCGTGCAACGTCGGGCTGCTCTTCGCACACGGCGAGTACCTGGTGATCTATGACGCAGAGGACCGCCCCGAGCCGGACCAGCTCAAGAAGGCACTGCTCGCATTCCGGCACGGCCCCGCCGAGCTCGGTTGCGTGCAGGCCGCGCTCAACTACTACAACTGGAACGAGAATTTCCTGACCAGGATGTTCACGCTCGAGTACTCGTTCTGGTTCGACTATCTCCTGCCGGGCCTTGATCGTCTGCGGTTGCCGATTCCGCTGGGCGGCACCAGCAACCACTTCCGCACCTCGGTGCTGCGCGATCTCGGGGGCTGGGACCCGTTCAACGTCACCGAGGACGCCGACCTCGGCGTGCGCGCAGCGATGCACGGCTACCGCGTCGGCATCGTGAACTCGACCACCTACGAGGAAGCCAACAACGAACTGGGCAATTGGCTGCGGCAGCGGTCGCGCTGGATCAAGGGCTACATGCAGACCGCCCTGGTCTATTCCCGCGACCCGGTCTCGCTCATCCGTCGCGCCGGTTGGCGGCACGCCGCGGGTTTTGTGCTGCTCATTGCCGGCACGCCGCTGATCTTCCTGATCCAGCCGGTGTCGATCCTGCTCACCATCGCATGGCTCGTGACGCGCACCACCGCGCTCGAGCCGCTGTTCCCACCCGTCATCCTCTACCTCTCGCTCTTCAACCTGCTGCTCGGCAATGCGCTGGCGATCTACGTGAACATGTTCGCAGTGTTCAAGCGCCGCCTGCACGTGTTGGTGCTGTTCGCGCTCCTCAACCCGTTCTACTGGATCCTGCACTCGATTGCGGCGTTCAAGGCGCTGGGGCAGCTCTTCACGCGGCCGTACTACTGGGAGAAGACCCGTCATGGGCTCACCCGACACGGCCTCACCTGATACCCGCGCACCCCGACGGGTGCGAGCCATCGTGGCGCTGGGCGTCGCCGCCCCGATGCTCATCGCTGCGCTGCTGCTCAGCGCCGATGGATGGCGGAGCGATGCCCACGGCGCATTCCTCAGCCGGGTACTCTTTGCGCTCGACCGCGGGCAACTGGAACTGCTTGGCTTCGAGTATCCCCCGCTGCCGTTCCTCATGCTGCTTCCGTGGCCCACCATCACCTGGGCGCTGGTGCTCGGCGCCCTCGCCTGCGGCTCGCTCGCATGGCTGGTCACGGACGACTGCACCGAACGGCGGACCATCGTACCGCTGATCATGCTGGTCTCGGTGCTGTGGACCCCGATCGGGATGTACTTCGTCGCGGGCAACTTCAATGAGGGGGTCGGTCTCGCCGCGCTGTACGTCGGCTGGCGCCATTACCGCCGCTGGTGGTCCACGCGCCGCACGATTCACGGCCTCTACACTGGCCTCTGGCTGGGTCTGGCGTTCTACACCTCGCCACTCGGGCTGGCTCTCGGGCTGGTGGCGGGTGCGGTGCTGCCGATCATCTTTCCGCGGCTCCAGATTCCGCCCTTTGCATCGCAGCTTGTCCTGCTGGTGTTCCCCGGCCTCGCCACCACGGCGACCTGGGCATATCTCTCGTGGGTATTCACCGGCCGGGTCGCGTTTCCATTCACGCCGTGGCAGGCGATGTCACCGGGAACCGCCACCATCCTTGCCTGGTCACTCGCATACATCGCGGTGTCTCTCCTGGCACTGCGACGGGCCAACCTCGCGACTCTGGGCGTGCTCCTGCCGCTGGTACTGCTCGGCGGCGCCAACGCGGTGGGATGGCATTTTTCGCTGGGCTTCGCCGTGCTCTTGCTGACGCTGGTCGCGATCGTGGCGATGCCGCGCGATCTCGCGCGCCCGGCGAGGGTCCTGATCGCCGGCGTGGCGATCATCCAGGCGATCGCGGCGTGGTGGCTGGTGCCGTGGCCAACCCGCACAGCCGACGATGCCATCGCCCGCGCGGTGGCCACCGCGCTCGCATCGGCACCATCGCGCAGCGTGCTGATCGACGATCGCTGGGCGGACCGGATGTTGAAGTGGGTGCCGTCGATGGCGCCGTACCTCACCACCCGGGACACCGGCTTCGAGTTCGCGGTGGCGTCGCCCCGGGAAACGGTGATGTATGTCCTCGCGACACCCGATGACGACGGCCTGACACTGGACGCCGATGTGCGCCCGCCACCGGGCTTCGAACGCTCCTGGAACTGGGGCGGCTACACACTCTTCCGCCGCCTTGACGCGCAGCCACTTCAGGTACGTTATGACGCGGTGCTCGACGTTCCCCGCCCCGGATCACGATGATGACCCCTCGCGCATTCGCCCTCCTCGCCATGATGGCGCTTCCCGTCACCGCCGGCGCCCAGTGGACCGTGCAGCCGGGAGGCTGGTTCAATTCGCACAGCTTCAATTCCGGTCGCTTCCCCGATCGCAACTCGGGAAATACCCGCGACGCATTGGAGAAGGAGGATTGGGGCACCTACTTCATCTACGGATTGCGCGAGGGGCTGAGCGTGGGCTTCGGGCAGGGTTACGCCCATCTCCGGCAGCCGAGCGGCGACTCGACCCTCACCACGACGGGCTTCGGCGCAACGGGATTGTTCGTGATGAAGCGCATTGCGCAGGGCCGCGCGGGGGTCCTGTCCATCCAGCCTCGGGTTGACCTTCCGCTGTTGTACGACACGGACGATCGTCCGGTGCTCGGGCCGGTTCGCGCGGAAGGGGAGATCCGGCTGCTGTACGGAACCGGTTACGGGATCGGCGGTCGACGCGGGTTCATCAGCGCGTCCGCCGGCCTCGCGGCGTGGCGGGAAGGGGCTGATGAGGTTCGCTACGACCTCACCGTGGGTCTCGACGCGGCGAGCCGAGTACTCATCATGGGCCAGGCGTTCAACGTGGCGGCGTTCAGCGATGGAGAACTGGCGTACAGCGCCACGAAGCTGGGCGCCGCCGCGATGTTCCGCGTCAACCGGCGGGTCGGGCTGCTGGTGGGGTATTATGGTGGAGTTTCCGGGCGCAACACGGCCCGCGAACGTACCCTGTCGTTCGCGATCTGGCTCAGTCACGAGCCCGCCACGCCGGTGGTACCCGCCACCATTCGCTGACCTGCCGGCATCGGGCACGCCGGCGCCGAGGAGGAAGTCTGGTCCGATGAGTTTCCGTTGATTCTGCCCGACCACGGTACATGACGCCCGAGGAGTTCCGCCGCTACGGCCACATCGTGGTCGACCGGATCGCGGACTACCGGGCGTCAGCGGGCGCGATGCCGGTGATGTCGCGGGTCAAGCCGGGCGAGATCCGGGCGCAGCTCCCCGCCGCGCCGCCAGTAGAGCCCGAACCGTTCGACGAGATCCTCGCTGATCTCGACCGCGTCATCATGCCGGGCCTCTCGCATTGGCAGCACCCGTCGTTCTTTGGCTACTTCCCCAGCAACGGTGAACTGTCCGCCGTCCTGGGCGATTTCCTCAGCACCGGCTTCGGTGTCCTGGGCCTTTCGTGGCAGTCCAGCCCCGCCCTCACCGAACTCGAGGAGGTCAGCACCGACTGGATGCGCCAGATGATGGGTCTCGATCCGGCCTGGCAGGGTGTCATCCAGGACACCGCCTCGACCAGTACCCTGATTGCGCTCGTTTCGGCGCGCGAACGCACCACCCGCATGTCCGCCGCTCGCGGCGGGCTGCAGGCGGAACCAACGGCCTGCATCGTGTACACCACCGCGCAGGCACACAGCTCGGTGGAGAAGGCAGCGCTGCTCGCCGGATTCGGGCGCGACCACGTCCGGATCGTGGCCCACGACACGGCACACGCCATGGACCCCGGCAGCCTTGTTGCGATAATGGCCGCTGACGCGTCGGAGGGATTGCGACCATGCGCGGTGGTGGCCACCACCGGCACCACGGCATCGACCGCCGTCGACCCGCTCGCCGCAGTGGTGGCGGCCGCAAAAGCGCACGACTCGTGGGTGCATGTTGATGCGGCAATGGCGGGGTCTGCGATGATCCTGCCCGAATGCCGGTGGATGTGGGATGGCATCGAAGGCGCGGATTCGCTCGTGGTGAACGTCCACAAGTGGCTCGGCGTCCCCTTCGATTGCTCACTCTACTACGTTCGCGACCCACACCACCTGGTGAACGTGATGTCGACGAACCCGAGCTACCTGCAGAACGCCGCAGACACCGACGTGCGGAACCTGCGCGACTGGGGCCTCGCGCTCGGTCGACGATTTCGCGCACTGAAGCTGTGGATGCTGATCCGGGAACAGGGGGTGTCGCGGCTGCAGGACCGGCTCCGGCGTGACCTGTCAAATGCGCGCGCACTGGCGGGGATCATCGGCGCCACGCCGGACTGGCGGGTGGTTGCCCCAGTCCCGCTGCAGACATTGTGCGTCCTACATGAACCGCCTGGGCTCGACGGCGCGGCCCTCGATGATCATACCCGGCGGTGGGTCGACCGAATCAACGAGTCCGGAGCAGCGTATCTCACCCCGGCAATCCTGGATGAGCGGTGGATGGCGCGAATCTCGATCGGCGCACTGAACACCGAATGGTCGGACGTCGAACGGCTCTGGACAACGATGCAGCGCGCCGTTGCCGCCGTGGGCACCCAGCCCTGATGCGCCGCGGGCCGCGAAGCGATGCCACCGTGATCACTGACCTCGGGTGGGAATGATCCGCCAGACCTTCCCGACCTGGTCGGAAGACACGAACATGGCACGGCCATCGGGTTGCATCGCCACACCACTGAACTTGATGTCGGTGGCTGCACCGGTGAGGAACGTCGTGTAGGCACCGGTGGCCTTCCCGTTGGTGAACGGGATGTACACGATCCTGTGCCCCGCCTGCGGCAGCGGCGCACGGTTCCATGAGCCGCGGAACGCGAGGAACGCACCCCCCCGGTAGCCGCTGCCGAACCCGGCACCGGTGTTGAACGCGAGCTGCAGTGGCGCCCAATGACCAGGGAACGCGATCACCGGTTGCGTCTTTGTCGCACAATCACCCTGCACGACACCGTCACCACCGTACTCGGGCGCCTGCACCTTCTTCTTCGTGATCGGATCGTAGTAGCAGTACGGCCATCCATAGTCCGACCCCTTGGCCAGCATCCCGAACTCCTCGGCCGGCTTCTCGGCGTTGTCCTCGGCGGAGAAACCCCATGACGCGAGCGCGTCACGACCATGAGTGGCGCCCCAGAGCATGCCGGAGGTGGGTTCGACCGCGATCGCCATTCCGTTGCGAAACCCCGTGACCCAGCGCTCGCCATCAGCCGGGCTCTGTCCGGCACGGGTGGCATTGTAGCGCCAGATCCCGGCACGGGTCGGCAGCTCCTCGCACGGCATCTGGCAGGCGGCGCGTGCAGTACGCACCACCACGCAGACATTCGAGAGCGAGCCGTGGTCGACGTAGATCTCGCCGGCGCGGCCAAGCGCGATCGTCTTCGCGGTGTGCCCGCCTGTCGGCATTCCCCGAACGATCACGGTGCCGGCATCTGCCGGCACGAGCGACCCGGGCGTCCACCGGTAGCGGATCACCTCGGAGTGGGGGGCGAAATAGATCGCATCCGCGGCGAGCGCGATGCCCGTGCCGGGTGCGCTGCCGAAGCGCGCGGTGGTGTCGGCCTTGCCGTCGCCATTGCGATCGCGCATCGCGATCACGCCGCCGCTCCCCGCACCCCGGGCCTGGGTGGCGACAAAGACATCTCCGTTTGGCGCAACGGCGAGGTGCCGGGGGGCAGCGACCTCGGCGAAGAGCGACGCGCAAAATCCGGCGGGTACGTTGAGCCCCCCGTTGTCGGCGTCGCACCCCGGCGGCAGCGGTGCCCGAAAGCCGAAGAGCAATGTGGCGCCGGCGATCGGGAGGATGAGCAGCAGGCGGTTGCGGTTCATTGATGTTGCCATGTTGGGGTGATCCACGAGCGCATGAACAGGTTGTCAGGGCCCCGCGACCAGGTCAGCAGGCAATCGTGGCGAGGAGAGCAGCTCACCGAACACCGCCCAGCGGCGCGCGGGGTCGCCGCCGGCGTTGCGCTCGACATACGCCGCCACCATGTCGCGGCCGAGATTGTAGTTGATCACGTAGCTCCGGTAGGTGTCGATGAACCGAAGCGTCTTGGCCGCGCCCTCCGGTGTCTGCAGCCACCAGCGCGTCATCAGCGTCTTCGCAGAATCCGCATCCACGACCCCATCGAGATACTGCCGGGCCACTTCATTGCGGGCGTGATTCAGCCGCTCCATCACGAGGCGTACCGACGCATTTCGCTCGGCGAAGCTCGGGTCGAGACCGGCCAGCGGGAAAAGGGTGTCACGCTCGAAGGCGGTGCGCTGCTCGCCCGGAAACGCCATGTCGATGCCGTAGTTCGCGCTTCCCTCGGCGATCAGCGACTGCGGCGAGAAGAGTGGGTACACCGACATCTCGACCCATCCACGTTCCCGCACCAGTGCCTGTTCCAGCGAGGCGTTGTAGACATGATGGCCGGGATATCCCTCGTGGCACGCCAGGTCGACGGCCCGATCGACCGGGGTCGGGAAGTCGGTGTTCACCTGGATCAGGGAATGCGAATCGCCCTTGTACCAGTTGTAGGCGTTCCACGACGTGCCCTTCACGTATTCCAGGTCGAACCGCTCCGCCGGCGGAAGGGCGATGTGCACACCGCTGCGCGCCCGACACGCGGCGATGGCCACCTTGAACACCGTGTCGAGGCGCTCAGGCGGGATCATCACGCGTTCCCGGAACTGCTGGTAACGTTCTGCCAGCGGGCCGGGCCCGGGCAGGAGCGAGTCGAGTCGGGCGAGTTGCTCGTCAAACTGCGCGGGGTCGTACGCCGGCACGTCCGTACCATAAAGGCCACGCGCTTCCTGGTCGAACGTCAGCTGCTCGCCGCCGACCATGCGGGTGCGGGTGATCAACGCGCCGAGTTGGGTGCGGAGATAGCGGTGGCGCATCACCAGCATCGAGTCGGCGTCGGTGGGCATGGCGTCGCCAAGCTCGGCGATCAGCGAGTCCGCGGCACTGCGGATCGCCGACAAATCGAGTGAATCACGATCGGCGGCTGCCTTGAGGGAGTCCGGCCCGTAGTACGCATCGACGTAGTCGGGATCGTGGTGTCCCATGCCGAGCACGAGGCGAACGTACTGATGGGCGATGCGGTCGAGATCGGGCGCGGTGGCCTGCTCCGGGGTTCCGGAGCAGGCGGCAAGGAGAAGAATCAGGGCAAGGCGTCGCATCAGGTCTCGCGGGCGGGGTTCCTCAGGGTTTCACCGGTGCAGGATACCCCTTCCCCGCCAGCGCGGCTACCGTCACCACAACTTCCTTCTTTCCGGTCACCGTCTTCGTGACACGGTCCGTGGTCGCATTCACCTGCGGCGCAGAATCGGGTCTGGTCACGGCGGGTGCTGGCTCCCCGGCCGGGCCGCGAGCCATTTCAGCGAGTGCACCCATGAGCGCGGTCCGCTCCGGTTCGGTGAGCTGCGACGTCGAGATCCCGTACGCGGCCAGGACCTCCTGGAGTCGCCTGTCGGTGTTGGTGCCATATCCGTACACATCACGGAAGACATGCACCGCGCCGGCCTCCACCACGATGGTCTCGTACCGCAGCTCGATCGGAACCGGCGATTCGAGTGAAACCTCGCGCGTCTCACTCGGCTTCTTCGCGAACTCCTGGATCCGCGCGCGGTTCAGTTCCGCACCTCCCATGCGCGCGAGCTCGGTGCTGAACTCCCGCATCTGGGCGTTGGTCAGGCCGACGCAGCCGTGCGACGCGAAGCCGCCAAGCTGCGCTTCGGATTTCCCGCCGTGGATGAGCGAAGGAAGGCCGATCGGAATCTTCGCGATGCCCAGCGGATTCAGCTTGCTGCCGGCCGCCACGGTCTGGCCGGCCTTCACCTTTCCCGATCCCTCGACCCATGGCTCGTCAGGCGGCGTCCAGGTGGGGTTGAACAGGATCCGCTCCGCAGTGCGCATTCCGGTGGGCAACGGAAACTCCGGGTACCCGATGCCGATCTTGTAGGTCTTCACCAGCTTGCCGTTCTCGAAGAGGTCCATCCGATAGGCGGGCGCATTCACCACGATCCGCGTGTCGGATGGAACATTCCCGGGGCGGAACCGGGTCGAGTCGCCCGCCATCCCGATCACGGATGTGTCGGATCCGATCGCCGCGGCATCACTCCAGTAATAGCGGACCAACTCCATCAGTTCGGTGGCGCGCTGCTCGCCGAGGATCGCCGAAATGCGCGCCGCGGCGAGTTCCGTCGCGGCCCAGGTTGTCCCGGTATACGCCGTGTCGGTTGTCTCGCGCAGCTTCGCCGTCTCCTCGCGCGCAGCCTGCCGCAGCGAATCGACCTCGGGCGCCGTCAACGAAAGCCGGGTCCGGAGGTGCTCGGCGAAGGAGGAATCCGACAGGAAGGCGTCCAGTACCGGGAGCGTGACCGGCACCTCGATGCGGTGGTACGAGGCGTAGGTCACCGGCATGGCCGGGGGCGGCGTGGTGACGACCACTGAATCTTCCGCAGGGTTGTCCTGGGCGGGGCGTTCACACGCACTACCAGCCAGGCCGAGGGCCGCGGCCCCCAGGACGAAACGGGTCTGACGCAGGATTCCCATCAGTACATTCTCCGTGAAATTCATGGTGTGCCAGCGCGCCGGGCTGGCGAGCTGAGAAGTGGAAACGGGTTGATCGATTCGCCATCCCAGTAGCGTTTGGGATCGCCGATGGTCCAGATGGCGAAGTGCAGGTGATAGTTGCCGGGCGTGGCGTTTCCGGTGTCGCCGACATACCCGATCAGCGTGCCGGGTAGCAACACCGTTCCGTCGGTCACGCCGTCCGCGTACGCATCGAGATGGGCGTAGTAGTACACCGTGCGCTCGTCGGTCCCGATCTGGTATACCGTGAGGCCGCCGCGCTCGCTGGTGAAGAGGCGCAGCACTCGCCCGCCCGTCGCGGCCACCACGTTGCTGCCCCGCGGCGCGATGATGTCGATCGCGTTGTGCGCCCGGCCCGCGGCGCGTGACTGGGTGTAGGTGTCGATCAGCGCCCCGGGGTCGATTCCCCCGACCGGCATCACCAAGTTCCCTGGCGGCACGGTACCCGCAGCGGGGAGCAGCGCCGCCAACCGTCGCGCCGGGATGTTCTTCGCGACCGTCCGGGACACTCTGCGCGCGAGGGCGAGCGCCGGCGGCCCCTCATCCTGGAGCGCCCTGGCTTCCTCAAGCGTGAGCCCCTCCCCGCTCAGCAGCGTCGCGTGCGCTCCAAGAGCACGCAGCCGCACTACCAGGTCATCCCGCTCCGCCCCGAGCGCTGAATCCATCGTGGCGACCGCCTGGTGCTCCACGATCCGAAGGAGCGAATCCGCACCGGCGCGGATCTCGGCCACCGATGGTTGTGTGCCCGTACTGTCGGCTCGTGTGGCGGCATTGGTGCCCTCATGCCACCGCATGGCCGTCGCCAGGCGCTCATAGGCAACCTCGACCCCGGCCAATTCCACGTCCGCCGGGGGCCCAGCAGGCGCGGCGCATCCGGCGAGCGCGATCAGGAGCAGTGTACGGATCATGCTCTGGAGACGTCTGGCGGCGGTTGAGTTGGACGGCAAGCGGGCCTTGAGCCGACCGGGGAGGCCAACACTATCTTCGGGGGATGAGCCATCAATACATCTTCACGATGCGGGACCTCCGGAAGATCGTCCCCCCCAAGCGCGAGATCCTCAAGGGGATCTACCTCTCGTTTTATCCAGGCGCCAAGATCGGCGTGATCGGCTCCAACGGCAGCGGCAAATCCTCGCTGCTAAGGATCATGGCCGGTGTCGACGATGAGTTTCTCGGCGAGGCCAAGCCGGCGGACGGCGTCCGGATCGGGTACCTGCCACAGGAGCCCGTGCTCGACGAGACGAAGGACGTGCGCGGCAACGTCGAGGAGGCACTCGCGGACGTGCGTGCGCTCCTGACGCGCTTCGAGGAAATCTCGATGAAATTCGCCGAGCCGATGAGCGACGACGAGATGACGACGCTGCTCGACAAGCAGGCCGCGCTGCAGGACAAGATCGACGTCGCAAACGCGTGGGACATCGATCGCACCCTCGACATCGCGATGGACGCGCTCCGGCTTCCACCGGCCGACGCCGACGTGACCACACTCTCCGGTGGCGAGAAGCGTCGCGTGGCGCTCTGCCGTTTGCTGCTCTCGAAGCCCGACATGCTGCTGCTCGACGAACCGACCAACCACCTCGACGCCGAGTCGGTGGCGTGGTTGGAGCGCTACCTGCTCGATTTCCCGGGCACGGTCGTCGCGATCACGCACGATCGCTACTTCCTCGACAATGCGGCCGAGTGGATCCTTGAGCTGGAGCACGGCGCAGGCATTCCCTGGAAGGGGAACTACTCGTCCTGGCTCGACCAGAAGGAGCAGAAGCTCGCCGTCGAGGAGAAACAGGCCTCGGCCCGGAAGCGGAACCTGGAGCGGGAGCTTGAATGGGTGCGGATGAGCCCCAAGGCGCGACAGGCCAAGAGCAAGGCGCGCCTGCAGGCCTACGACGCGCTGGTGGAGCAGGAAGCCAAGGCCGACGCAACCGGACATGAGATCCTCATCCCGCCCGCCCCACGCCTCGGCGACGAGGTCGTGATCGCCAGGAAGATCACCAAGGCGTTCGGCGACAAGCTCTTGTTTGAGAACCTCGAGTTCTCGCTCCCGCGTTCCGGAATCGTCGGAATCATCGGCCCGAACGGGGCCGGCAAGACCACGCTCTTCCGGATGATCACCGGGCAGGAATCCGCCGACAGCGGCGAGCTGGTGATCGGCAAGACGGTCGAGACGGCGTACGTCGATCAGTCCCGCGCGGCGCTCGATCCCGACAAGACCGTATATCAGGAAATCGCCGGCGACTATGACGTGCTGCAGTTCGGGACGCGGAGCATCAACTCCCGCGCCTACTGCGGCTGGTTCGGTTTCCGTGGCGCCGATCAGCAGAAGAAGGTCGGCACGATGTCGGGTGGCGAGCGGAACCGGCTCCACCTGGCCAAGCTGCTCAAGTCCGGCGGCAACCTGCTCCTGCTCGACGAGCCGACGAATGACCTTGATGTCGACACCCTCCGCGCGCTGGAGGATGCCCTGCTCACGTTCTCCGGCTGCGCGGTGGTGATCTCGCACGACCGGTGGTTCCTCGACCGCATCGCAACGCACATCCTGGCCTTCGAGGGCGATTCCGAGGTGGTCTGGTTCGAGGGGAATTATCAGGACTACTCGGCCGACTACAAGAAGCGGAAGGGCGTGGCGGTCGACCAGCCGCATCGTATCAAGTACCGCAAGCTGACCCACTGATGGGGGCGTCGATTAGGTTCCGCGGATGATCGCACAGCGCGCTCGGATTCCCGTACTTCCGCCCCGCCTCGAGGGCCTCGCCGCCCTCGCCGTCAACCTGGCGTGGAGCTGGCATCGCCAAGCCCGCGCCCTTTTCCGCCGGATCGACGAGACGGCCTGGAGGGCGTCGCACCACAACCCGATCATCGTACTGCGAGGCGCCGATCCCAAGCGGCTCGAGCTGCTTGCCCGCGACGCCGACTTCCTGAGCCACTACGACCAGGTCATGGAGTGGTTCGCGGTCGAGACCACCCAGTCGAGCGGCTGGTTCCGAGACCAGTATCCCGACATATCCACGTCGCAGCCGGTGGCGTACTTCTGCGCCGAGTTCGGGCTGCATGCCTCGGTGCCGATCTATTCCGGTGGCCTCGGCGTCCTGGCCGGTGATCACTGCAAGACAGCGTCGGACCTTGCGATCCCGTTCGTCGGTGTCGGCCTGTTTTACAAGAAGGGTTACTTCGACCAGCGCATCCGCCCCGATGGCTGGCAGGAGGACACGGACGACGAAGTCGACCCCGACACGACCCCGCTGGTGCCCGTCGAGGGACGTGACGGCCTGCCGTGGCTGACGGTGATCGAGACGTTCGGCCGCGCGATCCACGTCCGGGCGTGGACAATGAAGGTCGGGCGCGCGCCGCTCTACCTTCTCGACACCGACCTCCCCGAGAATCACGCCGACGATCGTGACCTCACGTCCAAGCTCTATGCTGGCGGGATCCCCATGCGCCTCCGGCAGGAATGGATCCTGGGCGTCGGGGGCGTGCGGGTGCTGCGGACACTGGGGATCTCGCCCGGGGCGTGGCACGCCAACGAGGGCCATGCATCGTTCATGATGCTGGAGCGAGTCCGGGAGCAGATCATCCTCGGCGCCACCTTCGGCGATGCAGTGCGCACCGTGCGGACCAGCACCCTTTTCACCACCCACACTCCGGTCCCCGCTGGACACGATGCCTTCGACGTGGGCGACGTTGCCAAATGTGCCGGGGCGCCGTTCCTGGCGGATTTCGGCGCCGCGGCATCGCACGTCTTCGGGCTCGGTGTGCATCCGGCGCGCGAGCCGAACCAGTTCCAGATGACCGTCCTGGCCATGCGCCTCGCCGGCCACGTAAACGGTGTGGCGGCGCGCCACGGCATCGTATCGCGCGAGTTGTGGGGCGACCTCTGGAGTGAGCGCCCGGCCGAGGACGTGCCGATCGGTGCCGTCACCAACGGTGTGCATCTCGCCACCTGGATGGCGAACCCGATTATGCGACTCCTCGACAACCATCTCGGTGACGACTGGAGTCGACGGCTCGATGATCCGGAAACGTGGGACGCCGTGCTGGGCCTCGAGGGCGGGGAGTTGTGGCGCACGCATGAAGAACTGAAGGGCCTGCTCTTCCGCTTCATCCGGGAGGAGGCTCGCCAACGGTGGACAACCACGTACACCGAGGCCGCGCAGGTCGTGGCCGCGGGCACGCTCCTCGATCCGAATGCATTCACC
>JACDBX010000090.1 GCA_013694695.1 Gemmatimonadales bacterium | reverse complement strand
GTGGATCAACAGATCGAGGTCGACCGTCGGGCGAGCGACGAAGAAGACCTGCTGGAGGGGTCACCCCACAACGCCTGACGCACCGCCCGGACCTTGGTTGCTGACTGTCTTGGCTCCAAGTGTTGCCCTGAGTACGAAGTAGCCGGCCGCGCCAGCTGTGATCGAGCCGAGCAGGATGCCCAGCCGATCCAGGCCGGGGTAAGCGGTTCCGCCCTGTTCGAACGCCAACGACGCGATAAAGAGGCTCATCGTGAATCCCACGCCGCACAACAGCGACGTGCCGAACACGTGCACCCAGCGGAGCCCCTTCGGCAGCGAACTGAGCCGCACCCCGACGGCCAGGGCCGACATCCCCATCACCCCAACGACCTTGCCGACGAGCAAGCCCACAGCGATACCGAGCGGCACCGGCTGCAACATGTCAGCGAGGGACAGCCCTGCCAGCGGGATGCCTGCGTTTGCGAACGCGAAGATGGGCAGGATACCGAAAGCCACCCAGGGATGGAGGGCATGTTCAAGCCGCAGCAATGGAGACCCGCGCTCTGCTGCGCCCACATCCCGTGGCGCCTTGCGGGCGGCCCGCGGCGCCGCATCGAACGGGATGCAGAACGCGAGGGCAACCCCAGCGAGGGTCGCATGCACACCTGATTTCAACACGGCCACCCACATCACCAGGCCGAGGATGAAGTACCCCGTCAGTCGCAGGACTCTCATCTGGTTCAGGATAACCAGGCCAATCACAGCGATCCCGGCAATCGCGAGGGCCAGAACAGACAGGTTCGCGGTGTAGAACATCGCAATGACTACGATCGCGCCGAGGTCATCGAAGATCGCGATACTGAGCAGGAGCGCCTTCAGGGCAGGCGGCACACGAGAGCCGAGTAGTGACAGTATTCCCAGGGCAAAGGCGATGTCCGTTGCCGACGGAATCGCCCACCCCCGCATCGCGACCGGATCGCCCCAGTTTACATAGGAGTAGATAAGGGCTGGGCCGGCCATACCACCGATCGCTGCAAAGGCCGGAAGTGTCGCGCTACGGATGCTCGCAAGATGTCCGTCGAGGACCTCTCGCTTCAGCTCCAATCCAACGAGGAGGAAGAAAACGGCCATGAGGCCATCATTGACCCAGAGCAGCAGCGGTTTGGCGATCTCGAACGAACCAACGCGGACCTCGATGGGGACGGACAGGAGTCCTGTGTAGGATGCGGAAAGCGGTGAGTTCGCCACGACCATCGCGAGAGCCGCCGCCGCAACAAGAACCAGGCCCCCGGCTGCCTCCAGTCGCAGAAACTCCCGCAGCCACTCTGCAGCAGATCGCGGGGACCTCCCGGGATTCGAATCGACCACCATTTCGTCCTGCCTCTCGTTGTCCAGATGACGAACTGCGCTTCTGCGGCGGCGCCCAACGAAGCCGTGAACGAGTGAGCGCCACGACCAAGCCGCCGCCAAGCAACTTCCACATACCCCGACGTCCGGTCCCCATGCGCGAGCCTCACCAGCGCCACCAACCTTGGATCTTTGAACCCATGTCTGCCGAACCGCACCGTCCCGCCCTGCCTAGAGGCTATCCATCAATCGGCTGATGGAAGTAGTAACAGAGTCCGTCGGGTGCCACGACGAAGAACACCTGGAGTCGCTTGCCATCCCGCTCGTCGACGCGCAAATCGCCGATCTTCAAGCCCGTACTTTCGAACTCTGCCCGTGCCGCATGAATGTCGCTTACCAGGATTGCGGCGCCCTCCTGCGAGCTATCGCCGCCGTTGACCGAGAATCCGAGCCGAGTGCGGTCGCGCTCCATGATGACGGTAGGCTTGGGTTCCGTTCTGCGCTCTACCTCGACCATCGCGAAATGCCGGGCGTACCAGCCCGCTGCTGCGTCCAGGTCGGGAACCGGCAACGCCAGAACATCGTCGCCGTATGGAAGTGCTCTTTCGAAGATGACCGTCACCGCCTTGAACCCCCGTCGGAATGTTCGTGTACTGCAGATTAGTCAACGGCGTCGACCGGTCTGGCCAACGTATCAAGGGTAAGCCGGGTGGACCGCGCAAAGCGAGGTCCATACGACCTCACGCATTCATTTTGATGACACTGATCATCCCATCGGCTTCCATGCACGCCCGCTTCACCTGTGCGCAGTCCTCGATGCCGTTTTCACGCAATTGGGCCATCAACTCCTCCTTCGTGACGAGTTCGGCCTTCATGTTCTTGCGAAGCATTTTGCCGTTCTCGACAAGCACCACCGTCGGTGCGTGGAGAATCCGCTCGACTGCCGCAAACCGATGCGCCGCCCATTCAAGGGTGTAGCTCCAGAATAGGATGGTCCCGACCAGAACAGTGCCTTCGACCACCGACTTGTACTCCGCCGCAAATCCGTTTCCGGCAACCTCGGCCAGCAACACGATAACGAGAATATCTGTCGTGCCGATACCTCCGGCCTGTCGCTTCAGCACGAGCCTCAGCAACCCGAAGATGACGAAGTACATGATTGTGCCCCGCACAACCAACTCCATCAGCGAGGTGGTCGGTGTAAAGATGCCCTCCCAGTCGATGCTCCGGAACATATCGCCCACGGTTTTCTCCAATGAGGACCTCATCGACGGTTTCACCTCGCCCTCGCAACACCAAGCCGTTCGGGTCGGTGGGGCCGCGCCCGCTGCCTCGGTAACTCATCGTCACGGCAAGGGCCTACCGGTCGCGCACAAGATGCAAAGCGCGGATACACCGCCGGAAGGCTTCCCGGAGGGATACCGCATCAGGGCATCGCCGAGTGTACGCTCGGTCGCGGGGCCGGGTCAAGGTGTTCGGGTCTGACACCCGGCTACGTGCGCCAGGTCGCGACGGTGCGCGCCACATAGGACGCCAACGTTCCCGATGGGCGGCCGTGCATTGCTGGTACTGTGGCATCGGCACGCGCCACGTCGCCTTTCCGAAGCCCGACGTGCAGAACCGTTTGCACCAACGCCTGCATTCAGGACATGCGTCGCCGAAAGACGAGATACCAGAAATAACCCATAACAATTGCTGCCGTGTAGCGAACGGGCATTCCGAGCGCCGACGTCAGCACAGTGGCGACGTCACTGAATGACAACGCTTCCGGGCCCGTGACTGTCAGGGCGTGGCCGCGACATTGTTCAGGGCTTTCAAAGATCCGGGCCGCGACCTGTGCGGCGTCGCGTACGTCGAGAAATGCCACGCGCGGCGGAGGAGACACACCGCGTCGCACCCGGCGAGTGCGGCCGGCCATGTCGCTTGGCCCTCGAAGTCGAAACGCACCGACTCAAGCAGCGGGAAGCGTTCCGTGAGGCGCGACACCGACAGGTCGGCAACGCGCACGCTCAGGCCGCATGCAGCACATGCGGTGGCAACTTCGCTTCCGACGTTACCGAGGGCGCCAGTAGTGAGAATGATCGGCATGGTCGCTTTTCAGGGCGTCGAGGTCGCGTGCGTGATCGCGTGGTTGTTCGAAGTCTAACCGTGTGCCGTTCACCTCCGGTCCCAGCGAGAGAGGCAGCAGCTCAAGACCGCGCGTTTCGGGGACATTTCGAGGCCAAGCTCCGAGTGCTCTCCGTGGGCGTCGAACATCACGACGGTGTGATTGCTCCCTCGGACTGCCCACGTGACCTCCGTCTCACGAAGCGCGGCGGGAAGCAAGACGGCCTCCGCATGAAGGCCCGTCGCTGGCGGACGCTGCGTCAGCCATCGCAGAACGATGGTGACGCTCCGCGCGTCGGTCGCGCGCATGCCCTGCGCTCCACAGCCCAGGAACGCGCATGACGAGGCGTCTCATGGCCCGCTGCCGCTGGCCGCGAAGCTCACCATGACACCACGCTGTACCACCGCGTGGATGCGGCGCGTATTGCGGATGTCCTCAACAGGAGATGCGTCGAGAATGAGGAACGTTGCCTCGTCGCCCGCCTGTACGCCCCACGGCTGTCCCAGAAATACGGCCGCATTCGTCGTGCCTGCGCGGAGGGCATCCCACGTCGAGAGTCCCGCGTCGACCAGAAGCTGAAGCTCGCGGTGAACCGACCAGCCCTGGAATACACCAAGATTGCCCCCGTCGGTGCCGGTCATCATGGTCACGCCCGCTTCGGCGAGCTGGCGAACCGCGCTGGCGTTCGAGGTCATGTTGCTGCGCTGGAACGCGATCCAGCCGCGCAACGCGGTAGCGGTATCCGTGACTCTGCCGTAGGCGGCGCGCAGTGAATCCGAGGTCACGGCCACCAGCAGGGAATCGTGCAGCATGGTGCGGTCGTTCAGGATGCGCAGGAAATCCGTCTGGACGGCGAGCGTGGGGATGTGCACGGTGCCTCGCTGCACCATGAGCGCCGGCAAATCGTCAGGCAGCGGATCGGGACCGGGGGTGTGGGTGACCGCGGCGGCACCGGCGTTCACCGCATCACGCACGTCGGCCCAGGAACCGACGTGCACGATGGTCTTGAGCCCGTGGCGCTTGGCGTTTTCCACGACCGCTTCGAGAGTAGGGCGGTCGACGGTCGGCAGGCGCCGGGTGCCGTACGTTCGGTTGTCGTAGACGATCTTGATCACGTCCGGCTGTTTCGGAGCCAGCGCATCGATCTCCCGGACGGCGTCTGCGGGTGAGTTCACGATACGCGTGGGGACGCCGTACTCGGAGCAGTGACCCCTCGTAGCGGTGAAACAGGGACCGGCGGCGAAGATCTGTGCGGCTGGTCCGCCTGCCAGGGTGCCGGCGCGCTGGCGATCCCGTATGCCCAGAATGTAATCCTCGGGGCTGAACAGATCGAGCAACGCAATCACGCCCACTCGGAGAGCGGCTCGCGCGGTGGCGTCCGCGCCGAGGAACTGCATGGCATTCGCAGGGCCCGCATTACCGAACGAATGGGTGTGCATGTCGACCAGACCGGGCATGACCCAGCGGCGAGCAAGATCGACGATGTTGCCGTCGAATCCGGCGGGAACCCCATCACGAAGCTCCGTTATGCGGCCGTCTCGAACCAGGATCGTTCGTGCCGCGACTTGCTTCGTTTCCGGGTCGATCACGTTCGCGTTGGTGAACGCGGTGAGCTGCGCGCGGAGGGGAGCCGGCAGCAGCAACACGGCGAGTGGGAGCAGGCTACGAAATAGGCGACGACCGCTTTGCACTGGAGCTCTCCGATGAATGACAGGTTCAATGTATCACACGCGCAGGTTGAGGATTGGCACCCAACGGAACGGCGGCTTGTTGTTGCCCGCCCCGTTGATCAGCCCGATCTGAACTCCGTGCAGCTCTTGGGCGTCATCGAGCCCGCCGACGGCGAGCCCGTTCTGGGGACCGCGGATCTGTTGCAAGGCGGCGATGTGCTCACTGTCCTGGGCCTGCCGAGCGTGCCGTCGAACCCGTCTCGACAAGTGCCGAGCGCTCCGTGGCCGGGACGGCGCCCGACGACTCCGCGCTCACGTTCCGGGCGGGCGATAGGAGATCGACGAGGCCTTCTTGAGGGCGGCAACTGTCTCTTCGACGGTACACAGAACGGTCGTGTGGAAGGAACTCAAGGCGCCGCCAGCACCGATGGCCAAGGCCGCAGCCGCCATGGAGATGTTATCCGGCGCCTCCCACAAGTTATAACCATCATGTTCGCCGAACGCATACCAGAAGCCGTGTAGTTTCCCGCCGACCGATTCGATGTACTGCTCGGCCGCCGTGCGGCGATCCTCAGGATTCTTGATCAACCTTGCCCATGTCTCAGGAGTGTAGCTGAATCGGGTGAGGTACATCGACATCGAATTTCCTCCTCTGCAGGGAAATACTCACTTGACCGACACGGTCACTTCTTCCGGCGATGCATTCCAAGACCGCCGAACGACTTGCAAACGGGTCGCTGCGGACTTGAACGGTGGCCCGCCACTGGCTGTTCCTCGCGCGTGGGTTTCGCACGCGGCGTGCAAGAACCTGTTGGGAGAATCAGAGATCTTTTTCATAGCGTGCGATCATCTCCCCTTGCGGCTCCGCGGGGCCCCTGATGCCAATCTGATCGTTGATCATCTGCCCCATAGTCGGCAGTACGGAACGCTCCTGACGGTTCTCATCGGCCCAGAGTCTGGAGCGCATCAACGCCTTCGCGCAATGGAGATATGCTTCCTCCACCGCCACTTCGATGATGACTTTGGGCACGCGCTCCCCGGTGACGAACGCGTTGATCTTGACCGGGTCTGCCGTTACTCGCGCACGGCCGTTGACGCGTAGCGTCTCATCGACGCCAGGGATCAGAAAAAGCAGCCCAATCCGGCCGGTCTCGATGATGTTGCTGAGCGAATCGAGCCGGTTGTTACCCGGAGAATCGGTGATCCACAACGTCGTGTCGTTCAGGACCTTAGTGAAACCGGCCTCTCCGCCTCGCGGTGAAGCATCCAGGCGTCCGTCACCACCTGCGCTCGAGATCACGACAAAAGGTGTCAACTCGATGAAACGTTTGCAGTGCTGATCCAACCGGGATAGCTGCTTCCTCAGCGCTCGTTCCTTCGGCAGCGGATAGAGGTAACGAAGAGTTTCCGTTGCATCGATCATTGTTGTCTTCACGGTCAGGGTAAAGTTACTTGCCGGCCCGCGCTTGCCTCAAGAAGTCTACAGCGCGTGGGCCGAGGCGTCAGGCCCCGCCGCAGAAGCAGGGGTTAGGCTGCCGTCGGTACAAACCGGGTACATAGGTAACAGAATAGACCGGGAGCATGGTTGACACTGCTACCCTGGCGGACCTACCGGAGGTCGGCCGATGCCCTGGAACGAGACATCCCGCGTGGACCAACGTCAACGCTTCATTGTCGATGTACCCGCCGGCCTCTTCACCATGACCGAGCTCTGCGCGGCCCGACGCGCCCACCCGCAGTGGGGCCCCAAGAAGTTGCTGCAGTACCTCGGACCGCGCCACCGGCGCGTCACGGCTTGGCCTGCCATCAGCACCGTCGGCGACCTGCTGGTGCGCGAGGGACTCGTCACGAAGCGCCGGCGTCGACGCCGATCCGTGCATCCCGGCACCGTGCCGCCGCACACGACCGAGCCCAATGATCTCTGGGCCGCCGACTTCAAGGGCCAGTTCCGGACCGGCGACGGGATCTACTGCTATCCGCTGACGATCACCGACCAGCATTCGCGCTACCTGCTCACCTGCCACAGCCTGCGTAACATCCGGACCGTAGGCGCCAAGCCAGCATTCGAGCGTGCCTTTCGCGAGTACGGCTTGCCGCGGGCGATCCGCACCGACAACGGCGTGCCCTTCGCCACCCAAGCCGCGCACGGCCTCTCGCAGCTCAACGTCTGGTGGATGCGTCTCGGCATTCAACATCAGCGCATCCTGCCCGCGCACCCGCAACAGAATGGCGCGCACGAGCGCATGCACAAGACGCTCAAGGCCGGGGCCATCCGGCCACCACGCGCGACGCTCCCGGCTCAGCAACGTGCCTTTGATGTGTTTCGCCGTGAGTACAATGGGGTGCGACCGCACGACACGCTGGCAGGTCAGACGCCGGCCTCGATCTATCACGCCTCACCGCGACCGTATCCCAAGCGTTTGCCATCGATCGAATATCCTGGCCACTATCTCGTGAAGCGCCACCAGCGGCGGCACGTTTCGCTTTGGGCGCCGGCTCCGCTTCCTTGCCACGCCGCTTGAGGGCTACGACGTGGGTCTCGATGAGGTCGAGGACGGGATCTGGTCGATCTACTCTGCGACGTCCTGATTGCACGTTTCACTGAGCGGGACCACATCATTCGGAGCTGACCGGCAGCTCCTCGAAGTGTCAACCATGTACCCGGTTTAGAATGTCAACTATCTGCCCGGTTGCTCACTGCGGCTCAAGGCCGCCGAAACCGAGCAGAGCATTTCTGACCTGGTCAACACCGCCGTCCGCAACACCTTGGCCGAGGATGCCGAGGATCTCCAGGCCTTTCGCGACCGCGTCAAGGAACCCACGCTGGCCTTCGAGGATCTCATCCGCGGCATGAAGCAGCGTGGCAAAGTATAGCGTTCGCATCAAGCGGTCGGCGGCCAAAGAGCTGGAGGGCATCCCGCTCAAAGACCGGCGGCGCATCGTTCACCGCATTGACGCCCTCGGCACCGACCCTCGGCCCCCCGGCTGCGAAAAACTTAGTGGGGAGGAGAAATACCGCCTCCGCCAGGGGGACTATCGGATCTTGCATGAAATCGTCAACCGAGGGCTGATCGTCATGGTCGTCAAGATAGGCAATTGCCGAGACGTTTACCGCTAATTCAGGGCGGGAGTCTAGCCAC
Organism: Gemmatimonadales bacterium; assembly: GCA_013694695.1. Classification (GTDB taxonomy): domain Bacteria; phylum Gemmatimonadota; class Gemmatimonadetes; order Gemmatimonadales; family GWC2-71-9; genus Palsa-1233. The sequence continues at coordinate 3,820 of JACDBX010000090.1, read as the reverse complement.
CTAACGACTCGCGCTTCTGCTGGCCGGCCCTTCGCGATACGACTACAGCGTTGGCCGGTACCCCGAACGCAGCAACTGAATGCGATAAAGTCCGTGTTCACAAGCAACGTACAGTACATTCGATGCGGATCCCCTACCAAATTCGAGGTTCACGGCACCCTCCGGTGTTGAGAGCATGGCCAGTTGCCGACCGTCCGGAGAGAATACATAGACGCCGTTCTCCGCCGGTACGGTGGACGATACGGCGATGTAGACGTTACCGTCCGTGTCGACCGTCATCCCGTCGCCCCAACGCGTCGTCGGAAATGCCACGATCTGCTTGCGATACTTCAATGAACCATCGGGCTCGAGGTCGTACGCATGGACGCCGCTTGAGAAGCCTCCAACAAGTGGCGGCGGCCTGATAATGTTTGTGTTGAAATCGCCGATTGCAACCACATATAGCGTCTTCTGATCCGGTGACACCGCGATTCCGTTCGGCTTCCACACGTTGGCAGCCAGAAGGTGCACTGAAGTATCAGGATCAATACGATAGATGCCCATAACCGGTTGCTCGATCGGTTCGTGACCGACGTACCGGGGATCCGTGAAGTAGATGCGGCCACGTTGATCGAGGGTGAGGTCGTTTGGGGAATTGAACGGGCGCCCCTGATACAGCCCGGCCAAGATGTAGCTCTTGCCCGTTCGCATGTCTGTCCGCGTGATCCTTCGACCTCCGAAGTCGGCGCCCTCCGCAACGATCAAATCTCCCTTCAAATCGAAAATGATGCCGTTCGACATTCCGCTCGGCGATCTGAAGATCGTCGTAGCACCGGTGCGTGGGTTGTAGCGCCAGATGTGGCCGGCCTGCATCCCGCTCCGGCTGGAATAGGTGAGATCAGAGAAGTAGACCGACCCATCAGGCGCGACTGCCGGGCTTTCGAGAAAGAATCCGCCGTTGAACAACCGTTCGAAGCGAGCGTCTGACGCAGCGATCGCCGTTGTACGTTGCGCACCGAGTGAGCAGGCACCCACCACCAGTGCGAATGCGCATGCGCGAATCTCGACCGGTGCGATCATGATCTTCCTCCGAGACAATGCCTGTCCGGCTAACGATCTGCGCTTGTGCTGCGAGGCCAGGTGAGGCCGCCGCAGTCCTTGGAGAAAGCATACATCGCGGCGGCCGAACCGCTTGGCCTCGTCGGCAGCAAGCGCGGGTTAGGCCGCCGTCTCACTGGTCCGCCTGACATGCCACGCTGACCCAAGGAGTACTGCGATCGCCGATACACTGACCACGATGAAGGCGATAGTCGGGGCGAGGGCGGCCACCTTGGCCTCCGATGCATTGCCGAGTGTGATATGCCAGACGCCGGGCTCACCCTTCTCCCCCATGGCCCACTGACAAAGGTTGAGGGCTACATGCACACCGAACGGGCACGCGATACCGCGGGTCGCGACGGCCGCCGCTCCGAAGAGCAGCGCACTGGGAAACACGCCGAGGGCGACCGTGCTGAAGGACCACCCGTAGAGGACGTGTGTGAGTGCAAAGGCCACCGCAACGATCAACTGCCCCCACCACTTGCCCAGCGACTCCACCAGCGTCAAAAGGGGATAGGCTCGGAACCCGACCTCCTCCATGGCACCCAGCGCGAGCGTCGTCGCGACGACAGTCAGGAGGGCGAAGCCGGTCGGTCGCACGGCCCGACTGATGTCGAGAGGTCCTGCGATCAGGGAGGTCATCAGGAGGATGATCGCGTAGACTCCTGCACCTAAAATCAGCCCCGCCACAAATCGCCGGAGGGAAGTGGCGGACCATCGGAGGCCAACCATCTCCGCCGTGCGGCCCTCCCGTCGCAACAGCCAGAACGTCATTCCCAAGAGTCCGAGGGTCGACACCCCACCCCAGGCCAGCGGGGCAACGCGCGGTGGAAGAAAGCCCTTGAGGAGACCACACACCGTAAGGATGACGAGGTACCCGACCCAAAAGCCGCCAACATGCCCGGCGACACGACCGCGTGAGAGCGGGACTGGATCGGGGTAACTGGACATCAAGGATACTCTCAACGAACGAGGAGATGATTGGCGGTCTAACGCCTGAACTAAGCCGAGCCACTAAGCGGCTTCGGCTTGAATGAATTGTTAGCGCTCAACTCCGTGTGCTGCACGATTTCACTGAAGATTGTCCGTAGCTCTGTGAATGACTCATCTTCAGCAAGTACGACATGGCTGGCATACGGCGAGACACGAACAGTGCTATGGGGCAGCTGCCTGGCAAGAGCACGAACGCTTTCAAGAGGTGCGTTGTCATCAGCTTCCCGTGATGGATATAAACAGGGATTTCAGCCGAGTAGGTGATTGAACTCCAGTCCCCGAGCAGCACCTGAAAGTCGCTCCAAGCACCGTGAGCGAGGTCTTGAGGTAGACCCCACGTGCCGAGTTGATCTATGGCGTGTTCATTGCTGTTTCGACTCAACAAATCTAGCAACTGGAGTGTGGGTAGTGATGTGACTTTATCAACAAATATTTCCGGCGTTCCCATTGATGCAAGTAAATAGCAAGCGGCGAAGATTGCCTCATTCGTTGTGGACAAGTGAAGCGCGAACGGACCGCCGCCGCTGCCACCAAGAGCGAAAGCTCGTTCTATTCCGTGCTGTTTCAGATAAGCCAGTGTCGCGTCTGTACATAGCTCAAAGGATGGGGCGACAGCGACGTTGTTATACCAAGGTCTGGTTGGACAGATCAGTCTGATTCCTAGTTCAGAAGCAAGAGGCGAGAATTCCGCACCGCTTTCACCCTTTTGAGGTGTGCCCATAAAGAACACGACTGGCGTTCCTTCGGCAGCACCATACTCAAAAACTTGCATGAACTCTCCCATTGAGCGCTAACGGCTTGCGGTTCTGCTGCGAGGCCAGGTGAGGCCGCCGCATTTCTCACGTAAGACTACATCGCGGCGGCCGAACCGCTTGGCCTCGTCTGCAGCAAACGCGGGTTAGAGTGCCCCGCCGCTCGCGAGACCTTCTGCAGTCATAATGCGCCGCACCTGCCGCGCGAGCTCGGGAAGCTCGGTCTGTACCATTTCCCACGCGAGTTCGAGGTCGACCCGGAAGTACTCATGCACCAAGATGTCTCTCGCGCCGGCGATGCTGCGCCAGGGGACTTCGGGGTACTGGGCGCGGAACGGCTCTGGCAAGCCCTTGACGGCCTCACCAATCACAGCGAGCCGCCGCACGACCGCGTCCTGCTTTTCGATGTTCGCCGCGAAATCGTCGAAGTTGAGCTCGGCCGTGTACTGCGCGATGAGATCGGTCGCTTCGAGCAATTCGCCGAGCAGGAGCGGAACCGCGCGGGTCATAGGAGGGGAACGAGTTCGCGGAGGATACGGTCGCGGAGGCGAGGGTGCAGGGAGTTGCGCGTGGCAACATCCACGTCCTGCCCGAGGGCATCCCGGAGCTCGATGCGAAGCTCCACCAAATCGAGCAGGCTACGCCCGCGCTCGAATTCGACGAGGAAGTCCACATCGCTGCCCGAGCGATCGTCACCGCGCGCGACAGAGCCGAACACTCCAGCGTGCACAACACCGTGCTGCCGCATGGGTGCCTCGACCTTGCTCCGGAGGACTTCGAGGGATGGACGCATGGTCGGAAATCTACGTCCGAGGGCGAGAGGATGGGAAATGGGGCACCGTGGCCAAGCCACAACGCTTCGCTAGGTCACTCTAACGATCTGCGCTTCTGCTGCGAGGCCAGGTGAGGCCGCCGCAGTCCTTGGAGAAAGCATACATCGCGGCGGCCGACCCGCTTTGGCCTCGGCGGCAGCAAGCGCGTGTTATGCCGCGCCGACC
>JACDBX010000073.1 GCA_013694695.1 Gemmatimonadales bacterium | reverse complement strand
CTCGCCAACCAGGAGCTCCTCAAGGTCAATGAGGCCGCGGTGCTTCGGGCGGAGGAACAGTTCCGGGTCGCGTCCGCGCGGCTCCAGACCGGCGCCGGCCAGCGCACCGACTCGCTCACGGCACTGGTGACGCTGTCGCAGGCGCGCCAGAACCTCCTCACCGCCGAGGCAGCGCTCGCAACCGCCGAGGCCAATCTCGCGCGATTGATCGGGGAGCGCGGCCGCGTGGCGGCCATCGACGATCCAGCGTACTACAACCAGCAGGCCGCGATCGACACCGTCGCAATACGCGCCGAGATCGCCGCGAGTGCACCAACGCTGGCGAGCAGCCAGGCGAACCTCGACGCGGCGCGTGCCGGGCTGCGGCAGGCGAAGGCCGGCTACTACCCGACGGTGCGAGTGTCGGCCAACACGCAGTACATCGCCAACCGCGCCAGCGACTTCGATTTCCAGCCCCGCCGCGGGCTCACCCTCGGCCTGAGCTTCTCGCCGTGGACCTCGTACCAGCGCGAGGCGCAGATCGAGAATGCGGCGATTGCGATCGACAATGCCGAAGCCTCGCTCGCCGACCAGCAGCGCCAGATCGACGCGCAGCTCACGCAGTATTTCGCCGCGCTCGGCAATGCGCAGCGCGCGATCGACGTGGCGCGGCTCACGGTCGAGGCTGCCACCGAAAATCTTCGCGTGGCGCGAGTGCGCTACGACCTTGGCGTGATGGGCATCGTGGAGTTCACCCAGATCCAGGAACAGCTCACCCAGGCCGAGGTGAGCGAAATCCAGGCGCGGTTCAGTTACCTGCGCGCCAAGGCCCAGGTCGAAGCCGTCGCCGGGAGGGTGTACTGATGGCCCGTGACATTGCCACCACCGCAGAGCGGATGGCGCTGCTGCCAACCGATGTGCCGCGGGACGCGGTGATCGTGACCCGCAACCTCCAGCGCGAGTACATCATGGGGATGGAGCGGGTGCGGGCCCTCCAGGGCGTTGACCTCGTGATCCGCCGCAACGAGTTCGTGGCGATCATGGGTCCATCGGGATCGGGGAAGTCGACCTTGATGAACATGATCGGCTGCCTCGACACACCGTCCGAGGGCGAGTACTGGCTGAACGGGTACCGGGTGAGCGAACTCGATGATGATGCGCTGGCGCGGATCCGCAACAAGGAGATCGGGTTTGTCTTCCAGACGTTCAACCTGCTCCCCCGTGCCACCGCGCTCGCGAACGTCGAGTTGCCGATGGTGTATGCTGGGGTGAGCTCGAAGGAGCGCCAGGAACGCGCCCGCACGACGCTCGAGCAGGTCGGGCTCGGCGACCGGGTTCACCACCGGCCGAACGAGCTGTCGGGCGGCCAGCGCCAGCGCGTTGCCATTGCGCGCGCGCTCGTCAATCGGCCGTCGATCCTGCTGGCCGACGAGCCGACGGGCAATCTCGACTCGAGCACGTCGGAGGATATCATGGCGCTGTTCGAGACGCTGTACCAGCAGGGCCAGACCATCATTCTCGTGACCCATGAACCCGATATCGCGGAGCACGCGAAGCGGCAGGTCGTCCTCCGTGACGGCCGCGTGGCGCGTGATTCCAGTGATCCAGGTATCGGGGAGGCAGTCCAGTGACATTCGTTCGCCGCATCATCCCGCTTATCGCCCTTGTCGCGGCGTGCAACAAGGAGGCGCCCCTGCCGGTCTATCAGGCCGAGGCGATTGGCAAGCGGGACATCGTCGTCACCGCGCAGGCCGCCGGCGCGATCCTGCCCGACACGGTGGTGCAGGTGAAGTCGAAGGCGTCGGGCGAGGTGCTCGACATCCGGGTCGAGACCGGCCAGCAGGTGGAGCGCGGGATGCTGATGGTGCGGATCGATCGGCGCGTCCCCCAGAACCGGGTGGCGCAGGCACAGGCGCAGTACGACGTGGCGCTGGCGCGGATGAAGAACGCCGAGTCGGTGGCTGGCCGGTCGAAGGAACTGTTTGCCGCCCGCGCGATCACCGAGCAGGAATACGAGGTGTCGCAGCTCGATGTCGCCAACCAGCGGGCCCAGGTGATCCAGACGCGGGTCGAGCTCGAGAACGCGAAGATCGCGCTCTATGACACCAACGTGATGGCACCAATGAACGGCACCATCATCCGCAAGAGTGTCGAGCGTGGTGCAGTGATCTCCTCGCCGACGAACGATGTCGGCGGCGGCACCGTGCTGCTCACAATGGCCGACCTGACGCTGGTGCAGGTGAAGACGTTCGTCGACGAGACCGACATCGGCAAGCTCCGTCCGGGTATGTCGGCCGACGTGACCGTGGAGGCGTTCCCGAACCGGCCGTTCCGCGGCGAGGTGCTCAAGATCGAACCGCAGGCCGACACCATCCAGAACGTGACGATGTTCCCGGTGCTGGTTCGAATCCCGAACGCCGATGGAATGCTGAAGCCGGGGATGAATGCCGAGGTGAAGATCAACGTGGGGCGGGCCGACGACGTGATCGCGGTGCCGAACGCCGCACTGCGCACCGAGCGCGATGCGACCAGCGCCGGCACGGTGCTCGGCATCGCGGAGGACGAGCTGGAGGTGATGCTCGCCGATGCGCGTACCGTAATGGAGAAGGCCGTACCACCCGCCGACACGGCGGGTCGCGACACGATGGCGCGCGGTGGCGCGTCGGGGCCGTCCGGCAACGGCGCGGGGCGCGCGGCTGCACCCGCTGGGGCCGGTGCAATACCGGCAGGGATGCAGGCGGGTGGTGGCAACGGCGGCCAGGGGCGCGGCCGGACCAGCCGCAGCGGTGCGGGTGGGCAATTCATCGTGTTCGTACTGCGCGGCGGCAAGCCGACACCGGTGTATATACGGACCGGGATTACCGACCTCGACTACACCGAGGTCAAGTCGGGCCTTGCCGTCGGCGATTCGGTGCTGATGCTGCCGAGCGCGTCGCTGATCCAGAGCCAGAAGAACCTGCAGGAGCGGATGGGCCGCAACGCCGCGCTGCCGGGTCAGGGTAGTGCAACGCCCGCCGGCGGGCGGAGGAACTAGCATGCTGATCGGCGAGACGGTCGTCGTCGCCTTCGGCAGCATCCGCGCCAACAAGCTGCGCGCGGCGCTGACGATGCTCGGCGTGATCATCGGCGTCGCCGCGGTCATCACCGTGGTGGCAATGGGCACTGGTGCGAAGCAGTCGGTTGAGAACCAGATCAACGCCCTCGGCGCCAATCTGGTCCAGGTCTACGGTGGACAGGATCGCTTCTCCGGGGTCGCGCGCCAGGAATCGGCGCCGCTGCTGGTCGACGACGCACTGGCCATCCAGCGCGACGCGAGGACGATCGAGGAAGTGGTGCCCGAGATGTCTCGCAACCAGCAGGTGGAGTACAGCGGGACCAACATCAACGTCAGTATCGTCGGAACCACGCCCAACTATGTCGCGGCGCGCAACTACACGGTGCCGGTCGGACGGATGTTCACCGATGGTGACAACGGCAGCCGCCAGCGCGTGGCGGTGGTCGGATTTGCGGTGCCGCAGATGCTCGGCGTCAACCAGGGTGCCATCATCGGTCGCCAGCTCGTGATCCGCAGTATCCCCTTCGAGGTGATCGGGGTGCTGAGCGAAAAGGGCGCGCAGGGCTTCTCCAACCCCGATGAGCAGATCCTGATCCCGATCAGCACCGCGCAGTACCGGGTCTTCGGCACCGACCGTCTACGGTCGATTGCCGTCACCGTGCGCGACGGGATTCCACTCGAGACCGGCATGGTCGATATCGAGCGGATCATGCGGCGCGAGCACCGGATCCGGCCGGGTGCCAGCAACGACTTCCAGATTCGCGCCCCGCGCGAGTTCCTCGCCACCGCCGAGCAGACGTCCGCCACCTTCTCGCTGCTGCTGTTGTCCATTGCCGGGGTGTCGTTGCTGGTCGGCGGGATCGGCATCATGAACATCATGCTGGTGTCGGTGACGGAGCGCACCAAGGAGATCGGGATCCGCAAGGCACTTGGCGCCACCCGCCTTACGATTCTCTCACAGTTCCTCATCGAGGCGCTGGTCCTCTGCCTGAGCGGGGGGATCCTGGGGATCCTGCTGGGTGGCGCGATGTCGATGCTGGTGAGCAACAAGCTGGGGTGGAACACCGTGATTTCGCCGGTTGCCGTCGCTGTTGCGTTTGCCTTCTCGGCACTGGTCGGGCTCTTCTTCGGCATCTGGCCGGCGCGGCGCGCGGCGTCGCTCGACCCGATCCAGGCGCTGCGCTACGAATAGCATGACGGATCAGCAGGAGCCGGCGAAGCCACGGAGCAGTCCTTCGTGGCTTCGCGTGTATTTTGGGGCCATGAAACTGCCTGCCCTGCTGCTCATCGCCCTGCCCCTTCCGCTCCTTGCCCAGGACCCGGCACCGCCACGCCCGTCAATCGAGATCCCGCGCATTGAGGCTGAGGTCACCGTCGATGGCGTGTTCGACGAGCCGGCCTGGCAACAGGCCACCGTGGTCCGCGATTTCCATCAGTACCGCCCGGTCGATGGCCGTCCCGCCGAGGATTCCACGGTGGTGATGGTCTGGTACTCGCCCACCGCCATCCATTTCGGGATTCGCGCCTACGACCGCGACCCGGCGGGCGTACGCGCGACGCTGGCCGATCGCGACAACATTGGCAGCGACGACCAGGTCACGATCTATCTCGACACGTTCAACGACCGTCGGCGCGCGTACTTCTTCGGCGTCAACCCACTCGGCGTGCAGGACGACGGCGTGCGCGCGGAGGGAGGATTCGTGGCGTCGTTCCAGTCGGGCACCGTCGACCGAAATCCCGACTTCATCTACGAAACGAGCGGGCGCCGAACCCCCGATGGCTGGGTGGTCGAGATGCGGGTGCCGTTCAAGTCGCTGCGCTACGGATCGGGCGACATGCAGACCTGGGGGTTCAACGTGGCGCGCACGACCCAGCGTACCCAATACGAGGATACCTGGACCGACGTGCGGCGCGCGGGCGCATCGTTCCTCGCGCAGGCCGGGCTGATTACCGGGATCCACGACATCAAGCGGGGCGTCGTGACGGAACTGCAGCCAACCGTCACGGCGGGTCTGCCGGGCGTCCGTACCGGCGCGCAGTTCGAGCGCGGCGATCCGGCGCTCGATGTGGGCGGGAATGTCCGACTGGGCTTCACCAATCTGACGCTTGACGGCACAATCAATCCCGACTTCTCGCAGGTCGAGTCCGATGCCGGCCTGGTCACGGTGAACGAGCGGTTCGCGCTCTTCTTTCCCGAGCGGCGGCCGTTCTTCCTCGAGGGCATCGAGCTCTTTGCATCACCCAACAACCTGGTTTACACCCGGACCATTGGAAACCCGCTGGTGGGTGCCAAGCTGACGGGCAAGTTCGGGAAGTGGTCGGTGGCTCACCTCAGTGCAATCGATGAATTCGGTGGTGACGCCGCGAATGCCCTGGTGAACATCTCGCGGGTGCGGCGCGACATCGGCGCCAACTCGGTCGCGGGGCTCACCGTGACCGACCGTGAGCGGGACGGCGGCTTCAATCGGGTGCTCTCCGGTGATACCCGAATCGTGTTCGCGGAGCTCTACTACCTGCAGGCGCAGCTCGGTGCGAGCTGGACCCGCGATGACGCCTCGGGCGAGACTCGCAGCGATCCGATCTGGCAACTTGAGGTCGATCGAACGGGGCGGCTCTTCGGGTTCAACTACAAGCTGATCGGCATCGGCGAGGACTTCGCCACCCAGAGCGGATTCGTGAATCGTACCGGCATCGTGACGGCAAGCGCCTTCAATCGACTCGCGTTCTACGGCGGACGCGGGAATCTCGTCGAGTCGGTGACGCTGTTCGGCGGCGGCAGTCGCATCTGGAACTACGACGACGTTTTTGCCGCCCGCGCCCTCGAGGGGGGCACCGAGCTCAATACGTCGGTCCGGCTCCGCGGCGGATGGAACTTGAGCACGCGGACCGAGAACGGCTTCGTGCGTTTCAATGCCGCCGATTATTCCGGGTACACAGTCGTGGCAGCCGGACAGCCCGAGCCATTCATACCGCCATCGGGTGTGTTCGACGCCTGGAGTGGCCGACTCACGGTCGGGACGCCGCAGTTCCGCCAGTGGGATGGATCGATCACCATCGGTGGCGGAGCGACGGCGATCTTCCCGGAAGCCGCCCGGGGCACTCGTCGGCAGGCGCAGGCCGCGATAACGGTTCGGCCGTCGCCGTCACTTCGCGCGTTCGGCACGGTCACCTGGACCCGGCTCTCACGCACGTCGGACGGCACCGAGTTCGCGCGGACCGTGATCCCGCGCCTCAAGGTGGAGTTCCAGCCCAAGCGCTCGCTCTTCTTCCGGGTGGTGGGCGAATATCGCTCGGAACGGCGGGACGCGCTCCGATCGGCTGATGGGCGGGTTCTGCTCGTGGGGGGCAATCCAACGCCCACCACCCTTACCAACCGGCTCCGGATGGACTGGCTGGCATCGTACCAGCCAACCCCCGGAACCGTGGCCTTCTTCGGCTACGGGTCGACGCTCGACACCGATGAGGAGCTCTCGTTGCGGGGGCTCGAGCGTCGCGACGATGGATTCTTCGTGAAGCTGGCATACCTCTTCAGGCGTTGAGCGGGTCCTACTTCCGCCTGTCCGCGGACTTCTGGGCGAGTGCGCTGCCCGCAGCCGATTTGGTCGCGGAGGCAGTCCTGCCGTCGCGCAGCGCTTTCGACGCAGCCGTGGCAGCGGTCGCAGAGGTTTTCTTGCTGGTCTTCCGCTGCGCCAGCGCTGACCCGGCTGCCGACTTCGATGTCTTCGCCGTGTCGGAACTCCTGAGGGTTTTCGAGGCCTTCGAGGCGGCTGCTTTCGAGGTATTTTTCGTTGGTGGCATGATGGGTGTCTCCGGGTAAAGGTGAGGGATTGTCGGTTCCACGCCGCGAGCGTGGGCCAGGCAACCCATCACAAGGCGTGACGAGTGGGGCGATGGTTGCGCGCACGGGCCACCGGTCACCGGTCATCCGTCATCCGTCATCGGTCATCGGTTCTCCGTTCTCCGTTCTCCGTTCTCCGTTCTCCGTTACCTTTTCCGTATGCCTCAAACTCAGATCATCGGTACCGGGCACGCCGTGCCCGATCGGGTTGTGACCAACGCCGATCTCGCGGCGGTAATGGACACCTCCGACGAATGGATCCGGCAGCGCACCGGAATCGGCCGGCGACATTGGGTCGTCGAAGGGGAGTCGGGCACTCAGCTTTCGCTGCTTGCCGCCCGGCGGGCGATGGACGCGGCCGGGGTCGAGCCGTCGGAGATCGATGCGATCGTGTATGCCACCTCGTCGCCCGACCACTTTGCGCCGGGCAACGGTGTGTTCGTGCAACGGGAGCTGGGGGTTGGGCCGATTCCCGCCATCGACCTCCGCACCCAGTGCAGCGGCTTTGTGTATGCCCTCTCGATGGCCGATGCCTACATTCGAGCGGGGATGTGGCGCACGGTCCTGGTGATCGGCGCGGAGGTGCAGAGCACCGGGATGGACGTGAGCTCTCGGGGCCGAAACACGGCCGTGATCTTCGCAGATGGGGCGGGTGCGGTGGTGGTCCGGGCGTCCGACGACACCGACGGTTCGGCGATCCTCGCGTGGGACCTCCACTCCGACGGCAACTTCGCCGAGATGCTCTGGGTTGATGCACCGGGATCGATCTATCACCCCAGGAATCAGGCGGAACACCACGACAACAAGTCATTCCTGGAGATGGACGGCAAGGAAGTGTTCCGCCACGCCACGTCGAAGATGCCGGAGTCGGTGCGCGCGGTGCTCAAGGAGGCGGGCAAGACGCCCGAGGAGATCTCTCTTCTCATCCCGCACCAGGCGAATCTCCGGATTTCGGAACTGGTGCAGCGCTCGCTCGGGCTGCGCGACGACCAGGTCTACAACAACATCGAGCGGTTCGGGAACACCACTGCAGCCACCATCCCGATCGCGCTGGACGAGTGCGTCCGGGCCGGTCGCCTTGAGCGGGGCGACTTGCTCGCCATCACGGCGTTCGGGAGCGGATTCATGTGGGGAAGCGCCTTGATCCGCTGGTAGCTCGGGGAACTGAAACCCTCAGGTCGTTGTTTCGTACTGAAACAACCACCTCCACCGGGAGTTCTCGTGTTCGAATCCATCTTTGGTCTGGTCAAGATCGCCCTGATGATCGGCATCGGGCTCTTTGCATTCAGTATTGCCCGCGGGTACGTCCGCAGCCGCCTCCGGTTCGTCGATGCGGTTCGCAACCCGCTGGCACCTTGGATCGTCGGGGTCGGGGCGTGGATCGTGGCTGTCCCTGTCGCGGCTCTCCTCCCGCTCATCACGGGTGCGACCGCACTTGCGTTCGGCCTTGCCTCGGGTCTCGGAACGGCGAGCGGCGTGAAGGCGCTGAAGCGGGGGGAATAGGCAGGCGTTAGTTTCCGGCATGGCTGTCATCACCTGCGCGCGCTGCGGACTCGAGGGGGAATCACAGGCGTTCAAGCCTCTTCCCACCGAGTTCGGTCAGCGCATCTACGACACGATCTGCAAGACATGCTGGGCCGAGTGGCTCAAGACCCAGCAGCAACTCATCAACCACTACGGGCTGGTGCCGCACCAGCCCAAGGCGAAGGAACTGCTGCTCAGGAACATGGAGCAGTTCCTCTTCGGCGAGGGCGCTGCCGACAGCATTCCCTGACGGGGTGCCAGCGCCCCCGCCTTCGCTCGTCCCCCAGCCGTACCTGACACTCTTCAGCGGGGGTTGTTGCATGGCTCGGGTCTATGATCCCACCGATTACGGCAGGCCGACGGATCTGCGCGAGGGGGTTTCCGCCGGACTGATCGGCGCGGCAGTCGTCGCCCTCTTCTATCTCGTATTTGACATAGCAATCCGTGGCCAGGCCCTCATCACGCCGACCGTGCTGGGTGAGGTGCTGGTGATGCAGCGTCCCGACCCCGACATGACAGCCGCGAACATCACGTCGGTGGCGGCGTACACGGTCGTGCACGTCATCGCGTTCGCGCTCTTCGGGATCGTGCTCGCGATGCTGGTGGCGCGATCGGAGCGCAGCGCTCTAGCGCGTTATGCGACGCTGCAACTGATGATTGTCTTCCTGCTGTTCTTCTACGGAGTGCTGTACGTCGTCTCGGCCACCACAGCCGGGGCATTCCCGTTCCTGAGCGTGCTGGCCGCCAATGCCCTCGCCGCCCTGGCGATGGGACGGTGGCTCTGGATGCGGCACCCTGCGGCGCGCGGAGCATGGGGCCGCGAGCCGCTCGGCGCGGCACCGGAGAAGGATGTGGTCACCACCGGGCGCCAATCTTGAAGCCAATGTCGACGGCCGGCCCCCGCGGCAGGAGGTCCTCCGTCAGGCCCAGTTGTATTTCCGGAAGCCCACCACCCACCTGAAGCAGTGCGCCGAAGTCGAGCGTGACCTCGGCGCGGTCCATCGTGTCGAAGCCGGTGTCGCGCCAGTTCGGTGTCTGTCCCCAGAGCGTCGCGAACACCGCCTGCCGGCCGGCGAAGCGCCACCGTCCGGCCACCATCCCGCCACCGAAGACGCTGCGCTGATAACGCGCGAGATTGCCGTGCGCTGGCGTATAGCCCACCGACGCACCCAGGTCGAGCGCGACCCGCGCTGATTGCACGGCGCGCGCGGAGATCGCGAGTGACGTTCCGACCGTCTTGCGGGTCCAACCCTCGCTGCCGGTGGTGGCTGTGGGAAGCGTCACGGTCGCGATCACCTGGACACGATCACCCAGCCGTACACCACCCCCCAGCCGGACGTCGCCGATGAATGCTGCGCGCTCGCGCACGATGGTCTCACCATCGAGCTCGAACTCCCAGTTGAACCGGTTCTCCGTCCGCCGATTGCGTGCGGGGACACGCAACCCGATGACGTCGTGATACCAGTTGAGGAACCCATCGAGGTAGCCCGCGTGCCCGCTGCGCAGCGCAACATTGCCGACCACGAAGACCTTCGGCGAGACATCGCGGGTGAGCCAGAGGTCGAACTGCAGGAGTTCCGCGTCCAGCACGAACTCGCGCCCGTCGGATGAAGGCGTCGACTCCACCGCATTGGTATAGTCGGTCACGAAGCGGAACTTCCAGCCCTCCGCCGCGCCAACGAACGGTTGCGCGTACAGGGCGCTCCGCGACTGGAGCACCGGATTGACCGGCACGTACGGTGGGATGTCCTGGGCAATGAGCGGCGAGGCGAGCACGCTGCAGCACGCCAGGATGATGGAGATGCGCATGCCCAAGGATACATGCCCGCCGATCGCAGCGCGGATAGATTGCGGCATGCCCCGACATTCATTCGTGCGGTTCGTGATCATTGCGGTCGTGGCGACGATCGTGGCGCACCTCCTCGATCCCTGGGCATGGCAGCACCTTCGGAACCCCGAGGTGCATGAGCGGGACTGGGGACGAGCGCTGCGGGTCATGGGCTTCCTCCCTCTCTGGCTTTTGCTCGCCGCTGCACTCTGGCTCCACACCGATAATTTCCGCCGCGCAGCCTGGCTCGCCTTCACCCCCGCCCTGGGCGGGCTGATCGCCGAGGTGATCAAGCTGCTGGTGCGCCGGGAGCGCCCGAACCTGCATGATGGTGCATACGTCTTTCGCCCCTTTGCGGATCAGCTGTTGTCCAGCAAGGCCATGGGTGTACCAAGTAGCCACGCGCTGGTGGCGTTCGCGGCGGCGTGGCTGCTTTGCCGCTATTACCCGCGTGCCTCAGTGATCTGGGTGGCCCTCGCGACCGGATGCGCGCTCACCCGCGTGCTTGCCGGTGCCCATTTCGTGAGCGACGTGGTGGTTGCCGCCGCGGTGGCGTGGTTGCTGGTCGGGATGGTGTGGCACCGGACGTCGCTCAGTGCGGACTTTGCGCCGACGGCGTAGTCCGGATCGGCACGCTCGCCGGTAGTTTGAGGACGGTGTTACGCGTCATGACCGAATCTGGTTGCACGACTGCGTCGTGATAGCGGACCCGGCCGAGCACGAACTCGATCACCTCGCGCCAGGCGTCGTCAGCGGGGTGCTGCGGGGCGCTGCTGAATCCCCCACCCGGCAGGACGCCCAGCCGCGCTTCGGCAGCGCCGGCAGCGAGACGCACTGCGTCGGGGCTGTCGAATCCGTCATCGTCCAGCGCGCGCAGCACCATGACCGGCGCCGACCAGGCCGCGAGACGGAGGTCGGCAGCCGGGCGAAATGTTGCCGTGAGACGGGAGATCCACTTCTGCAGTCGGGAGACGCGCGGGCGCCCGGCTGCGACGACTGCGACCCGCCTGGTGCGGAGCGCATGACCCACAGGGGCCGCCAGCAGGACCGAGTCAAGTGCCGTGCCGAACGTCAACACCACGAGCGGTCGGCGCTGGGGACCCCATGCATTGAGCAAGCTATCGGCGGCGCCCCTGAGCACGTCCAGCCACGCATTACTGGGGGGCACAACCGCCACCGAACCGATCCCGTTCCGTTCCAGCAGGGCCTGCACCGCCGACCAATCGCTGGCCAGGGTGCCCGGCGAGCCGACCATCAGCACCAGGGGACCCGACGAGTCGCGGGTTTCGACGTAGCTGATTGCCCCGGAAGGACTCAGCTCGCCAACTACCCCGAATAGTCCCGGCGATAGCGCGCTAGGAGCAGGTATTACAATCGGCGACTTGGTCGCTTCTGGTCGTAGTTGCGTAAATAACAACCATACTACCGCCACCACCAGGATCGCTGCGAAGGTGAGCCGGCCAAGCCGAGTAGTCCTCCGCACGGAGCGGCGGGGGGTGGGCCGTCTGGTCACTTCAGGTGAGCTGGCTGCCGATGCCGTGGGCCGGGCGGTCTGGCAATGCCTGCGGGTGCATCGCGAGGTCGATGGCCACGAACAGAGCCCGCGAGAGCGGGAAGAACGCGAGCGGCGCGATCACCATGAGGACCGGAGCACCGAACTGGAGGAGGTCCCATGGCGGTTCGGGCCAGGTGAGCACCACCAAGCCCGTCAGCACCGCGACCAAGATGAGTTCTGCGAGCAACAGGTTCAGCAGGTTGGCGCCGACGCTATTGCCGGACGCGAGCGAGATCCCGCAATGGGTGCAGTGATCGTGCATGGCGAACCAGTGCCGGAACACGCCCCGTTCGCCGCAATGCGGACAGCGCAAGCGCAATGCCCTGAAAAAAATCCTTCCGCGCCTGCTGCTCAACTGGGGCTCCTGCCTGGCGGGCGCAACGTGCGAATGCGAACCTTTCCGGCTGAGACGGACGGCTCGGGTGGCTCCGGGTCGGGCTGCGGAGGTAGGGACGGCAAAGCTGATTCGACCCAGCTCGACTCGAATACCCGTTCGGATTCGATCCGCGGAAGACCCCGGACCGCCAGTTCGATGGCGATGTCGTGGGGAGCCTCACGGGGGAGCGGAGGGAGGTAGCGGAAGAAGGTCGCCTCCCAAATTGCATTGCCAACGACGTTCGCAGCGAGCCCTTGAGCGGTTGCCTCAATTGGTAGTAGTGGAAACTCCTCCCTTGCCATTCCGTGCCGAAGGGCTCGTTCAATTGCCTTACATCCGACTGATAGTAGTTGTGATGTGTACTTCTGTGCGGCTGTCGGGAATGTGGCGCTCTCGCGAATGATCAGCACCAGAGCGGTACGCGGCCCAGGGAGTCGAAGGTGTTCGGACCACCGGCTGAGCAGGAGGCTGAGGACCTCGCGGGCCGTCAGCGAACCGTAGGCATCAGAAATCTCCTTGCCGCGGCTCCAGTCGATGTCGATGAAGCGCTCGATCGACTGGTCGAACAGCGATTCCTTTGACGGGAAGTAGCGGTACACGGTGCCGACCGTCACTCCGGCGGCCGCCGCGATTTCCTCCACCTTGGCCTGGGCAAAGCCGACCGCGAGGAAACGTTCCATCGCCGCGTCGAGCAACTCGACCGGTCTGGCCTTGGCGCGGCGGTTGAATTTCATCGCCGCAAGTTAGCCACGATCACGGTCCGAAAACCAAGAAGGACCCCCTCGCGGAAGCCCTTCCTGGTGCCACCCTGGGAGAGGCAAGTCTTCAGGGCAGCTTTATCGAAACCGTCTCGGCGCGCTTCTGACGCATGATCTGCAGCTTGGGCGCCTCGTCCTTCTCGTACGTGCGCAGGATGCGCATCAGTTGTGACGGCGAACTCACCTTGCGGCCGTCGATGGCAGTAATCACGTCGCCCGACATCAGTCCCTGGTTGTCGGTGTCGGGGACGTTGATCACGAGCACCCCCTCGGTGGTACCGAAATACGACCCAAGCCCGGCATTGAGCGAGGTGAGCTCAAGGCGACCGAGCGGGCCACCCGACGTGAATGCGAAGGCGTATGCGCCCGGCGCCTGGGTGGCGACGCGGTACGGCATCTCCTCACCATCGCGCGTGAGAGGTGTCATACGAATCGTGCCTCGCACCGAGTCCATGCGCCTCGCGAGTGGCGCGCGGATCGAGTCCAGGTGCCTTCCGGACATTTCGAACCGGGTGACGAACTCCCCGTCTTCGCCCCGTCGCCACAGCGTGCCGCCGGTGGTGGACGCGATCATCTCACCGTCCACATCGTCGGGCGTGATCTTGGTTTCGAGGTTCCGAGTCCCGCGTCGGTACTCGACGCTGACCGCCTTGCCCGCCTCAAGCTTTCCGACCACCTCGATCAGGCGGAGGCCGGGCGCGGATTCACCGACCGGGCGAACAGTGTTCTTGTCGGTCTCGGTGAGCGAGAACTTGCCGATCTTCCTGATGATGTCGCCGGCGCGGATGCCGGCCTTGTCGGCGGGTCCGCCGGGCGTGACGCCGTTTACGTAAGCCCCGATGTTGTCGGTCGCCCTGGCCTCCAACGCCACGGCGATGCCCAGACGGGGCCGCATCCTCGCCACTGACACGAGCTCTGCCATGCGCGCCGAGTTGCGCTGCATCCGGACGGCATTCTCCTGGAGGCGAACCACATCGCCGTTCAACCGGATCTGGGCAGACTCGAGCGTGGGGCGCAGCTCCCGCAATCGCACCTCGGCGGCTTCAAGCGTCGGCCGCAGCTCCCGCAACCGGATCTCGGTGGCCTCAAGGGTGGGTCGCACCTCGCGCAACCTCAGCTCAACGTCGCGCTCCGAGGCACGCATTCGTGCCTGGTCGGCGCGCATCTGGGCCTCGGCGGAGACGCGCGCCCTGGTGGTCGCGGTGTCCCTGCCCTGTGCGGGCAACGCGGCGGCGGATGTCATGGCCAGTAGTGCGAGCACAGTGGTGCGCATCGATCGAACCTCTCGTTTCATTTGGCGGACCATCACAGGTCCACGTTGCTTA
>JACDBX010000072.1 GCA_013694695.1 Gemmatimonadales bacterium | reverse complement strand
GGTCGAGCCACGGCCAGGAACGGCCCTCGCCGCCCTGTTGCTCTTCGCAATCGCGCCGTTCGTCGTGTTCCTTGGCGCGTCGATGATGAACCACATCACGACGACTGCGGCGCTGCTGGCTGCGGCGCTGGCGCTCTCCCGCGCGACCAGCTGCTCCGATGCGCGCACCGGGGCGGCCTTTCTTGTCGGACTGGCGCTTGGCGTTGCAGCGACGATCCGCCCGCTCGACGCCGCCGCGTTTGCGATCCCAACGGCGGCCTGGTTGACGTGGCGCGTGCGCATGGGGCGCTCGCATCTCGTGGCACTGCTCGCCAGCGGAATCGGCGTGCTCATCCCGGTGTCGCTGCTGCTCGCGGTGAACCACGCGCAGACCGGCGACGCGTTCACCTTCGGCTACATCGCGATGTGGGGGCGGACCCATGAGCTGGGTTTCCACGCCACGCCGTGGGGTGATGTCCACACGCCAATGCGTGGCCTCGAGTTGGTCAACCTCTACCTGCTGCGCCTCCAGACCTATCTGTACGAGAGTGCATCGCCCTCGCTCCTGTTCGCGACGGCAGCACTCGCTGCGGCACGCCGGGTCACGGCCTTCGATCGCTGGATGATCGCCTGCGCCATGCTCCTGCTCGCCGGCTACTTCGCGTACTTTCACGACGGCTTCTATCTCGGTCCTCGCTTCCTGCTGCCCATGGTGCCACTGCTCGCGCTCTGGTCGGCCAGGCTTCCGGCGGCGCTGACCGATCGGGGGATCACGGACGCCGCGCGACGCACCACGGTCATCGCCGGATGCGTGTCGCTGCTGCTGGGGGGCGCAACATTGCTGCCGTTGCGCGCGCAGCAGTATCGCAACGGCATGCTCTCGCTCCGGATCGACACCGATGCCGAGGCCCGCCGGGCCGGGGTGAGTGGTGCGATCGTGCTGGTGCGGGAAAGCTGGGGTGCGCAGGTGATGGCACGGTTGTGGGCGCGCGGGGTATCACGTTCCGACGCAGAGATGGTGTACCAGAGCGCCGACATCTGCCGGCTCGACGAGGTACTCGACCGCGCGGAGGCGCGCGGCGACAGCGGCGCTGCGGTGCTGCGCGCCGTGGCACCACTGCGCGCTGATTCGGCGCAGCTTGTCGCGATGCGGTTCGCGATCGACACGAGCCCGCGGGTGCTCCCGGGCAGCGTCATGACGGAACGCTGCACCCGAAGGATCCTGGAGGATCGCGCCGGCTTCACGCTGTACCCGCCGTTGCTGCTGGCGCGCGACACGACAAACACGTACCTGCGTGACCTGCACGCACGTGATTCGCTGGTGATCGCGCCCGATGAATCGCGCCCGATCTTCCTGCTGGTCAAGCCACCGGAGGTCGGCGCGGCGATCCGGTTCCTCCCCGTGGATCCCGATTCGATGCGCCGGGAGTGGCGGGACGGCGGCCCATGAACGAGTCGGAGTTCGAGGCGCACGCCCGAGTCGAGGATCGTCACTGGTGGTTCGTGGGGCGCCGCCGCATCATCTCCGCCTTGGTTCGTGAGGCCGCGTCCGGGACGCGACTGCCGGTGGCAGACATTGGATGCGGAACCGGGGGTAACGCGGCCGCCCTGCACGCGCTGGGTCACGACGTGATCGGCCTGGACCCATCCGTCGTGGCCATCGGCCTCGCCAGGGAGCGATTTCCGACAGTCTCCTTCGTCAATACCGCCGATCCGGGCGCAGCGCGCGCGCACCTTGCCGGCGGCGGGGTGGCGATCCTGGCGGACGTGCTGGAGCACGTGCAGAACGATCACGAACTGCTCAGGCAGGTGATCGACGTGATACCTTCAGGCGGGCACGTGTTGATTACGGTTCCTGCCGACCCTGCGCTCTGGAGCCCCCATGATGTCGCCTTCGGGCATCATCGCCGGTACGACGTTGCGACCCTGTCGGCGCTGTGGTCGGGCGCGCCGGTGGAAACGCGCCTGCTCTCCCACTTCAATGCCCGGCTCCGGCCGGTGATAGCAGCTGTGCGTCGGGTCCGCCGTGATGCGGCTCCGCGCCCGGGTGGCGACCTCCGTCGGCCGTTTCGAGGGCTCAACAGCGCGCTCGCCCACCTCCTCGCAGGCGAACGTCACGCACTCGTGGGGGCGATCGACACAGGTCGTATGCCCCATCGCCGGGGTGTGTCACTCGTCGCGCTCCTCAGGCGTCGATGACGACCGACATGGTGGTGGTGATCCCCGCGTGGAACGAAGCCGAGCGTCTCGACACCGCGGCGTTCCGTGGTTTCCTCGCGGTGGCAGGAGGCGCGCGGTTGCTGTTTGTCGATGACGGCAGCACCGATGGGACGAGGGCCGTCCTCGAACAACTGCGCAACGACGCGGCGCCAGGCCGCGTGGAGGTTCTTGCGCTCACGGCCAATGGCGGGAAGGGAGAGGCCGTTCGCGCCGGGTTGCTCCATGCGCTTCGGTCGGGGACGGCGCTGGTCGGTTTCGCCGACGCCGACCTGTCTGCGCCGCTCGGTGAGCTGTGCGGACTGCAAGCTGAGCTCGATCGCCACCCCGAGGCATGGGCGGCACTTGGTTCGCGCGTCAAGTTGCTTGGCCGCCACGTCGAGCGCTCGGCTTCCCGGCATTACCTCGGTCGCGTGTTTGCAACGGCAGCATCCATCGCACTCGACCTTCCGGTATACGACACGCAGTGCGGCCTCAAGCTCTTCCGCGACACTCCCGCGCTCCGCCTCGCACTTGATCGGCCGTTCCTGAGCCGGTGGATCTTTGACGTCGAGCTGATCGCGCGACTGGCAGCACAGGCCGGCCCCGAGGTCGGAAACAGGATACGCGAGGTTCCGCTGGAGCAGTGGGAGGAACGGGGAAGCAGTCGCGTTTCCCCCGCTGCATTCCTGCGGGCCCCGATCGAGTTGTGGCGAGTGAGTCGGATGCACCGTCGCAGATGACCAGGTCACGTCTGCATGGTGCCGCAACCATTGCCGGACCGCTGTTGCTGGCCCTCGTTGTGTACCAGCCGTGGCGCGGGTTGCCGCTTGATGTCTGGGACTTCCAGGAGTTCCTCCCGATCCTGGCATCGCACGAGGGCATCGTTGCCCGCTTCACTGAGTTGGTGTCGTATTACGCGTCGCATGGCAGGATGAACGTCCTCTTCTACGCCAGCATCGCGCTCCAGCACGAACTGTTCGGCATCCGAGCGCTGGGTTGGCAGGTTGCACGATTTGGCGTGATGGCTGGCAACCTCGTCCTGCTGCACCTCGTGATCCGGCGGCTCGGGCTGACTCGCCGGGCGAGCGCTGCGGCGCTGGTGCTGTTCGTCATTGCGACGCCGGCCGTGCGCGCGTGGCTCCAGTTGATGGCCGAACCGCTCGTGGTGACCCTGTTGCTGACCGGCATGCTGGCGGCAATCGATTATTCGACGTCGGAAGAGTGGCGGCGTCGGGCCGCAGTGATACTCGCGGTTATCGCGATGATCTTCCTGACCAAGGAAGTCGACGGAGTGCTCGGCGCGGTGCTCGTGCTGGTGGCGATCGTGGCACCGTGGCGAGCGGGCGCACCGATTCAGTGGCGTGCGAGACGAAACGTCGTCCTCGCCACCGGCGCCGCGGCGATCGCGGCCATGGTGTTGATTGCTCTTCTGATCGTCCGCGCAATGCCCGCCGCGACCGGATACGGCATGGCATATGGATCCGGAGCCATTTCGCTCGCGCGACTGGGCGAGCTGGCGGGCGCATCGATCATGCCGGTGAGGCCGGCAGCAGGAATCCTGGCGGGGCTGGTGTACCCGGTAAACCTGTTGGCGGGCGCACTTGCTGTCGTTGCCGCAACGCTCGCACATCGCCGGGGCGCAGGGCGACTGGGTGTGGTGATCGCCGCGGGACTGACGCCCGCCTTCGTGGGCGCGATCGCGTACCTGCCCTGGGAGAAGTTCGACACGTTTTACGCGCTGCCATTTTTTCTTGGTGCGTTGCTGCTGGTTGCGGCGGCGGTCGACGAGGTCGACCGGATTGCCCGGTGGGGTGCGGCACTGTCGATGGTGGTCATCATGGTGTTCGCCGTGTATGGAGCGTTACCGGCGCAGCGCTCGACCGAAGCCGCCGCGGCGTCGTTGCGGCTCAACGAATTCCTGGCACACACGTTGGGGCGATTCAACCCCACCGATACCGTGGTGGTGCTCGGCCCCTTGTCGGGACCACGAGCCCTGCCCGTCAAGCCCGAAGAACTTCGCAACTACGCCGTCGCCCTCGGCCATGTAACGGCCGCGCAGGCGCCGGTGGTAGTCGCCTCCGAATGTGATGCGTACCACCCCGACCGCCCGGTCGTCGGCACCCACCTCGCGTATGCGAGTTACAGCTACAGTTGCGGGAGATTCCCCCAGCCCGTGCTGAGCATTGCGTCCCCGTACATATGGCGTGACTGGAAGACACTGCGGGCTGTCGCTGATTCGCTCTCCCTCGATTTCGCGGGACCGGCTGCTGCGCGGCTCCTTGGTCAGTGAGCGGGCGGCTTATCGTCCCGCGGAGCAGACTGCCCGGCGGCGCGTCGCACCCATGCACCGAGCAGCAGGCTTCGCAGGTCGTCGGGAGGGCGGACTGAGCCGGGAGCGTTGAGCCATCGAGTAGCCAGGCCAGCGTCCCCATCCCGAAGCGCCATTACGACCGCGCCATCACGCAGCTCGTCGAACCCGATGAGCGCGAGGCCGCGCTGGCTGGTGCGCAACTGATCAGCGGCATCGAGGGCAGGTCGCGCATCCCAGTCCCGCACCCCCTTCCTGAAACGAATCGCAGCCAGGACTTCGACGGGTGCGTGCCAGCGTCGCGCCACCGCCTCCGCGCGGGCGAAGAAGCCGGCGTCAGCCGACCCGGCGACAGCGCCATGGCGGAGGCTGGCGGCCTCGTTCATCACGTCCAGCCATCTCGCCCATGAAACCGGCGCACGGTCGGCCGTCGTGAGCAGTTCCCACTGTTGCCACGACCACCGCGCGTGCTCGCGATACACGTCAACAGTGTCGGCGTCATCCAGTCCGTCGCGAATCCACGCGTCGGTGGCCCGACTGATTCCCTCGAACGGCATACGCGGTGCCGAGGGGGTGATTGTGCGTGCCCCCGCAAGCGCGCTCGCGAGGTTGAACCAGTCGCGACCGAGTGCGACGAAGCCGCTGGCGCTGGCGTGCGTGAAACGGGCGCGCTCCGCGCCGAGGTCGAGAGCTGGGTAAAAATCGGAGTTGGGCTGACCGATCTCGGCAAGCAGCGGCGCGAGAAGCGTGTTGCCGCCGAGCACGACTGCCTCCAGGTCGCTGCCGGTGATCGGCACAAACCGACAGAGGTCGTGGCGAAGCGCCGGCATCGCAAGGACTGCGGCGAAGCCGGGTTCGGGAAGCGTCGTTGCTGATGCGACGATCAGCAGATCACCAGGGCCTACCTGGTGCACCTGCCACGAGGGGAAGACCTGGTCGAGCGCCGCGAGGACGCCGAGCACCAGAGGGTCGCTCAGCTCGTAGGTGTGGAGCCACTGGCCGAACACGCCGCCATCGGCAAGCGCCGCGCGCACACGCCGGTAGAACTCCACGGTGAAGAGGCCCGAGACCCCGCTGACCCATGGGTTCGATGGTTCGGAGAGGATGATGTCCCAGCGCTGGGCGGCGGTCGCGAAGTGTGCCTTCGCATCACGCACGATCACGTGGGAGCGGGGGTCCTCGTACGCCCGACGGTTGGCGGGCAGGAAGTGGCGCGCACCCGCGACCATCATCGGTTCGATCTCGATGGTATTGACGGTCTGCATTGCCTCGCTCGCCAGCAGGATGTGGCTCGACATTCCCGAACCGAAGCCGATCACGGCCGCAGTGCGCGCGTGCGGTCTGTAACTCATCGTCACGATCGGCAGGAGGGCCTGAGTGATCTCGTCGCCCCCGATGCGAACCCGGATAGCGTCCGTGTCGCAGGCCTCGCGCCACGCCGCGTCCAGGGATGCGTCAGTCTTGCCGTTGGTGGAAATGAGCCGCGAGCCGTCCTCGAACCCGGCAACGGCAACCGTTGCAGTGCGTCCATCGGCGTAGAACCTGATGGCCGTTTCGGGCACGGCATTCACCCGGCCGCTGCGGAACACACCACTCGTGATGAGGGCGCGATCGAGGGGTACCAGCCACGCGATCGCGCCGAGCGTCACGGCGGTGGCGCCGGCCCACCGCGCGGCCCCGCGCCGACCGCCGGCCAGGACCAGCAGCGTGATGCCGAGTGCCGCATCCAGCGCGCCGGCGCCAATCAGCATCCACTTGAGACCCATGATGGGCAGCAGAACCAGCGCTGCGAGCGCGACGCCGGTGATCGAGCCGAGGGTGTTCCAGGCGTACACCCTCCCGATCACCCGCTCGCCGCCTCCGCGCCGCATCAGGATGTGGGTGATGAGGGGCAGTGTCATTCCCGCCAGGAAGGTCGCGGGTAACATCACGACAAGGCAGGTCGCGTACCGGACGAACATGTATGCGGCGTACCCCTCGCCGGAACGGGTGAACGCCCGCAGCCAAGTCGCGGTCCACGAGAACGACCCGACGTAGAGCGGAAGCGTCATCACGGCCACGAGGCCCATCGCGACCTGAATATGCGCGAGGGTGGTGAGGGGATCCGTGAGTCGGTCGATCCGGCGCCGGATGTACAGCGCACCCAGGGCCAAGCCGAGGATGAATGCCGAGAGCATCAGCTCGAATGAATGCGTCGCGCTGCCGAGCACGAGCGACAGCATCCGGATCCAGTCGATCTCGTAGGCGAACGAGGCGACCGCCGTGCCGAATGCCATGGCGAGCAGCAATGGCTCGAGCCGGGAGACGGTCTGCGGGTGCCGCGGCTCCGTGGCGACGAGCGGATGAGCAGGCGCGCCGGTCGACTGTCTCCCGAGGATCATTGCGCCCAGCGCGACGACGAGATTGATCGTGCCAGCAGCCACCAGCACGCCCGGCAGCCCTGCGAGGTCAAGCAGCACGAAGCCGGCAAGCAGGACGCCGATCGCCGCGCCCAATGAATTGGTGAAGTAGAGCCAGGACAGCACCCGGCCCGGCAGCTCGCGCTGCACCCTGATCACGGCCGCACTCATCAGTGGGAAGGTGGTGCCGAGCAGTATCGATTGCGGGAGGATGAGCAGCGCGGCGAGCGTCCACTTGACGGCGTCCACCGCTGCACCACTGCCGAGCGCCGGGAAGAGGTGATCGTATGCCAGTGCACTCGTGGCAACAAAGATGTCGTGGAATGCAAGGCCGATCAGGCCGACCGCGGCCTCGACGAGCGCATAAACCCGAAGCGGTCGCACGATGGACACGGTGCGGCGGGACACCAGCCAGGCGCCAGCCGACATCCCGCCGAGAAAGATCACGAGCACCACGACCTGAGCGTAGGCATCGTGTCCCACGAACAATCCCAGGTACCGCGTCCACACCGACTCATACATCAGCGCCGCGGCGCCGGAGAGAAAGAAGAGGAGGTACGCCACTACCTATTCGTCTCTGTCGGACATCACGTGTACCCCCTTCGCGACCCGGGTGCGGCCGAGCACTCCCTCCTCGCTGACCGCGCTCTCGAAGAGGTAATTCTTGCCGATGGGAAAGAGGACAGTGCCGGCCGGTGCATTTGTGCGGATCGCGACGTCGAGCGTCCGGATCCACACCCGGAAGATCTCGGAATAGAACCCGATGCGCAGACCGTCGAACGCCTCCTGCCGGGCCTGGGCGTACTGGCCGAGGAATGCCCGACAGGTCACCAGCCCGGCGCGACCCGGCGCGAACTCCTCGATCGCCAGCGCCTTTTCATACAGTGGCACCGCCTCGGCGCAGCGGTCACTGTGACGGTACCGATCGGCGAGGGTGAAGATCGGACCCGACGATCCATCCCACAGTGCGATCCCTTCAAGCAGTTGGGCCTCGCCCCGGTCAGTCCAGCCCATTCCCAACATCAACGCGCCGAGCGCCACGCGGCCGCGATACCCGTCGGGCGCATCTATCACCGTCTGGCGCCACAGGATCAACTGGTTTCGCCAGATCTGGTGTCTGGAGAAGCTCCGGGTGATTCCCATGACGAGCACCACTGCCAGTACCGCGTACCCGGCGCGGCGCGCCACGGTCCGGCGCTGGACGCCGACAGCGCGGACAGCGAGCGAGCCCAGTGCCACCACCGCGAGCATCGCCCCCACACTCGGCGTGATCAGGGTTCGTTCGGCGAGCATGATGCCGGTGGGGACCAGGACATTGCTCACCGGGAGGAGGCCGATCGCGGTCCACGCAACCCCGAAGGTGAAGAGCGGGGAACGATGGCGGAGCCGCCACGCCAGGAACCCGATCAGCAGGATGATCGCCAAGCCGAGGGTCTGGGGGGTCTCCCAAGCGACCGCCGGATCGATCACACGTGGTGAATAGTCTGCCTGGAGGTTTGCCGGCCACAACAGCAGGCGGAGCCATTCCGGGACCACCCCGCCGAGCATGGTTAGCAGTCGTTCCCACATCGTGGCGCCGCTGATCGCCTCCGCCGTGAACGTCGCCCGCATGTTGCTGCCATGCACCCGGTACCGCAGCACCCCCACCGTGGCGATCGCAAGGACCTGCAGTGCCATGACCCCCGCGAGGTCCCGCCAGCGGCGGGGCGTCCGCAACAGCATGATCCCCTCTGCAGCGACGAGCAGGGCGGGGAGTACCGCAGCCGTTTCCTTATAGAGGGCGCCGACCAGCGTGGCCGCAAAGAGCAGCCATCTGGTCCGGGCATCAACCCGGTCGCGCCGCCGGTCCCGGATGTAGCGCGCGACCGCCAGTGCCATGAGGAGGCATACGATGATCTCAGCCTGGTTGACCGCGACGGCCACTGCCTCCACATGCACCGGGTGCACCGCGAAGAGCATCGCCGCCGCCAGCGCGGTGATTGGGCCGGCTACCATCAGGGCAAGATGAAAGACCGCAATCGAGGTGGCGGCGTACAGCGCAATGCTCATCACCTTGAAGGTGAACGGCGCTCCCCCTCCCATTTTCCACTGTGCAGCCATGGTGGTCGACGACATCGGGCGGTAGAGGTCGCCCCCGAACTTGCTGGCCCAGTAGGGTTCAGACCAGTACCGGACCCACTCTTTGGGGTCGTGGGCGCGCTCGTCTTCGACGATGGCGGGCCAGTCGTCCTGGGTGAAGGCGTTACGGAGGGTCATCATCGACGCGCCAAACGACAGGAGGGCGACCAGCACGCCGTACCGCCAAATGTGGGATCTCATGCAATCCTGCGGTGGAGGGTCAAATCGGCGAGAGCGCTGGCTGAACCGTGCAAAGTACGTGGGTCGGGCCGGGCCCCCCGAATGAGGCTCGCCCGATCGCCACCTGCTAACCCGTTGTCAGTACGTCGTTTGGACCGGAACCACTGAACTGGCACTGGTGTTGCTACTTCATTCTGCGAGGCCCACCGGTGGCCTCCATCGCCACCACGACTCAACTGCATTAAGGAGGCCGTACCATGCTCGCCAGGAACCGAAAGGGCTTTACGCTGATCGAACTGCTCATTGTGGTCGTCATCATCGGCATTCTTGCCGCGATCGCGATCCCGAAGTTCGCAGCCACCAAGGACAAGGCCAAGCTCGCCACCGTCAAGACCGACCTGAAGAACATCCAGACGGCGCAGGAAGCGTACTTCTCGGACTTCAACACCTATTCGAGCGCGCTCACGTCGACGATGTACGCCCCGACTGTCGGCAACACCGCGGCGACGGCTGGCTCGGCCGCCTCGTTCACCGCGACCGTCTCGAATGCCAGCATCACCTCGACCCCGAAGACCTGCACGGTCACGGTCGGTAGTGGCACCCCGGGCGACGGCGTTTTCGCCTGTACCTGACCCAGGCTGTTCAACTTGTCGAGCGAGGCGCATGTGTCCGCTTCTACGCGCAAGGGCTTCACGCTCATTGAACTGCTGATCGTCGTCGTGATCATCGGGATCCTGGCAGCGATTGCCGTCCCGAAGTTCGCGGCGACGAAGGACAAGGCCAAGCTGGCGACGGTGAAAACGGACCTGAAGAACATCATGACGGCGCAGGAGGCGTACTACTACGACTTCGCGACCTACACGGCCGCACTGTCATCGACGATCTTCAGCCCGACAATGGGAAACACCACGTCGATGGCGGGAACACCGGCATCGTTCACCGCCACGGTCACCAACGCGAGCATCACCGCGACGCCAAAGCAGTGCACGGTCACGGTGGGAAGCGGTACGGCGAGCGACGGCGTCATAGCCTGTAGCTGAGAGTCCCCGTGGGGGGGATGACACGAGCCGGTTGCGCGAAAGCGTGACCGGCTCGCGTCGTTCTGGTCGCAGCCCTGGCCAGAGCGGGGGCATGTTGCCCGCCAACCCCGGGAGGCGCAGGTGTCACGACGTCGTGGTCTGTCGTTGGTGGAGCTGGTGGTGGCGGTGCTGTTGCTCGAGCTGGTTGTGGTGGCGTCGGTGTCCGCGATGCTCGCCATCGAGCGCATCTCCCGGGAGAGCACAGCCAGATCCCGCGTTGATAGCGAACGCTGGCAGGCATGGCATGACAGCGAGCGCGGACCCGCATGCGCCGGAGGGCCGCGAGCCGCGGCCGCACTCGTGCTCCCCGCCGCTCCCGGTCGCGCTTCCCTCGCCGTGGCACTCCGATGCGGGCGTTAGCGCACCGCCCGACCGGCACAACATTGCCAGAGCTGCTGTTGGCCGTGGTGTTGCTCGGTATCCTGGGGACCTTCGTCGTGGGCGCCGTTCGGGCGGTGGCGCGTGCCGGAACTCGTGTCCAGCAGGTGGCGTCGCAACGTCGTGGGTCACTCACTTTTGCGACCCTGCTGCGCCGCGATCTTGGCGAAGCCGTGCAGGGCGACATTGTCCTTGGCGCAGCACGGGAGATTCGCTATCGGCGGCCGCTCGCTGCCGCTCTCGCCTGCCGACGAACCGATTCGACCGTCACCCTTCGCGATCGGGATTGGGCTGCCGAGCGCCAGGCGGTGGCTGGTAGCGACAGCGCCCAGATCCTCGTTGCGACCGATAGCTCCTGGGAGACCACTGCGCTGCTGGCGACGTGGCCATCCACGTGCGTCGGAGAGCCGGCCACTACGTACCACTTCGACCGGCGACCGGGACAGCCCATCGTGCATTTCCATGAGATGGTTCGGGTCGCCGTATACCCCAGCGGTGGGCGCAACTGGCTGGGGATGCTCACCAGCGGAGCGGGAAGTATCCAGCCTTTCGCCGGTCCGGTTGCGACTGTTGCCATCCCGTGGGTGGTGGACAGCACCATGTTCGCTGCCGCCGCATCGTTCAGCGGGCCGCTGCGCCCGTTCGCATTGCGTATCCTGCTCGCCCCACGATGACGTCCCGCCGGAGGGGAGTTGCGCTCCTGCTGGTGCTCGGCGCTGTCGTCCTGTTGCAGGGACTGGTCGTCGCGGCGCTCTGGATGGCGATTCACGATGTCCGCGCGGTCGGCGCGGTACGGCTCGCGATCGAGGGCGAGATGGTGGCCGCCACGGCGCTCGCCGAGACCCGTATGTCGGGTGACTCTCTCATGCGTCAGCTGGGGGACGGCGTCGAGGTGATGCTGCCCGACGTGCAGCGAGGTGGTTGGCGGGTGCGCATGACGGCGATCCGTCGCGACTCGCTCATCGGCCTCACCGCCGCCGCGGAGTTACGCACGTCCGCCGATTCGCTGCTCGGTGCCGCGACGCGCACCCTCGTGCTCTCGCTGGGGGCGTCCGATACTCTTCTGGTGTTGCGGGGGCGCAGCCGGTTCTGAACGCGTGGCACAAGGAGTGCGACCGATACCGGCAAGGACTCGAGGGGCTCCCCCCTCCCATCGCCAGGGGCACGAGCTGTAAGTGGCCCAGCGACAACAGGTTGCCCGTCGGTACCTCGCTTGACTCTCCGCCACTCCGGCGGTACCGTATGGCAATCATCCACCGCACAATCCGGGCTCCTATGGCGCTCTTCCCGCGCGTACGATCGACCGTCGGCCTCGATATCGGCAGCGGCTACATCAAGGCAGTCGTGATCAATCACGGCTCCGGCCAGCCGGTCCTCGAAAAGGTCGCAATCGCCCCCGTGGCCGACGACGCCATTGTCGAGGGCGAGGTCATGGATCCGATGCTCGTGGCCGACGCTGTTCGGTCCCTCCTCGCTTCCGCCCAGATCAAGGCGCGGGACGTGGTGGTGGCCGTGGGCGGACGTGACGTGATCATCAAGAAGATCCAGATGGACCGGATGACTGACCAGGCGGCCCGCGACGTGATTCGCTGGGAAGCCGACCAGCACGTACCGTTCGATCCGGAGAACGTCGAGCTCGACTTCCAGATCCTTGACCCCGATGGCGACGGCCTGCAGATGCAGGTGATCCTCGTGGCGGCGAAGCGTGAGCTCGTCGAATCGAAGATGGCGCTGCTGAGTGAAATCGGGCTTGATGCTGCGGTCATCGACGTCGAGGCGTTCGCGCTGCACAACGCTTTCGAGCGCAACTACCCGGAAGCGATGCGCGGTGTCGTCGCGCTCGCGAACATCGGGCACGAGACGACGACCGTGAACCTGCTCGAGGACGGCGTGCCCGTGCTCACGCGCGACCTGCCGGTGGGCGTACGGCGCCTCCGTGAAGACCTGCAGCGCGAGCGGGGGATGGCGCTGGACGCAGCCGATCGCGTGGTGCGCGGCGCCGAGCTCGACCCGTCGCTGGCCAGCCATGTCGCGGCGCGTGCCGAGGAAATGGCGCTCGGCATCGAACGCGCGGCCGCGTTCCTGCAGACCGCCACCCGGCCGGTCGGCTCGCTGGCACGCCTCTACCTCACTGGTGGTGGATCCCGGGTTCCGGGGCTGGCCTCGGCGCTCGCCGATCGGCTCCGCATCCCTGTCACCCAGGCCCATCCGGTGGAGCGCCTCGACGTCGCGCCTGGTGCGTTCGGCGAACACTCCATGGACCAGGTGGCACCGCTGCTGATGCTGCCGGTCGGCCTCGCCCTGCGATCCGCGGCATGAGGAGGCACAACCGATGATCACCATCAACCTGCGGCCGGGCGTCAAGCGCCAGGCCGCACGGCGCGCGGCGTTTGGCGACATCCGCACCCAGTTCACGTCGCTTCGCGAGGGCATCAAGGAACCCTGGCTCGCCGCGGCGGTGGGCAGTGCGGTGTTGGTGGTGCTGTTCCTCGGCATCACCTGGGCCTACACGGCGTCGCAGCGTGCGTTGCTCAAGCCGCAGCTGGTCGAGGCGCGCGCCGAGCACGAGCGGTATCTCGACTTCATACGACAGAAGCGGCGCGAGGAGCGGGTGCGTGACTCCATTCTCGGGCAGATTGGCACGATCGCGAGTGTCGACGAGGAGCGCTACGTCTGGCCGCACATCCTCGACGAGATCGCCGGGGCGATGCCGGGCTACACCTGGCTCACCGAGGTGCGCAGCGTCGGGGCCATCGCGGCAGTGGATCACGACTCGACCGGCATCGGCCCAGTGGTGGTGCGAATCGTCGGGCGGACCAGCGACCTCCAGAACCTCACCAGTTTCCTGCGCCAGCTCGAGGCGAGCCCGTGGCTCATGAACGTGGTGCCGGTCGAGGCCGGCACGGTGGTCGAGGGCAACCGCGCGCTCAATACCTTCATCATCCAGGCGACCTACGTGCGCGCGGACTCGCTCCAAATCCAGACCGTACCGGTGCTCGAATCGGTGGTGAGGTGACGCATGGCTGATACTCCGAAGTCCACGCTCATCCTGCTGACCCTCGTGTCGCTCATGGTCGGGTACATGGGTTACACCGGAAGCGGCATCAACCTGGTCGGCATGGAGGGTGTACATGCCCGCATGGAGCGCGTCGATTCGATGCGCGACACGCTGGTCACCCTCCGCGCACAGATCGACACGGCGAAGCGCGACCTCGCCAGCGGCTCCGTCGAGGATGTTCGCAAGCGGACCGAGGCGTATCGCGCCTCGCTCAACATCCTGCGCACCCTGGTGCCCGAGCAGAACGAGGTCGCCGATCTCCTCGACGACATCCTGATCCGGGCCAAGGTGCGGGGGCTCAGCACGTCGGGCTTCGTGCCCCAGGCACCGCGCCCGGGTCCCGATCCGTTCGACACCTACGTCTTCCAGATGTCCGTGATCGGGCACTACCACCAGGTGGGAGAGTTCCTCACCGACGTCGCGTCGCTGCGCCGGATCATCGTGCCCGGTGAGGTCGCGATCGTTGCGGCGTCGCCGGAGCAGGCGCGGGCCCTCGGCGACACCACCGCCATGCTCGAGGCGCGGTTCACGGTGCGCACGTTCACCAAGGCGCAACTGGCAGGAGATTCCCTCGATGCTCCGTAAACTCGCCTGCACGGGCGTCCTGGTGCTGCTCGTCGCCTGCGGTGGGGACGATGATGCGAACCCTGCCGAGTCGGACTCGGCGATTGCGGCGAACGCGGCAATTTCCGCAGCGAATGCCGCCAAGCGTACCGGCGGGGTCGACCCCTCGACGCTGAAATTCATCGACACCCTGGCCGCCGCGGGCGAGCGCCCGTTGCTCCGGGAGTCTTTCGGGTACGCGGGCTCCTCCCGCGATCCATTCCGGTCGATGATCACGACCACGGTGAGCGGACCAGCGCTCACCGACCTCGTGCTCACCGCCGTGCTGTACGACGAACAGAACTCTCGCAACAGCGTGGCAATCTTCCGCGAGAACGGCAGCAATCGCCGCCACACCGTGCACCCGGGTGAACGCATCGGGCGCCTCTACGTATCGGGCATGACGCGCGTCACCGCAACACTGCGGTTTGACGACTACGGCAATGTTCGTGAACAGACCTACTCGCTTCGCCCGACGGAGGACGAAGGATGATGATGCTCCGCTCCCATGCCTGGCTCCTGATCCCGACCCTTCTGGCCGGCCCGGCGAACAACCGGCCTGCCCCGGTCGGGATGGTCCACTCGATGTCGCTCAGCAGCAGCGGCGGCACGGCCCGTTTCGCCATCGGCGTGTCGGGTCCCGTGACCATCCGCGAGGTGACATACACCGACCCCGACCGGCTGGTCATCGACCTCGAGGGAGCCACGCTCGGCGACCTCGACACCTATGACGGCCTGCGTCGAGGCGCGGTGCGCGCGGTGCGCGCGAAGCAGCACACCGAGTCGGTGGTGCGCCTCGTCCTCGAGTTCGATCGCCTCCCCGCCTACACGCTCGACAAGGGCACGGCGGGCGTGATCACGGTGGCGTACGCCGACCGGGACTTCGAGAAGTGGTCAGCACGGCCAGGTCAGGTGCCGGCCGTCCGCCCGATCCTCGCGTCCGCGTCGGCCGAGCCCCGCGAACTGGCCGCCGGCCCGATGCGCTCGACGCAGATGTCGTCAGCCGCGGTGCAGTTGCGCGACGAGACCCGGCAGGACGATCGCCGGATCACGGTCGACTTCGACCGTACGCCGATCAACGAGGTGATTCGTGCCTTCGCCAAGGTGTCAGGGCGCTCGATCGTGCTCGGCGCCGGCGTCAAGGGTGAAGTGGACATGACCATCGTCAATCAGCCCTGGCCGTTCGCCTTCGAGGCGGTTCTCGCCTCGCAGGGACTTTCCGCCACCGAGATGCGCGGCGGGATCATCAGGGTTGATTCGCCGGGTCAACTGGCCAGCATCGACTCGGTCGAGGTGCTCCAGACCCAGCTCGTGCGACTGAACTATTCCCGTGCCGATGGTGTGGCGGCCGCGGTGCAGGGGTTGATCACTTCGCGTGGCCGGATTGTGGCGGACACCCTGAGCAACTCGCTGATCATCACCGACACCCGCAGCCGAATCGCCAACGTGGTCGACTTCGTGCGCGGCATGGACGTTCGTACCCCGATGATCGCGATCGAGGGCAAGATCATCTATGTCGATCGCACCGACCTGGAGCAACTCGGCCTCAAGTACGACATCGGCACCAGTCAGCAGTTCTTCAACCGGATCCTGCAGCGCTGCTGTGACCCGGCGACGGGCCAGCCGTACAACCCGAACATCAACGTCGTCAACCTCGGCGGCAACGCGGTGAGCGCGGTCTCCAACGCCGATGCCATCATCACCGGCTCGGCCCTTGACCTGATCTTCTCGACCGCGATCGGCGGGTTCTCCGTGACGTCGTTCCTCTCGGCACTGGAGAGGGTGGAACTCACCGACGTCGAGGCGACGCCGCTGGTTCACACGCTCGACCACCAGAGGGCGCAGATTCTCTCCGGTGAAGAGACGCCGGTGCGGGTCATCGACGCCTCTTCGATCGGCCAGGTGGGCCAGGCGCCGCGCGCGAACGTGACGTTCAAGCAGACCGGCATTCAGCTCACGGTCACGCCACACGTGACCAACAACCGCCAGATCGTTCTCGAGATCTTCGCCGAGCGCTCGTCGATCCAACCGCTTGCAGCTGCCGACCTCGGCTTCACCATCCCCACGCAACGGGTCGTTACGCGACTGCTGGTGGAAGATGGCGAGACGGCGGTGAGTGGCGGCCTGTCGGTCACCACAGTGACCCGCAACCGTGCCGGCATTCCGCTCCTTTCGGGGCTGCCGTTCATCGGGCCGCTGTTCTCATTCTCGGAGAACCGCGAGAACCGGCGCGACCTGATCATCCTGGTGACCCCCCGGATTCTCGACGACGCCGTACCGCTCAACTGATCGGACGTTCCGATGCACCATCGCGC
>JACDBX010000045.1 GCA_013694695.1 Gemmatimonadales bacterium | reverse complement strand
GGTAGGCATCCCAGTGTGCCCGCTCCTCCACATCGGCGAGCGCGAACTTCCAGTTCTTTTCCGGTTCGTCAATACGGGCGAGGAATCGCTTGCGCTGCTCCTCCTTCGACAGGTGCAGGAAGAACTTGACCACGGTCGTGCCATTCCGGGCGAGGTGCGCCTCGAAGTCGCGGATCGAGGTGAACCGCCCGTCCCAGATGTCGTCGGCGGCGGCGAGGTCGACAGGCAACCGCTGGCCCTGCAGGATCCCGGGGTGTACGCGCACCACGAGCACCTCCTCGTAGTACGACCGGTTGAAGATCCCGATCCGGCCTCGCTCGGGCAGCGCCCGGGTGGTGCGCCAGAGGAAGTCGTGATCAAGCTCCTCCTCGCTCGGGCGCTTGAACGAGTAGACCTGACAGCCCTGCGGATTGACGCCCGACATGACGTGCTCGATCGCGCCGTCCTTGCCCGCCGCATCCATCGCCTGGAAGATCAGCAGCAGGGCATGCCGGTTGTCGGCGTAGAGCGATTCCTGCATGGAGTGAAGTTCGTCGGTACGGCTCCGGAGCTGCTTCTTGTAGCCGTCGCCGTCAGCCTCGATCACGTCCGCCCGGGTGTCCCAGTCATCAAGGTCGATGGGCTTGCCGCCGGGGACACGGTAGTGGGACGGATCGATCGACATGGCAGGACTCCGAGATGGTGGTTCCCCAATGCTAACCGCCCTGTCGGATTGACCGGCGCCGTGCCGGTCTGATCGATCCGCCACGGCCGCGTCTATCAGAATCGACGCGCACGAAGATGCGGGGGGTGGCGACCCGGTCCTGGGCCTGCCACCTTCCGGCATGCGTTGCCATCCGTTGCTGCTGCTCGCACTTGCGTTGGCCGCCTGTTCGCAGCCGATCAAGCCCGACACCCTGGCGCCGTTGCCTGATCAGCGCGTCATCTTGATCTCGCTCGATGGATTTCGTGCCGATTTTCTCGACCGGGGCCTGTCGCCAAACCTGGCAGCGATCGCTGATCGCGGCGTCCGGGCCCGCTGGATGACACCGGCATTCCCGACGCTGACCTTCCCCAACCACTACACGATCGTGACCGGCCTCCATCCGGCCCACCACGGGATGGTCGCCAACACGATCCGGGACTCCGCACTCGGCGTGTTCCGGATGTCGGATACGATGGCCAACCGTGACCCGCGCTGGTGGGGTGGCGAGCCGATCTGGGCGACCGCCGAGAAGCAGGGGCGGCGGGCGGCAGCATTCTTCTGGCCCGGATCGGAATCGGGCGCAGGGGGCCGTGCGCCGTCGCGATGGCTGCCATTCGATGACAAGTTTCCCGACGCCGCGCGCGTCGACAGCGTACTGCATTGGGCGTCGCAGCCACCCGGCACCGCTCCCGCGATCACGACGCTCTACTACAGCAACGTCGATCACGCGGGACACGATTCGGGGCCGGACTCGCCCGACGTCGATTCCGCCATCGTGCATGTCGACCGGATGGTGGGTCGCCTCGTGACCGGACTCCGCGAGCGGGGGCTGACCGACCGGACCAACATTGTCGTCGTGTCCGATCACGGCATGGCGCCGCGTCCGGCAACAAAGCTTATCGCGCTCGACGACTTCATATCGCTGAGTGACGTGAACGTGGTCGAGTGGTCGCCGGTGGGCATGTTGATCCCGGCACCCGGCCGGGACGACGACGTGTACCAGAAGCTGCGCGCCGCCTCGCCCCATCTGTCTGTGTACCGGCGTGCCGATGTGCCGGAGCGATTCCACTTTCGCGACAGCCCCCGGATACCGCCGCTGATTCTGGTGGCCGACGAGGGTTGGTCGATCACGTCGCGCAGTCGCGTGGCATCGTGGCGCGCGCAGGGCGGTGGGCATGGCTGGGACAATGCCCTCCCCTCGATGCGCGCGATCTTCGTGGCGGCGGGTCCGGCATTCCGGTCGGGCGTGGTTGTCGATCCGTTTCAGAACATTCACGTCTACTCGCTGATGACCCACATCATGGGACTCAACCCGGCGCCCAACGATGGGACGCTCGACTCGGTGCGCACGCTGCTGCGCCAATGATGGTGGCATCGCTGCCGTCATGCTGAGTGGCATACCGGAGGTGATTGACACCGACCGCACAAGGCTCAGGCGACCACGTGCCGCCGACGCCGCGCAGGTGCACGCGAACTGGACCTCCGACCCCGACGTCACCCGGTTCCTCCCCTGGCGCCGTCACGAGACCGTGGCGATGGCCGCCAGTTATCTCGAATCACTGGGCGTGAAGTGGGAGGAAGGGTCGGCGCATGCCTGGATGATCACCCTTCCCCCATCGGACGATCCCGTCGGACTCGGCCTGGTTCGTTTCCGCGGGGAGGAGGCGGAAATCGGCTACTCGCTGGCGCGGTCATGCTGGGGGCGCGGGCTCATCACCGAGGTCGCCGGCGCGCTCCTGCGTGAGGCCTTTTCCGTGCCATCGGTCACCCACGTGATTGCCGTACTCGACACCGAGAACACCGCATCGGCACGCGTCGCCGAGAAGATCGGGATGCGACAGGTCTCGACTTTCACCGACTTGCCACATCCGAACATCAGTGACGTGCCCCGTCCGTGCTTTCGGTACGTGATCGATCGTGCCGCGGATCGTGCCATGCGTTGAGCATGCGGTATCTTCCGTCATCCGTCATCGGTCATCGGTCATCGGTCATCGGTCATCGTCACTCTTCTGAACCCTCCCGTTCCGGACTCGCCCATGCGCACACTCGCGCTGCTCCTCGTATTGCCCGTGGCCCTCCCTGCGCAGGCCGCCGATCTCGTCCTCCGGCACGCGACGGTGTACACCGGCGTGGCGACCCGGCCGGTGCAGGCCGTCGCCGTGCGCGACGGAAAAGTGGTGTATGTCGGGACTGATGCCGGTGCGGCGCGCCTGGTGGGACCAAAGACCGAGGTGCTGGACCTTTCGGGGCGGTTTGTCTTCCCGGGATTCGTCGACGCACATGCGCACTTCGGCGGCATCGGAGCGCGCGAACTCACGTTGAACCTCGAGGGCACCAACACGAAGGATGCCTTCCTTGCGCGGGTTGAGGCTGCGGTCAAGCAGGCCCGTCCCGGTGCATGGGTGACGGGGCGGGGGTGGATCGAGACATTCTGGAGCCCGCCGATCTTCCCGACGCGGGCCGATCTCGATCGCATCGCGCCGAACAACCCCGTGATGCTCACGCGGGCCGACGGACATGCATCGATTGTCAACAGCGCGGCGCTCCGGCTCGCCGGTGTCACCGGTGCCACCGAGTCGCCGCCGGGTGGGGCGATCAACCTCGACGCCGACGGCCAGCCGACGGGCATGCTGATCGACCGGGCGCAGGGCGTTGTCCGCACGTTGGTCCCCGGTCCGACCGAGGCGGACCAGGACAGGGCGCTGGAGATCGCTTCGCAGCGTGAACTCTCGCTGGGATGGACGCAGGTGCAGGACGCGCACGGGAGCTGGAGCGAGGTCGCGCGGATGCGACGCCTCTACGCAGACGGCCGGCTCAAGATCAGGATCTACAAGACGATCAGCGGACCCGGTGCCGGCGCGGACAGCCTGATCCGGCTGGGACCGGGGCCAGCCGAGTTCGACGATCGTTTCACGGTGCGGGGAATCAAGATCGTGATGGACGGCGCGCTGGGCTCGCGCGGGGCGGCGCTGGTCGAGCCCTACTCCGACGATCCTCATACCCGCGGGTTGATCACCACCGACACCGTGGCACTGCGCGGCATGCTTGAACGTGCGCTCCGCCAGGGGATTCAGGTCGAGACCCACGCGATCGGCGATCGCGCCAACCGGATCGTCCTCGACATGTATGCGGCAGCGTTCAAGGCGGTGCCGCCGGCGCAGCGAAAGGTTCGTGAGCCGCGCTGGCGGGTCGAGCACGCGCAGATCGTCGAGCCGCGCGATCTCGCACGATTCCGCTCGCTCGGGCTGATCGCCTCGATGCAACCATCGCACGCCATCGGCGACCTGCACTTCGTGCCCAGCCGGATTGGCTTGGCGCGCACCAAGGGTGCCTACGCCTGGCAAACGCTGCTGAAGCTGGGCGTGCCGGTGGCGGGCGGGTCCGACGCGCCGGTGGAGCGGGGCGAACCGATGATCGAGTTCTATGCCGCCGTGGCGAGGAAGGACCTTGAGGGGCGGTCGGGGCCGGGGTGGCACCCCGAGGAGAAGGTCACTCGCGCGCAGGCACTCAAGATGTTCACGTGGTATCCGGCGTTCGCGGCGTTCGAGGAAAGCCGGCGGGGCACGATTGCGGTAGGCAAGATGGCCGACTTTACGATACTTGATCGCAATATCATGACGATCCCCGAGCGACAGATTCTCGAGACGCGCAACGTGATGACAATCATCAACGGCGAGGTGGTGTACCGCGACCGCTGAGCGGCGGCGTCAGCTCGTGACGAGGCCCTCCTCGAGGGCGAGCCGGGTGAGGCCTGCGACGGTGCGGACGTCGAGTTTCTCCATCAGTGATTCGCGATGGGTTTCGACAGTGCGGTGCGAGATGCCGAGCCCGGCGGCGATCTGCTTGTTCGTGAGCCCCTGCGCGATGCCAATGAGCACCTCGCGCTCGCGCGGGGAGAGGATCGCGGTGGCCGGCTGGACGGGGTCCGGTCGCTTCCCCGCTTCGGCGAGCCTGGCGGTGACGGCGGCCGGGAAGTAGGTCTCGCCGCGGTGGACGGTCCGGACCGCGCGGCGCAGTTCTGCCGGGGCCGAGTCCTTGAGCAGGTAGCCGCGCGCACCAGCCCTAACGCTCTCCACCACATACTCCGGGTCGTCGTACATCGACAGGACCAACACCCGGGTCCGCCTCGCCTGCCGGTGCACCTCGCGAATCACCTCGAGCCACGACTTTCCGGGCATCGCCACATCCAGCACCAGGACGTCGGGGCGGTCTCGCTCCACCGCGGCGATCGCCTCGTCGCCGTCCTTTCCCTCCGCCACGACCTCTACTCCGGCCTCGCCCTCGAGCACGCGTCGGATGCCCTCCCTCACGACGGCGTGATCATCGATCACCACCACCCGAATCCCATTCTCTTCCATGGCTGAAGGTAAGGTGGGCATCGTCACCGGTTCACAGCGGCACGTCGACGCGGATGGTTGTCCCGGGGGACCCCTCGACCGACACCGTGCCGCCAACGGCGGTGATCCGTTCGCGCATGCCGGCGAGCCCGAGTTGGCCCGATGCACCGGGCGCGGGTCGTGCCCCCGTGATGCCGCGCCCGTTGTCGCGGACCTCGAGCTGCACGCCGCGTGCGTCCGCCACCAGCGTCACCTCGATGTCGGTGGCTTCCGCGTGGCGCACGGTGTTGACGAGGGCTTCCTGCGCGGCCCGGAAGACGGCAAGCTCGACCTCGGCGGGGAGTCGCGGGATCGAATCGTTCATCCGAAGGTGTACGGTGAGCGCGCTTCTGGACTCGACGTCGGTGGCCAACGCCCGGATCGCGGCACCCAGCCCCAAGTCGTCAAGGAGCGCGGGACGAAGATCGTTCATCACCCTCCGAATCCCTCGGATCCCACTGTCCACGAGTCCCAGCACGTGGTCGAGGCGATCGCGTACGTGGTCGCTCGCGCCCTCGCGCAACATCCCGACTTCCAGCTTGACGGCTGAGAGTGTCTGTGCCGTCTCATCGTGCAGCTCGCGCGACAGCCGCCGGCGCTCCCCCTCCTGCTGGCGCAGTGCAAGCATCGAGAGGTGTGCCAGTTCGTCGGTGCGGTTCGACAGTCCGCGCGCCAGGTCGGTGAGCACCATCAGAGCGAAGCCGATGCCGACCGCCAGCTCGAAGAGGATGTCGAGGTAGTAGCCCCACGGCTGCCAGGCGCCGCGTGCCCGCAGGAACGGGTAATTGAGGTGATGCAGACCCCAGAGCAGGAACGCCGCGGCCACGAAGCGCGCCCCATTCGAGTCGGTTCGGAGGGCATGACGCCAGAATACCCACGCGGTCCAGATGGTGGCGCCGGAGAGGAACAACACCATCGGAAGCGCGACGAGCAGGAACCGGTCGAGGCCATTGACGGCGACCCACGCCCAGCAGGGCGGGAAGATGGCAATCGCTGCGTACCACGGTTTCCACCGCGCGTCGCGCGAGAACACCATTGCCGCCCACAGGATCACGAGGGCGACCCAGCCGGTGATCACCTGGTGCCAGAACAGCCACACAAGATTCCCGGTCGCGAGAAATGTGATGATCGCGCCGAGCCGGACCAGATAGAGCGCCCAGGCGATCGCCCACCACGCCACCCATCGCTGGCGGATCCGGCGATAGAGGGCAAGCGCGAAGAGGACGAGGCCGGCCGTGACCAGGGCCTGGAAGGCCGCATCGGCGAGCTCTGCGGTGGCGGTGACCGGCATGTGAACCTGCATCGGGCAAAGGTGACCGGGCAGCGCATCCGGGGCTAGGTCGGTGGTCCCGCGCAGTCACCTTTCCGGAAGCTGGGGCACTCGGTATTTTGCGGACGCTGGCGTTGTCCGGCGTGACCCTCGGAGGGACGATGCTCTACTACTTCGGAATGGTGATGGCGGGCGTGGGTGCGGCGGTCCTGATCGGGGCGCTCACATATGTCACCACGATGCTCGGCCTTGTGATCATGTCGATGTTCGCGTTCACTGCGGCACCGGTGCTCGACAAGGTGTTCAAGGAGAAGGCGTAGGGTTCGTCCCGTCTCCCTCCACGCGGATCTCCTCGGAGGCGGATCGCAACGCACCCTCATAGTTGATCTTCGCGCCCACCAGCAGCTCGCGAAGGCCGCGGACCTTCAGCTGGTGCCCGCCTCCCCGTCGCATCAACATTCCCATATAGCCGAACGTATCAGCAAGGGCGCCGATGCCCAGCCCGGACGCCTGCGCCTTGAGCTCGTCGAGCATCCGGGCGAGCCCGCGGAGTTGGACGTCGTCGGCCTGCTGGGTCGAGAGCTGTTCCACCACGCGAAAGATCCGGTCGAATTTTGGCGGGAGCAGTTGCAGCCACTGGAGCTGTGCCTGCTGCCGCGAGGTGAGCTTGACAGCCACGATGCCCTTCCAGTTGCAGGGTGAAACCGACCCGTTTCGATACCGTACGCACCGCAGGCTCCGGTCTCCGCGTCCAAGATAGGGTGATAGCATGAAACTCTCCGACCTGTCGATCGAACGGCCCGTCTTTGCGTCGATGATGTCGCTCGCCCTGATCCTCTTCGGGGTCCTCGGGTACCAGCGCCTCACGGTCCGCGAGCTCCCCGATATCGATCCGCCGATCATCTCGGTGCAGACGACGTTGCGCGGTGCCAATCCGCGGGTCATGGAATCGTCGGTGACCGACGTGCTCGTGGAGGTCACCAAGGGCATCGATACCGGCGATCAGGTGATTGTCGGTGGCCTGGAACGCCTGTCTGATGGAGTCGCCGTGCGCGCCACGATCGTGGAGCGTCGTCCGCAGGAAGCCAGGGAGGGGTAATGCCGTTGCTGTTGCTGGTCGCCGTGTTGCTCGGCTCCGGCGCGCCCGTGATGCAGTCGCCAACGACGCGCTGGGCCATCGAGGTTCGCGGGCCGGCCACGATCGAGCGCGGTGAACTGCGGCTGAACGGAAGCGCCGGACAGCTGCTGATGGAATCAGCGGACTCGGCGTATGTGGCGCTGCGTGATGTGGTGATCGACAGTTCCAGGGTGCAGTTCACGTCACCCGCCGGCAACCGGCGCTTCGAGGGTGTCCGCACCGGCGACGCGATGCAGGGCGTCGTGCACGAGGCGGACGGACGGGTCGTGCCGTGGCGCGCGGAGGTGATCGCTGCCGGGACCGAACGGTGGCCGGTGCGCCCGCGCGTGATCGTGCGCCAGCTCGACATCGGCAGCTCCGCCGGTGTCACGTCGATTCCCGCAGTGTGGCACGCATCCGCACCGACCCCACGCCAGATCCTCGTCGAGTACGACTCCCTCGCCCGGAGCGCCGGCATCGTTGGCGCGACGGGATTTGACTTGATTCGCCGCAGCCAGCGGCTCGCGCTGGGCTTCGACCGTCCGTCGCGTGACGCCGTGCGCAACGTCCTCGAGCGAATCGCGAGGGGACCGGCCGCCGACGGCGAGTTCACCCGCATCTTCCGTGGACCAGGTGGCCTGCGCCTCGACCTCCATGAGGTCGCTGTTCAGGCGGCGCGGATGCGCGCGCCGGAATTCGGCGTCGATGCCGCAAACCGTGCCCTGGTTCGCCTGCAACTGGTGGTGCCCGGCAACCGCGACACGATCGCGACGTACGAGGGGGCGTGGCGACTCTGGAGCCGGATGGGCCGTGATTCCGCCCGCGTCTTCCGCCAACTCGATTCACTCGCCCTGACCGATGTCGTCAGCGCGCGCGACATCCGCGCCCTCCTCGCGGGGTACACCGATGCAAGCCGCTGGTGGATCGCGGCCGTCGCATGGTTGATGACACACCGCTGGTTGGAGCGTGACGATGGCACGCTGACCAGCCCGGTCGACCTGGTGTCGGGATTCTGGGGGAAGGCGTCACTGCCGCTCCCCGCGATCGAACCGACCCGGTTCGGGGGCGTGCAAGCGGTCCCAGTGGTCGGTGGCTCCCGGCTCGGAGTGCGCCTGGTGCGCCCGGGAAACGCAAGCGCCGCGGAATGGCTGGCTCACGGCGGCGTGGACGCGGCACTCCGGACCTGGCACGATCTCGATGCGGACGATTCGATCGTCCTCGACATGGGTGGGATGTCGGCGCGCGTCACTACCCCCGCAGCGGTGGCACGCGGGCGGCTCGGGGGGTTCCTTGGTGCGCAAGACGCGATCCGCATCGAGCCAGGCATCATGCCGGTGCTGGCCGTGGCCACGCTGATTCACGAATGGCAGCACCTGCTGTTCGAGGGAGCGCGCCTCGAGGGCGCCGGATGGGGAGTCGTGGAATCCGGTCGCTGGTTGCGTATCCTCGATTCCGATCCGTGGCTCGGTGAGGGTGCCGCCGAGTGGGCCACCGAGGTGACGCTGGAACCGGTGCATCGCGGGATGCCGATGTTCGCATTCATGGAGGCTGAAAAGCGCAGCGGCATTGCGCTCGCCAGCAACGACGACCCGCACGTGCTCGGGTACCTGCTCGTGCGCGCGCTGGCGCAGCGTGCCGACAACGCGGCACAGGTGCGCGACCAGCTGCTGCGCCACCTCCACGACCCGGCGGCGCTCGCGGCGGCGTCCGGGTGGATCCGGTCCGACGGTGCGCCAGCCCTCACGCTGTCCAGGCCGGTGACGCGAGCCGTCATTCCGGAGATCACCTTCACATGGGATGACGGCGTTGCCGAGTTCGTGCAGCGGCGACTTATCGTCCCCTTCACCCAAGGGCAACGATGACCCGCATCACACCGATCCTCTGCCGCGTCGCTTGCATCACGCTGGTTCTCGCGATGCCCGGTGCTGCACAGCAGACGGTGCCCGAGCGTACGGCGTTCGCGCGGACATCGACCCATGCCGAGGTGCTCGCATTCCTCGATTCACTGGCGGCGCGCGGAGCCGGCGTGACCGTCGGACAGCTCGGGACATCGACGCAGGGCCGACCGATTCCCTACGTGATCGCTGCCCGTCCTATGGTGGCGACGCCCGCCGAGGCACGGCGCTCGGGTAAGCCGGTGTTGTACATCCAGGCCAACATCCACGCCGGTGAGGTGGAGGGGAAGGAAGCCGTGCAGGCACTCCTTCGCGAGTTGACGCTGGGGTCGCTGCGCCCGCTGCTCGACAGCGTGGTCGTGCTGGCGGTCCCGATCTACAACACTGATGGCAACGAGGCCCTTGGTCCGTCTGACCGGAACCGCCCGGGGCAGAATGGTCCGGGTGTGGTCGGATTGCGCCCAAACGGTCAGGGATACGACCTGAACCGCGACTACGTGAAGCAGGAGGCCCCCGAAACCCGCGCATCGCTTGCGTTCATTGCCGAGTGGGATCCCGACCTGTTCATGGACCTTCACACCACCAACGGCAGCTATCACGGCTATGCCCTGACGTGGTCGCCGGGGCTCAATGCCAATGTCACCACCGCAAACACCTGGGTGCAGGACGGTGCACTGCCGGAGATCCGCCAGCGCATGCACGCCCGCCATGCCGTGGAAACGTTCGCCTACGGGAACTTTCGGAACCAGGACCCCGACTCGCTGGTGCTCGGCTGGGTCACGTACGAGTCGGGCCCGCGCTTTGGCACCAACCTCATGGGCATGTCGCGCCTCTCGATCCTGA
Source organism: Gemmatimonadales bacterium (assembly GCA_013694695.1). Taxonomy (GTDB): domain Bacteria; phylum Gemmatimonadota; class Gemmatimonadetes; order Gemmatimonadales; family GWC2-71-9; genus Palsa-1233. The sequence continues at coordinate 47,281 of JACDBX010000045.1, read as the reverse complement.
GCGAGGCATACAGCAACGACACGTTCGAGCGGCGAATCGCGGCGACGTTCGCATTCGTGGTCGAGACGATCCGATACATGGCGGTGCGCTGGGACGATGCGCGGCGCGTGCTGGCCAGCACGATCTCTGCTCGCCCCGACTCGGTGGTGATCCGGAGCAACTTCGCCCCGCCGCACAGCGACACGGTGGTGGCGGAGATCACTCGCGCCGCCGGCGAGGGCGCGGGGCCGTTCGCCCGCCGCGTGCGCACCGGCGAGATGCGCCGGATCGTCATGCCGGTCGTCGACCGATTCATGGCTACCCGGCGCGAGGCGATCCCGGTGGCGTACGCGCTTGATCCGCAGTGGACTGACGTGGTGGACCGGCTGCGCCGGCAGGGAATAGTCGTTGAGCAACTCCAGCAGCCGTGGAGTGGCCGCAGCGAGCGATTCACGGTCGATTCCACCGTAATCTCGCCGCGAGCCTTCGAGGGTCACCGGATGATGCGGGTCGAGGGTGCATGGACCGCTGCAGCACGCGATTCGCTTCCAGTGGGCACCTTCCTGGTCCCGACCGGCCAGCGGCTGGGAATGCTGGCGGCCTTTCTGCTGGAGCCGGCGTCGGAGGACGGATACACCACGTGGAACTTTTTCGATCGGGCGCTCAGGGCGCGGGCCGCCCATCCGGTTCGGCGGCTCGCCGTCATTCCGCCCGTGCCCCGCACCCTCGTTCGCTGACTCCGGAGAGATACGGATGCTCAAGGCAGGCATGATGGCCCCAGATTTCACGCTTCCGTCGTCCGATGGCGGAACAGTCAGTCTCGGCGAGCTGCGCGGCACGCCGGTTGTTGTCTACTTCTACCCGAAGGACGACACCTCCGGTTGTACCACCCAGGCGTGCGAGTTTCGCGATTCGTGGGCGGCTGTGCAGGCGAGCGGAGCGACGATCCTCGGCGTGTCGCCCGATGGCCTCGCGTCGCACGGGAAGTTTCGCGACAAGTTCAACTTGCCGTTCCCGCTCCTGGCCGACGAGGACCACACCGTCGCCGAGGCGTACGGGTCGTGGGGCGAGAAGTCGATGTACGGCCGCAAGTACCAGGGAATCATCCGCAACACGTTCGTGATCGACGCGCAGGGTGTCGTGCAGCACGTGTTCGAGAAGGTCAAGCCGAAGGGACACGCTGCCGAGGTGCTGGCGGTGCTCGAACGCTGACCGCCACCGCTCAGGAGAGAATCGCCATTCGTACTGTATCACTTGTCCTCATCGGCATCGTCATCGCCGGATGTGCCCGCACGACCGCCCGTCCGGTATCGTCCACTCCCGCGTCTGCGGTCATCCACGCGCCCATGCCCGGTGAGACCCACCTTTCGAACATCCGGCAGCTGACATTTGGCGGTAACAACGCCGAATCGTACTTCTCGCGCGACGGCCAGTGGCTGACGTTCCAGCGCCAGGACAGTGTCGGTCGGGGCTGCGACCAGCAGTACGTGATGCGGATCGACGGATCGGGGCTGCGTCGGATTTCCAACGGCGAGGGGCGCACGACCTGCGGCTACTTCATCGACGGTGATCGCCGCGTGATCTACAGCTCGACCCACGGTCACGACCTGCGGTGCCCCGTACCTCCCGACCGATCGCTCGGGTATGTCTGGCCGATCGGACATTTCGAGCTGTATACCGTGAAACCTGACGGCACCGACCGGCGTCAGCTCACGAACAACGGCGCGTACAATGCGGAGGCCACGGCTTCGCCCGATGGCAGGCAGGTGATCTTCACGTCGACCCGTGATGGCGACATCGAGCTCTACGTGATGAACATCGATGGCACCAACGTGCGCCGGATCACCAACCGTGTGGGCTACGACGGCGGCGCATTCTTCTCGCCCGATGGCTCGATGATCGTCTGGAGGGCGCAGTATCCCGGGACGGCCGCCGACACGGCCGACTATCAGCAGCTGCTCGGCGAGCGGCTGGTGCGTCCCTCGCAGCTCGAGCTGTGGGTCGCCAACGCCGACGGCAGCAATGCGCGCCGGGTGACATCGCTGGGTCGGGCCAACTTTGCGCCGTTCTTCCATCCTGACGGCAAGCGGATCATCTTCACGTCGAACCACGAGGATCCCAGGGGCCGGGAGTTCGAGCTCTACATGGTGAAGATCGATGGCACTGCGATCGAGCGGCTGACGCATTCACCGGATTTCGACGGCTTCCCGATGTTTTCGCCGGATGGACGTCACCTGGTGTTTGCCTCCAACCGCCATGGCACGATCGATGGTGAGACGAACCTCTTCATCGCCGACTGGAGGGAGTAGTCATGGCAGAAACGGCGGGGCGGGGTTCGTCGCTGGGGCGGTGGCTTCTTGAATGGACCAAGTCGATCGCGGTGGCGCTCGTGGTCTGGCAGGTGCTGCGCGTCTTCCTGCTCGAGGCGTTCCGGATTCCGTCCGGGAGCATGCAGAACACCCTCCTCGTTGGTGATTTTCTCTTCGTCAACAAGTTCTTGTACGGGGCCGAGGTACCGTTCATCCACAAGCGGTTGCCGGCGGTGCGCGAGCCGGCGCGGGGCGACATCATCGTCTTTGATTCGGTGGAGGAGGGGTCCGAGGACCTCAAGATCGTGAAGCGCCTGATCGGGATCCCGGGCGACACGCTGGCGATGCGGGGCGGGGTCGTGTATCGCAACGGCGAGGAGTTGGCCGAGCCGTACGCGATCAACAGCGATCCGCTTCGCAGCGAGGAGCCGATGATGCGTGCGCGGATGCGCGAGTGGCAGGTGGAACATTACGCCGGCCCTGTTCCGCTCGGCTACGCCCCCGACTTGCACGACTGGGGCCCGGTGGTGGTCCCTGCGGAATCGCTCTTCGTGATGGGCGACAACCGCGATGGCTCCTACGATGGTCGCTACTGGGGGTTCCTCCCGCGGATCAATGTCCGCGGTCGCCCTCTCCTCGTCTATTTCTCGTATGACCAGGAAAGCTGGAAGGCTTTTCCCTTCCTGACCGAGGTGCGCTGGGACCGGGTTTTCAGCACGCCGGACTGACCGGACCCGGGTGGTGCATTGATGCGAGGGAGCGGGGCGCGCAGGTCATCGTGCGCCATCCGCTCCCTTGTCATGTGCGGGCCGCATTGCGATGGCGATGATCATGCCCGTCGCTGCGAGCACGGCTGATGTCCGGAACGCGGCCTCCGCACCTCGCGACTGCATCATCAGCCCCGCGACGATCGGTCCGACAATTCGGGCCATCGACGACGCGCTCTGGGTGACGCCGAGCACCCGTCCCTGTCGGGCGGCATCGGTGAACCGTGACACCATGCCGATCATCGACGGGCCGGTCATCCCGAACCCCGCCCCCAGCAGCGCCAGGACGCCGTAGAACAACACGGTGGGTCGGCTCGTTGCTCCCGCCAGCGGGACCAGGAAGAAACCCGCGGCAAGCATCGCAGTGCCGATCCTGGCCACCCGGGTCTCGCCGAGGCGTGCGACGAGTCGTCCGAGGAGGCCGCCCTGCACGATCGCCGTCACCAGGCCGACGAAGGCGAACCAGTAGCTCACCGTGCTGCGCGTCGCACCGAACCGAAGCTCGCCGAAAAGAGGAAACACGACGTACATGACGCTGAAGGCGATGGTCGCCGCGAAGAGAACGGCAACCGGCGGGCCGATGACGCGCCACGGCAGCGGGGCGTGCGAGGTCCGTTGCGGGGTCAATGCATGGTGGGACTCGGGGAGCTTGATCCACGCGAACACCATGTTGGCCGCGGTGAGCGCGGCGGCGGCGTAGCCGGGCAGCGCGAGATCGATCGATGACGTGATACCGCCGAGTATCGGCCCCACGATGAAGCCGAGGCCGAACGCCGCGCCCACGATCCCCATCGCCCGGGTGCGCCGCTCCGGTGATGTCTCGTCGGCGAGATACGCCTGGGCCACGTTGATCGTCGCGCCCGATCCACCGTCAAACAGGCGGGAGATCAACAGCAGCGTGAACCCGTTGGACATCGCGAAGAGCAGGTACGAAACGACACTTCCCCCGAGTCCGAGGAGGAGCACCGGCCGGCGGCCTATCCGGTCGCTGACCCTCCCCCAAAGTGGGGCGAAGACGAACTGCATCGCTGAATACGATGCGACCAGCACGCCGATCATGAACGGCGAACTGCCAAATCGGGCGGCATAGCTGGGGAGCAGTGGCAGGACCATCGCAAAGCCGACTACGTCGACAAAAACGGTGGCGACCACGATCGGGATGGCGGATCGCGCCTGGACAGTCTGGCTCATTGGGGGCGGACAATGGTCCTCCCCCGGCCAGTGGTCAAGCGGTTGTCAGGTTCGCCCGACGATCAGTGCGCCACCACCGACCGTTCGACCCGGTCGATGTACGAGACCAGGCGGCCGCATGCACCGCACGTCAGGACGACTCGTCCGGCGGCGGGAAGGCTGGTCTTCGAACGTCCCGGGGTGCGCTCGATGGCGTCGCTGCCGCAGGACGGGCAGCTGAGGGCCTTGATCTCGCGATCGGCGCTGATGAGGCTCAGGGCCTCGTCGGGGCGAAACTCTTTGACGTGGCGACGTCCCATGGCGGGTGTCCTTTCCACGCTGCAGGACCGGGGAATCCGGCCCGTTTCGCGTCCTTTCTAGGTACCGCCAGATGGACGGCGCGTCAAGGGCTATCAACCGGCGACCTTGACGCGGCCGCCCGCCGACGGATAGCTTCGCCCTTTTGCTGGGCCAACCCCAAGGGCTTCCCATGACTGAACTTGCGGCACCGCAGATCTCGTCCCTGATGGAAGCTCTCCCCGGCATCGCGCAGGTGCTGCGCAGTCCGGTCGCGTCGGCGATGGCTTCGTTGGTGCGGGCCGCCGCCGGCCTCGAGGAGTTTCGCCCGTCCGAGGCAGAGGAACTCCTCCATTTCGGCGTGCGTCGAAACCTGCTGACGCAGGAGGAAGTCGACGGGCTCCTCGCCGAAGTTGGCGCGGGGGAGAAGCGGGGTGTGAAGGCCCCGACCAAGCCGGCTCCCGCCGCAAAGGCCGCAGCCCCCAAGGAGACCCGCCCCGCCAGGCCGCCGATTCCGGCGAAGACCGCCCCTCCTCCGCCGGCGAAGCCCGCCGCGGGCAAGCCGGACAAGGAAACACACGCCGCGAAGGCACCGAAGGCTGCAACTACGCCCAGGACTTCCAAGGCGGTGAAGGGGACGAAGGGCGCCACGGCGGCGACGCCGTCCCGGTCAGCAAAACCCGCGAAGCCGACCAAGCCGAAGGCCGCGAAGCCGATGGCAACAAAGGCCGCCAAGTCGGCGGCCAAGCCGAAGCCGGCGAAGCCGAAGGCCAAGCCTGCCGCGCGGAAGCCCGTGTCGAAGGTCGCGAAGCGCCGCTAGACCCGGAAACCCGTCACGAGTTGGTTGAGGCGATCGGCGGTGGCCACGAGCGTGGTCGCCGCCGTCGTGATTTCGACGGTGGCGGAACTCTGCTCTTCCGCCGAATCAGTTACTGCCTGGGCGGCGTGGGCGTTGATCTGCGCTGACCGGGCGACATCCGCAGCGGTGGCTGCGAGTCGATCCGCGAGTTCACGGTGCGCAGCTGCCTCGCGGGCCACCGTGCCTGCCGCCGCGCTGACCTCCTCCACCGAGCCCACGATCTCGGCCAGCGCGCGGGTGACGCCGCCCGCCACACCCTCGACGCCCGCGACCCGCTCCTTCCCCGCGCCCACCGTTGCCGCCACCAGTCGAACCTGCTCGTCGAGCGTGGCGACCGTCTTTGCGATCCGCCGCGCACCCTCCGCACTGGTCTCGGCGAGCTGTCGAATCTCGCCGGCCACCACGGCGAATCCCTCGCCCGCACCGCCCGCACGCGCCGCCTCGATCGCCGCGTTGAGTGCAAGCAATTCTGTCTGCGCCGCAAGCTGGCCGGTGAGCGACACGAACTCGAGAACGGACTCCGCCGCCTTGGTGAGGCGATCGACTGACGACGTGGTGCGTTCCACCACCTCGTGCAGCTCAAGCAATGTCTCGGACGCTGCACCAAGATGGCCCTGATGGAGTGCTGCAGTGCGACGGATGCCGTCGGCCACAGCGACGACGCGCTGGCCGGCGCCTGCGCTCCGTGCGGCCGCGGCACGCAGGTCGCCCAGCAGTTCGTCGCTCTCGCGCATCCCCGTGGCCTGTCGCTCTGCGCTCGCCGACACCTCGCCGATCGCGCGGGACACCTGCGTTGCGCTCTCTGAAAGCTGCTCCGAACGACTGGAGAGCTGCGACGCCCTGTCGGTCAGCGTTGCCGACACCTCGGCCACGCTACCCACCACGGCGCGCAGGCTTTCGCTCATGCGACGCACTGCCGCAGCAAGGAGGGCGAGTTCCCGCGGCATCGGGCCCAGGTCGAGGGGTCGAAGGTCACCGGCGCCGACTCGTTCGGTGGCCTCGACCAGGCGGCGCAACGGGAGGATCACGTTGCGCACCGTCGTCACCGCCGACCAGATGCCGATGATCAGCGCGATCATGAACAGGATCCAGATCCAGGTCCGCTGCTTCTCGCTTCCCGATGCGAGCGCTGTGGCCCGTTCGGCGGCGGCACCCTCCTGGATCATGACAAGCTGCTGCATTCCCGTGAGCAGCGAATCGGCCACGATCGAGCGTCGCGTTTCGTTGGCGCCAACTGCGCCGGGGGAGGCCAGGCCGAGACTGGAGGCAAGGTCGGTGACGGTACGGATCGCATCGACCTCTGCCGGCGTCGGGTCGAATCTCGCGTAGGCTTCGCCAGAAACCCGTATGGTCGCGACCGCCGAATCGAGACGAGAGCGGTTCCCGGTGGTGGGAAGGAACGCGAGCAGATCGCCGGTGCGGACGGCGTCGACGGCGGCCCGGGTCATGGTCTGGGCCAGGATGGTCCGTTCGCGAAGCGCCCCCAGCTCCCTCTGCGCGTCGCGGTCAAGCGAATTGATTCCGCGCACCCCGATCAGGGTCATCACAAAGACGAGGAGGAGGAGGAGGATCGTGCCGCCGGTGACCCGATTGCGGATCGAGGGGAGGTCATTCACGGGGTGAACGATGCGGTCGCCCGGCTCATGAACGCAAGTTTCCCGGGCGTGCCCCACCAGCCACCGGCAGCTATCTTTGGGAAATGATCACTCCGACGTCAGTCATGATTCGGACCTTCACCGACCGGGCGGAGGCGCTTTCCCATTGCGTCCTCAGGGCTGGCGAGGCGCCCCGGCTGCATGCCTTCGACGACACGATCGGCTGTCAGTTCGAGCAGGCTATCTCGGCGCTGGAGTGGACCCGGGTGGTGGGACTCCTGCCCGATGAGGACCTCCTCCACGCCGGCCGACTCACCGCCGACACCGCAGCGGCAGTCGTCGAGCGGAAGCTTCCCGAGGGTCGGCGGTGGGTTTTCGTCGGGCCGCGGATGGATATTCCGGGTGTCGAACCGGTCGACGGCGAGGTCCTCGTCGACGAACCCGGGGTTCGGGCGATCGGCTTTCGGGAACGCGCGAGTGCCCTGGCGCATTTCTTACGGGTAACGTCGGGCACGGGCGCCCTTCTCGCCCAACTGGGCCGGCGGGCTCCCGAGTTGCGACACCTGCGGCGATGGCTCGCCCCGATCGTGCAGGAACTCGATGGACCCCGCCGTTTGATCGGTGGCTGGTTCGCAGCGTCGGCTGGCGGCGCACTTTTCATCGGCGATGATGCCGGTGAAACCTCATATCGCTACATCGAAGCAGGAATGGAATCGTGAGCTATCGGATCGCTGGACTCATGCTCTCCCTGATGGTCACTCCCCTTGTCGCCGGGCCCCTGGCCGGACAGGTCACGCCGCCGGGCATCTGGCCCGAAAAGACGCTCTCCCCGGCACAGAAGGACCTCAAGGATGCGGTGGTCATCCTCCGCGACACCCTCCGTGTCGTCCAGTCCACCTCCGAGCGCCTTGAGCGTGCGCACCTCGCTGGTCGTGGCGCGGTGCTGACGTCGAGCGCCCGCTCGCTCGCGGTCGATTGTGAGCGTGCCGCCCGCAGCGCAAGCTGGGTTCAGGCGCGGATCGGCGGCTTCTCGACCAGTGAGGAGCGCGGCGACGCCGTGCTCGAACAATTCCGCCGGTCGCTGCTCACGCTGCAGCGCGACATGACGACGTGCAACACCGACGCATTGTCCGCGCTGGCTGCGTCACCTCACGGGGACCGCCTGCTGAAGATCCGTACGTTGGCAGTGAAGGCGACCGCTCGCTACGAGATGACCGTGGAGGAGCTCATGAAGACGCTGGGAATCCCGCTCGATCCCAAGGGGCACAAGTCGGCGATCCAGATCTGAGCTCATCCCGCCGTTCCGGGAACTAAACGCGATGTGGGAACTGTGGATACACAGTTCCCACATGACGTTGAAAACCCATGTAAACATTGCCGCAGAAAGCACTTGAAATCCACATACGTGTGCACATAGAAGTGAGCTAACCCGAATAAAATCAGGCACTTGCGGGATTTCGCCGAGACCATAGTTTGGATGTCAGGTGATGGGGCGTTTCGCGCGTTCCATACCTCTCCGATCTGGCGCCTCGGAGAGCCGTGCGAGCGAGTGGTCCGCGAGCCGCTCTGACTCGTAGCGCTGCAGGCCTCTGGTGACGCCCCCGAGCGTGCTCCGGATGCCTGCGAAACGGTCGATCAGCCTGACTGATCGACCGTTTCGTTTTCTCCCCCCTCTGACGGTCGACCGAACGCTGCCGTGATTCGCATGAGCCGCCGGTTGTCGGCTCCCCAGACGCCCCGACTCGCGACGCGCGCGTCCCCCGCGAAATACTCGGGTGAATCGTATGCCTCGGTGATCGACGCGGTGCCAGCCGACGCATCGTCGGCGCGATGCAGCACGTCCGCCTCGAGCGTGAGCGGGCGCACCGGTGACCCGTATTCAAGCTTGCCATGGTGAGACAGGACCAGGTGCATCAGCACCATAATCTCGTCGTCGGTGCAGGGCGGTGCGGTGCACGCCGCGATCGCGTCGTGCAGCATCATGGCGCCGAGCACGACGTGACCGATCATCCGACCCGGCTCGGTGATCTCGAAGACGCCGGTCTCCCACGCATAGCTCCGGATCTTGCCGATGTCGTGGAGCATCGCGGCCGCCGCCACCAGCTCTGCATCGGCATGGGCCACCCGCGCCATCGCGACGCCGATGCGCACCACTTCGGTGGTGTGCTGCAGCAACCCACCAAGTGCGGCGTGGTGGCCGGTCCCGGGCGAGCCGGGGCACTGTTCGTACGCGAGCCGGAAGGTGTCATCGTTGTAGAAGAGGTCGAGCACCGCGCGCAGGCGCGGTGCGGTGACCCGGGTGCGCATGTCGTCGAGATACTGCCAGTAGCGGTCGACGTCGCCCACGCTCGGCACCAGATCGGTGAGCGGCACGCTACCGCGCGGCAGCGGGCGAATCGACACGGCCTCGAGCTGCCTCGCATCGCGGTAGCTGCTCACCTTCCCGACGACCTGGACGAGCATCCCCTTGGTGAGCCCCCGCACCATTTCGTCGCGTCCCGCCCAGAAGGGTGAGGAGTCGATGCGACCGGTCCGGTTGCCGAGCACCAGGATGGTCCGCGCGTGCTCGCCGGAACGGACCAGCACGTCGAGCAGGAGCAGGGGATGGTGCACGTCGGCGCCGATGGCGATCGTCTTGAAGTCGAGCATGTCGCCCAATCTAGCTCCGCACTGTACCTTCGATCGATGCGCCCCCTCCATGTGCTCCTCCTGGTGACCGACTCGGCGCGAGAGGACGTTGCCGCGTTGCGGGAAGCACTGCGCGCGGCCGGCCACGTGACGATCGACAACAGCCGCACGCCCTTGCCACCGGGGGTGCCGGAGGCGCCGGATTTTGTGGTGAGCGAGGGCGCGGCGGTCCCCGTGCCGGAATCGCTCGACGCAGCGATCGCCCGTCACGTGGCAGCAGTGCTTCGCCACACCGGCGGCAACAAGCGCCAGGCCGCACTCATCCTGGGCGTGGCGCGCTCGACCCTGCTGGCTCGGGTCCGCCGTCACGGACTCTGAGCGGCATCATGGCGTGATTCGCCCGAGGCGGGAAACCGTCACCCGCCGGCTTGCGCTGCCCCGCGAGAGCAGGAGTGTCCGGTTTGACGCGCCCACCGCAATCCCGGAGCGGCCGAACACGATCGGTGCGCCCGCGCCGCTCAGCGTCACGCCGGCATTGCCGGTGCCCCCGGATTGCCACGCGACCATGGAGTCGGTGCCGTTCCTCACCCAGACCACCCAACGGGCCGGGCCGAGGACCAGCGACGCGTTCCGGTCGAGTCGGATTGCCGCGCCCCGCGCTTCGTCGAGCGCGCCGATGATTCGCGCCGCCTCCTCCCTCACGGCGGCGCCGTCCACGACCTGCACCACCCGCGGGACAGCAATCGCCAGCAGGAGGGCGAGCACGATCATCGCGAGCAGCAGGTCGACAATCGTGGTCCCCGAGCGTGACATGTGGCACAATCGCTCGTCGGCGCCGCGAACGGGACGCCGTCATGCGCCAGGGGGGCACGCACAAACGCCAGTCAGCTGCCTGTTGCCTCGTCCGCGTTCCCACTGGATACTTCCGCGCACCGTCCCACACTGCACGACCATCCCGATCCAGGAGCCTCGATGGGCAGCGTGATCTTCCTTCTCGTGCTCGCCGCAATCGTCCTATGGGTGATCTCGGCCTTCAATCGACTGATCGGACTGAAGGGTCAGGTGGCCAATGGCTGGAAGCAGATCGACGTTCAGCTCCGCCGCCGCCACGACCTGATTCCCAACCTGGTCGACACGGTAAAGGGAGCGCTGCAGTTCGAGCGCGACACTCTCGAGGCCGTCATCTCGGCGCGGACCCGTGCGGTGTCCGCACAAGGGGTCGCGGAGACGGCACGGGCTGAAGGAGCACTCACCCAGGCACTCGGGCGGCTGTTTGCGGTCGCGGAGGCGTATCCCGATATCAAGGCGCTGGGCAACGTCGGCCAGCTCCAGGAAGAACTTGCCAGCACGGAGAACCGGATCGCGTTCGCGAGGCAGCACTACAACGACGTGGCAACGCAGTACAACGTGGTCCAGGCGCAGTTCCCCACGATGCTGGTGGCCGGACTCGCGAAGGCATCGCCGGCCGAGCTGTGGGAGATCACCGATCCCGGTGAGCGGGACGTGCCGCGGGTCGACATTTCGGTGCGCTGAGCATACGTGCCCGTTGCCGGGGACCTCTTCAGCCAGCAGGAGAGCAACCGGCGGAAATCGTCGTGGCTGCTCATCGGATTCATCTTCTTCTTTGCATGGGTCGGATTCGGCGGCGACGCGGCACTCTATCTGCTCACTGCCGACGCTGCGCCGGGCGACTACCGCCACGGCGCACCGGTCGTCGGTATCGTCGCGACACTCGTGGCTGCCGCGCTTGCGTGGGCCTCATGGCAATGGGGCGACCGGCAGGTGCTGTGGGCCACCCATGCGATGGAACTGGTGCATCCCGGCACGCCCGCGCAACAGCAGTTCATCAACGTCGTCGATGAGATGGTGATCGCGTCTGGCATGCCCCGCCCGACGCTCTATCTGGTCCCGGATACCGATCCCAATGCCTTCGCGACCGGTCGCGACCCACGCCACGCCGCCATTGCCGTTACCGACGGGCTGCTCGACGCGCTGGATCGCGACGAACTGCAGGCGGTCGTGGCTCATGAAATGGCGCACATCGCCCGTCAGGACACCCAGCTCATGACACTCGTCGCCGCGATGGTCGGATCGATAGCGCTGCTTTCCGACGGACTCGGGCGATTTCTCTGGCATTCGGGACGCACCGGCGCGTCGGCAGCCCGTGCGCTGGGGGGCCGGGGATCGCGCAACGTGGTCTCTGGAGCGTTCGTGCTGGTCGCGTGGCTGGCCACGCTGGTGCTCGCGCCGCTTGTCTCCCGTCTCGTGGCGATGGCGATATCACGGAAGCGGGAGTTCCTGGCCGACGCCACCGGCGCGCAGTACTCGCGAAATCCTGCGGCGCTCGCCTCCGCGCTGGAGAAATTGGAGGCCTCGCGGATGCCCACCGCCGCCGTCGGTCGCGGGGCGGCACATCTCTGCATCGTCGATCCTGCCGACCGCCGGTTCCAGCGGTGGAAGGGACTGCTCGGCGACGTCATGGCATCGCACCCGCCAGTGGAGGAGCGGGTACGACGGCTCAGGGCAATGGCGGGACGTTCGGGCTGAAGGCGGCGGCGCCGCGCTGACCGTTCAGGCGGCGGGGTGGTCGTCGATGAAAACCAGCGCGCCGCGACGATTCACGACGGCCTCGAGCGCAGCATGCACCTTGGGATCGATCACCGTCCCCACCAGATCGCGCATCCGCGATACCGCCTCGGCAGGGGTCATCTTTTCCTGGTACGGGCGGGCTGTGGTCAGGGCGTCGTACACCTCGGCCGCGCCCAGGATGCGGGCGCCGAGCGGAATCGATGCACCCGAGAGTCCGTCGGGATAGCCGGTGCCATCGCAACGTTCGTGGTGCGAACGGACGTAGGCGATCACCTCGCGCAGGTGGGTGAGCGGGGCGAGGATCTGCGCGCCGATCAGCACGTGGGTCTTGACGTGGTCGTACTCGTCGCCGCTGAGGGCGCCCTGCTTGGCGAGGACGGTTTCGCGGATACCGATCTTGCCGATGTCGTGCAGCCGGCCCGCAGTCCGGACCAGTTCAACCTGCTCGTCGTGCATCCCCATCTCCGACGCCACCGCGGCCGAAAGGTCGGCGATCCGTGCCGAGTGGCCGCGGAGGTAGGAGTCCTTGGCCTCGAGGGCGTTGACCAGCGCCTCAAGCGTCGCGACCGAGACGCGCTCGAGATTGCCGCGCTCACGCCGCAACTCGGCGCCGCGCTGCACGATTTCCTGCTTCAGCCATGCCTGGGTCTGCGCCTGCTCGATCATGTCGCGCCGTCGAGCCAGGGCTCGGGTGATGGCGCGCTCGAGATCGGCGAGGTCGACCGGCTTGACCAGGTAGTCCATCGCACCGCGCTGCATGCAGTGTGCGGCGGCCTGCGCGTCGTTGACGGCGGTGAGCATCAGGATGGCGGCGTGGGGCTCCTCCTCGAGCAGCTTCGGCACCAGGTCGAGCCCGGACGCGTCGGGAAGCCCCACATCGAGCAGGATGCAGGCGACCTTGCGGCGCCGGAGCTCCGCGAACGCCGTGGCGCTGCTGGTCGCCAGCGCCACCTCGTGGCCCAGTCCCTTGAGGAAGCGGGCAAGCGCGGTGCGGACCTCGTCGGCATCCTCGATGATCAGCGTTGTGACGAGGGCGCTTTCGGGCGGCGTCACTTCGGTCGACTGCGTCATTCAGGCTCCAGGGGGTGGGCGATGCCCTGCCGATTTATCAATCTTAATCGTCGGTCCGCCAGTGCCCGAAATCCAGTCCGGAAACCCCGGGCCGCGCTGCCCGTAGGAAAACGGGGCACCGGCCAGGAGGCCGGCATTACCTTCAGGATCCTCAATTTTCGCAGGAGTTTAGATGATGCGAGCAAGTCTGTTCGCCGTGACGCTGCTGGTCACGAGCGTCGGCGCCGCCGTTGCCAGCACCGGCGACTGGCCGGACAACGCACTCCCCGGTTTTGGGCGGGCAGTGGCTATCTCCGGGGACCAGGCGTTCGTGGGCGAGCCCCTCGTGGCCGGCAAGCCGGGGGTGGTGCACACGTATCGCCGCGCCGCGTCCGGACGCTGGGCGGCGGGGGCCGACCTGGTGCCGGCCAGCGGAACCGGCTCCGCATTCGGGATGGGGCTGGCGACCGACGGCCGCACGCTCCTCGTGGCCGAGCTGGGCGACAGCGGGCGGGGCGGGGTGCACGTGTTTCGCGCCGGTGCTGATGGCAAGTGGACCGCTGCTGGCAAGCTCGGCGCCGAGACGCCCGAGGCGCGTTCAGGATTCGGTGCCTCGATCCTGGTGAACGGTGATTGGGCGTTCGTGGGCCAGCCCGGTCCGACCGCCTCATCGACCGGTGCAGTGCACGTCTTCCGGCGCGGTTCCGACGGCACCTGGAGCGCCGCCGGTACTCTTCCCGGAACGGCACTGGCGAAGGGCGACGCGTTCGGCGCCTCGCTCGCGGCGTCAGGCGACCTGATTGCCGTCGGCGCGACCGGCCGCAACGCCGGCAAGGGCGAGATCCTGATCTTCAAGCGCGGTGGCGATGGCACCTGGACGCAGCAGGCCGCTGTCTCCGGTCGCACCACGCCGGACAATGGTCGGCTCGGCTCCACGCTGGCATTCAGTGGCGACCGCCTCGTGGCGGGTGCACCCAACGCGGCATCGTTCAACGGCTACGTGGTGATCTTCGAGCGCGACGCGAAGAGCGGCAACTGGGTCGAGCGCACAGCCGTCCGGCCGTTCGAGGTGAGCGCCAACGGATTCGGCTCGTCGTTCGCCACGGTTGGCGACGAGCTCTGGATCGGCGCGCCGCGGGGCGATCGCACCGGCCGGATCTACCGGATGCATCGCGACAAGGCCGGCAATTGGACCGGCCTCACCAAGCTTGCAATCGATTCCGTCGACCTCTCGTCGCAGTTCGGCGCCACCATGGCGTCGGACGGCAACAACGTCATCGTCGGAATGCCGGGTGATGGTGGTGGCGAGGGAACGGTCAAGTTCCTCGCCCGCACTCCCGCCGGCGGGTGGGTCGCCCGCGGCACGTTCTTCCCGCCGTCGATCGAATTCGCGCGGGTGACCGGCAGCGAAGTCCGCTGCGCCGAGGGGAAGGCGAACAAGTTCGAATGCGGCAACACCGGCCTGCTGTCATTCCTGCCGATCTCCGAGATCGGCGGCAAGCGTGGCACGCGTATGAACGACAACTGGGGATGGACCGACCCCGAGAACGGCAAGGAATACGCGATCCTGGGTCGGACCGATGGCACGTCGTTCGTTGACGTGTCGAACCCGTCGGCGCCGCGATACCTCGGCGACCTGCCGAAGACCGAAGGCTCGCCGTCGGCAGCTTGGCGCGACATGAAGGTGTACAAGAATCACGTGTTCATTGTGGCTGACAACTCCGGCGACCACGGGATGCAGGTCTTCGACCTCACCCGGCTGCGCACCGTCCGCGCGCCGCAGGCGTTCACCACCGACGCGCACTACACCAACATCGCCAGCGCGCACAACATCGTGCTCAATGACGAGAGCGGCTTCGCGTACGCCGTTGGCGCCTCGTCGGGGGGCGAGACCTGTGGTGGCGGGCTGCACATGATCGACGTGCGCGATCCGAGGCACCCGACGTTCGCCGGCTGCTTCTCCGATTCCAAGACCGGCAATTCGGGAACCGGGTACAGTCACGACGCGCAGTGCGTGACCTACAAGGGCCCCGACGAGAAGTACAAGGGTCACGAGATCTGCATGGGCTCGAACGAGACAGCGATCTCGATCGCCGACGTGACCGACAAGAAGAACCCGGTCGCGATCTCCCGTGCGAGCTACCCCAACGTGGGCTATGCGCACCAGGGATGGCTCACCGACGACCACCGCTTCTACTACCTCAACGATGAGGCCGACGAGAGTTCGGGCAAGGGCGAGGCAGCCAAGGGCACCCGCACGCTGGTGTGGGACGTGAGCGACCTCGACGATCCGGTGCTGGTGAAGGAACATGTCGGCACCTCACGCGCGATCGACCACAACCTTTACGTCAAGGGAAACCGGATGTACCAGGCCAACTACACCTCGGGCCTGCGGATCCTCGACATCAGCGACCCGCGCAACCCGCGGGAGGTCGGCTACATCGACACCCACCCGGGTGACGACGGTTCACCGAGCTTCAATGGTGCGTGGAGCACGTATCCGTACTTCAAGAGTGGCACGATTATCGTGACGAGCATCGGCGAGGGCGTGTTCTTCGTTCGCGATCGCACCGAGGCCGTCCCGTGAGAAACACCCTGGTGGGGGTCGCGGCACTCGTGCTTGCGGCCTGCGCCGGGGGCAGTGGTGCCCCCGCGGGGGCGCCCGCCCCCGCGGGCGGCGCCAAGCTGTACGTCGTGAACCAGGGCGGCGCGACCATCTCGGTGATCGACCAGCAACGGCTCGTGGTCGACACGGTGCTCGACCTCCGGACGATGGGCTTCACCGCCAATGCGAAACCGCACCACGTGGCCGTCGAGCCGGACGGCTCGTTCTGGTATGTGTCGCTGATCGGCGATGGACGCGTGCTCAAGCTCGACCGATCCAACCGTCTGGTTGGACAGGTGAACATGGAGACGCCCGGGCTCCTCGCGCTCGACCCGGTGCACGATTCGCTCTACGTCGGCCGCTCGATGACGGCCGTCAACCCGCCGCGCTCGCTCGGTGTGATCAGTCGCAGGAACTTCTTACTCGTCGATGAACAGGAGATCGTGCTGCCGCGACCACATGCGCTGGTCGTCACCCCCGACGGCAAGTGGGTGCACACGGCTTCGCTCGCGGAGAACCGGATCGCCTCGGTCGAGGTCGCCACCGGGCGGGTCACCCTCACCACGATCGCTGGCGGTCCACGGTCGATGGTGCAGTTCGCGATCTCGCCTGATGGAGGGACGATGGTGGCTGGCGGCGAGCTGTCGAACACCGTCCTCGTGTTCGACCTCACGCGACCGCCGCCGATGCAGCCGGTGCGCGAGATCCAGGCGGGTGGCAAGCCGTGGGACCCGATGTATCGGCCCGGTGGCCGCACTCTGTTCACCACGGTCCTCGCCGATAACGCACTCGCCGAGATCGATGTGGCGTCGGGAACGGTGCTCCGCACGATCACGGGGATGATGGCACAGCCCTACGGACTGATCATCCGCGCTGACGGGCGCTATGCGTTCGTGATAAACCAGAATTCGGGCGCTCTCAAGCCCGGCGAGAGCGGTCACGCCATGCACGGGATGGCGGGCGGCGCCAGCACGACCGACGGCTGGCTGACTGTTATCGACCTGACCAATGGAGAAGTGGTCAAGACGCTGATGCTCGGCGCCGGCCCCACCGGTGCGGGCGCGGCGGGAGCGCGATGAAACGACTGGCCGCGGTGCTGGCGGTCGGGCTTGGCGCCTGCGCCCCGGCGAGGGCAGGTGCCCAATTCGTGCCCCACGCCGCCCCGATTGCCGTGCAGGACCGCGAGGGCCGCGAGATGCCGCACCCCTTCCTCGGGGGATTCGATGTGCCGCGCCCGCAACTGGTCGACATCGATGGCGATGGCGACGTCGACCTTTTTCTCCAGGAGCGCAGCGGCGAGCTGATCTTCTTCGAGCGCGTGGGCGACGCCTGGAAATGGCAAACCGACGTGTTCCAGGATCTCGACGTCGGCGAGTGGTACCGGTTTGTCGACCTCGACGGCGATGGCGACGCCGACCTGCTCGGCGAGGCGCGTTTCGGCTACATCAAGGCGTGGCGCAACACGGGCTCGCGCACCGAACCGCACTTTACCGTGGCGAGCGACTCGCTGCGGGACTCCGATGGCGTGCCGATCTTCGCCGACCGCCAGAACATCCTCAACGTCGTCGACATCGACTGCAACGGCCGGCTCGACCTCTTCCTCGGCCGAGTGACCGGTACGATCGACCGGTACGAACAGGATCGCACCGGTTCCGACGGTTTCCCCCGCTTCCGCCTGCTCACCGAGCGTTGGGAGGGCATCGAGATCATCGGGCAGGTACCCGGCAGCCCGGGGATCATCCCCGAGCGGCCATCGATGCACGGCGCGAATACGATGGCATTCGGTGACATAGACGCCGACGGTGACCTCGACCTGCTCTGGGGCGATTTCTTCGAGCCCGGCCTGCTCCTGATCTCGAACACCGGCAGTTGCCAACACCCCAACCTGCGTAACCCGCCGCAGCGTTTTCCGACAGGCAATCCGCTCAATACCACGGGGTACAACGCGCCGGCGGTGGGCGACATCAACGGCGACGGAGACCTCGACGTCGTGATCGGCGTGATCGGGGGGGCCTACACCCCGAGCCAGAGCAGCGTCAACAATCTCTACCTGCTCGAGCAGATTGCACCGGGCAGCTTCGAGGTGCGGACAAGCCGCATGATCCCGACCGTCGACGTGGGCAGTGAGAGCATGCCGCTGGTTGCCGACCTCGACGGCGACGGAGACCTCGACCTCCTGATCGGCAACAAGATTGCCCCCGACGATATCACTTCCGCCGAGGTGATCCACTTCGAGAATGTCGGAACCCGCACGGCACCGGTGCTGCGGGAGCGCGGACCGATCGGCATCCGGGGTGAGTTCCACTACGCCCCGGCGATGGGCGACCTCGACGGCGACGGCATCCAGGACCTGGTCGTTGGAACGTGGCGGGACCGGGTGATGCTGTACCGGAACACTGGCACCCCCGTCGTGCCGGCATGGACGCTGGCGGACAGCGGGCTGGTGGTGATCACCCGGGGCAGCAACACCGCCCCCACGCTGGGCGACCTCGATGGCGACGGCGACCTCGACATGCTTGTCGGCGAGGCATCGGGAGCGCTCAACCTCTACCGGAACATCGGCACCCGCGTCGCGCCGAAGTTCGAGTTGGTGAGCGATGCGTTCCAGGGGATCGACGTCGGCCGACGCAGCACTCCGCACCTCACGGACCTAGACGGCGACGGCACGCTCGAGCTGCTGATCGGATCGGAGGACGGCACCATCAGGGTGTGGCGCAATGCGACCCGTGATGGTGAGATCCGTTTCGAGCTCGACCCCGCGATCACGATGAAGGCCGATGCGTACTCGTCGGTGGCGTCGGGGGATCTCGATGGCGACGGCGTGATCGACCTGCTGGTGGGCGCGGTGGCGGGGGGATTGCGACTGATCGGCGCGCTCGAATCGGCTGGACCCCGACGGCCCTGACGCGGCTCCCGGCGACGCGACCCATCGGGGTCGCGCCCACCCACCTACACGAAGTCGACCGACACGCGCTCGGGGATGATGCCTGCTGCGGCGGCGCGATCGAGCAGCAACTGCACCGCCTCTCGTCCGCGGGCACCGTAATCCACCGTCCAGTCGTTGACATACATCCCCACGAATGCATCGGTGCGCTCGTCCGAGATCCCGCGATTGTACCGCGAGGCGTGGGCGAGTGCGTCGTCACGATGCGCCAGGGCGTACTCGATGCTGGCGCGCAGGTCGCGCGAGACCTGGGCGATCACCTCCGCACCCAGGTCGCGCCGCACCACGTTGCCACCGAGCGGAAGCGGAAGGCCGGTGTCGGCGAGCCACCAAGCGCCCATGTCGACCCAGAGCTGCAGCCCGTCGTCGGCGTGGGTGAGCTGGCCCTCGTGAATCAGCAGGCCCAGGTCGATGTCGCCGCGGTGGAGTGCGGGTTCGATCTGGTCGAACGCCATCACCACCGGCTCGAAGTCGGGCTGCCAGAGGCGCAGGGCGAGGTACGCCGTGGTGAGCAGTCCCGGCACCGCGATCCGGCGGCCCCGTGCGGCGGCGCGCGGATCCTCCGGAGGCGGTTGCGGGGAAACCAGGCGAGGGCCGTAACCATCGCCCATCGATGATCCGCTCGAGAGCAGGGCGTAATCCCGTGCGATGTACGGATAGGCGTGGATCGACACGGCCGACACGTCGAGTTCCCGTCGGCGGGCACGGTGGTTCAGCGTCTCGATGTCCTGGAGTTCGTGCTCGTAGCGGAGCGCTCCGGTGTCGATCTTTCCCTTGGCGAGCGCGTAGAACATGAATGCGTCGTCCGAATCGGGGCTATGTGCCACCCGGATCACCTGGCTCATGGCGCGTCTCCAATCGACGTCAGGTAGGCATCGAGCATCGGTCGATGGTGGGTGTACTCCGGTTGCGGCTTGTTGATCTCCGCCGCGTAGTGACTGCGGAAGTCCTGCTGCGCGACCCGCAGTGCAGCGGTGTTCCCCTCGAAATCGGCTGCCATCCCGCGGATGTAATACGCCGTCAGGTTACCGGGTGAGGCTGTGAGGATCGAGTCGGCGAGCGCCAGCGCCGATGGGAATCGTCCGACCAGCAGGTGGAGCGCCGCCATGTGATAGCGGGCATCGGTGTCGCGGTCGGCCGCCGGCAACATGTTGTACGACTCTGCGGCCATGTCCCAGAACTGGATCACGGTGTTGGTATCGCTCCGCTCCGCCGCGCTGATCACGCGGTCGTGCAGGCGATCGAACCGCTCTCGCGGCGACATCGACGAGATGTCGGGGGCCGGCCCGGCAGGAGCTGTCCCCGTGGTCGCTGCGTTGCCCGGATTGGCCATTGACGGTGTCTTCGGGTCGTCCCGGTTGGTGGCGGCCCACGCGACCGCGCCGACCGACGCGACGATCAGCACCGCGGCGACGATCCATGGGGTGGAACTGCTGCGTGGAGTCGGCGTCATCCCCGGGGCGGGTGCGGCACCCGGCGCGACAATCCCGCACCGATGACAGAAGCGCGCGCCCGGACCCAGCTCGGCGCCACAGCCCGCGCAGATACCCGGCGCGAGGGTCGCGCCACAGGTGGCGCAGAAATTTCCGCTGGCCGGGTTGTCGCATCGGGCACAGGTGGTGGGCGCGCTCAAGCTGGTGCTCCGGGATCGGGACGTCGGTCGATGCGCCTGCCGGGCGCATCCAAGCGCCGAATTATAGTCCTCAAGGCATCGGCCTCCGCTGGCGCTGGGTGGCCTCTCTCGCTACCCTTTGGAATCCTTCTCACGGCACTGATGACCACACCATCCCCGGACACCATCGACCTCTCGAATGCCGACCACATGGGCGACCTGGCCCGGGGCGGCACGACGTGGTCGGTGCATCTCGAGACGCGCCAGGACGGCCCCGTTGCCACCGGGCGGGTGCATTTCGTCGCCGGTGACGTCCGGCGCAGCTCGGCGTGGATCTTCCGCGAGTGGAGCGCACAGGACGTGAAGGCCCGCTTCGCGGAATTCTCTCCTCTGGAGCTGTGGCGCCTGCTCGAGAGCCTGAGCTGAGCTGATCGTCGTGCCCCGCCAGGCGCTGCGCACGGCGCTGATTCTTCTCCTCGCTCCCTGGTCGGTGGTGGCGCAGGCCCCGGCCGACACCGTCCCGGTCGTCTCGCGCATCACGCTCGATCGCCGCAACATCTTCGACGACGACGGCCGCTCGTGGATCACCCGGATCGTGAACCGGCTCCATATCCGCACCCAGGCTGCGGTCATTCGGCGCGAGTTCCTGTTCAGCGAGGGGGAACCCTACGATTCGGCCCGGGTGGCGGAGACGGAGCGGAACCTCCGACGCTTCGGCATCTTCCGCGATGTCTCGATCGACAGTGTCCGGACCGACTCCGGCCTCACCATTGCCGTGACGACTCACGACGGCTGGAGCACCCGGCCCGACTTCCGTTTTCGTTCGACCGGCGGTTCGATCGTCTACACCGCCGCGCTGATCGAGGACAACCTCCTCGGCACGGCTACCCAGACACAGGTGCTGTACCGCAAGGATCCGGATCGGACCACCACGATCCTGGGCTTCCGGAAGCGCCGCCTCATTGCGGGAAAGGTCGGCGTTGCCGCGACGTTCTTCAACCGCAGCGACGGCGAGCTGTTCAACGCGACGACGTCGTATCCGTTCTTCTCGCTGACGTCGCCGTTCGGCGGAGCATTGACGTTCGACACCCGGCGTGAACGGGTGCTGCGGTTTCGCGGTGGACTCGCCGACACCGCCAGCGATACCCTGCAGCGGCGGTATGTGCTGGCGCGCGTCGAGGCTGCACGAGCGCTGCGAGCGTCCAGTGCGGGTTACCTCCGGGCCGGAGTGCTCGCGCAACTTCGCCGCGATGACTACGCCACACAGGCGGTGTCCGACGCTGCGGGGCTCACCCGCACCGTCACTGGCGCGGTGGGTGGATTTGCCGAGTGGCGCCAAGCCAAGTTCCTGGAGGTCGAGGGGTATGAGAGCTTCGGCCGCAGCGAGGATATCGACCTCAGCCGCGTGGTCCGCTTCTCCATGCTGCTGGCGCCGCGCGCGTTCGGGTACGACCGCGACGGCATTGCCCCGGGCGTCAGCGTGCACGCCGGCCGATCCTTTGCGGGCGGCTTCGCGGTGGCCGATCTGGCGGCCAGCGGCCTGTTCAGCAGCACCGGGCTCGATTCGGGGCAGGTCTACCTCGGGTTGACGGCGGTGCTCCTCCCTTCGAATCGGCACCATGTCGTGCTGCACGCCGATGTGGGGGCGCTCTCCCGCCCCGCGCCGGGGAGCGAGTTCGACCTCGGCCTCGGCACCGGCCCCCGTGCCTTCCAGGAACACGCCTTCACCGGCGACCGACAGTACACCGTCACGGCGGAGTACCGGTATACGGTGGCGCGGGATTTCCTCGACGTGACCGGGATCGGTCTCGCCGGTTTTGTCGACCATGGCGGTGCATGGTGGCAGGGAGAGAAACGTCGTAGCGGTTGGGACGCGGGAGTCGGCGTGCGACTTGGGCCGTCACGGGCACCCGACCAGGAAGCGACTCGCATCGACATCGCCCGACGATTTGCCACCGATCGCGAACCGGCGGGATGGGTACTGGTGGTGGGCAAGGGATTCACGTTCTCGACCTCGACGCGCAGCCGCTGATTACGGCGCGTCGCGCCCCACGGCGCACCGGCGGCTGGAGTGACCGATGACAAGTCCGACGCCCGGCACACCGCTCGGCCTGATCCAGCGGTGGGCGTT
This sequence comes from Gemmatimonadales bacterium, assembly GCA_013694695.1. Taxonomy (GTDB): domain Bacteria; phylum Gemmatimonadota; class Gemmatimonadetes; order Gemmatimonadales; family GWC2-71-9; genus Palsa-1233. The sequence continues at coordinate 24,746 of JACDBX010000045.1, read as the reverse complement.
GCCCGGCATTTTCATCATCCTCGCGATCACTGCCATGCGCCTGGCGAGTGCATTACTGCTCCCGGTGGCCGTGGCCGCGCTCTTCGCGCTGCTGCTCGCGAAACCGGTGCGCTGGCTGGTACGACGCAGGGTCCCCACGAGCCTTGCGGCGGGCGTGGTGGTGTTCGGCACCGTGATCGCCTTCGGAACCCTTGTCTACCTCTTTGCGACGCCGGCCGCGTCGTGGATCGAGCGGGCGCCCCGCACCCTCACCACTGCGCAGGTGAAGATCAATCGTCTGATGAAGCCAATCGAGAAGCTGCAGCGCACCGCCGAGAAGGTCGAGGAGATCACCAGCCCGAACAACGACCCCGTCCGCTCCGTCAAGGTTGCCCAGGACGGGTTGATGTCGAAGGTGTCCGGCACGACGTTGCACTTCCTGGGCAGCTTTGCGACGGTGATTTTCCTGAGCTTCTTCCTGCTGGCGCAGGGTGAGCGGTTCCGCGAGAAAGTCGCGGAGTTCGTGCACCGGCGGCATCACAGCAACGTGCAGGACCTCCTGCGAGACATGCAGGCGCAGATGTCGACGTTCCTGCTCACCGCTGCGATGATCAACGTGGGCGTGGGGCTCTGCACCTACGGAGCGCTCCTGCTGATCGGGATGCCGAATCCCGGACTCTGGGGCGTGGTTGCGGGAGTGTTCAACTTCCTCCCCTACATCGGCGCGATCGCGACAATGGTCATCATCGGCCTCGCCGGCCTCGTGTCCTTCGATGCGCCCTCCCAGGCCTTCATGGCCGTGGGGGCATTCTTCGCGATCAACCTCATCGAGGCGAACATCGTGACACCGACCCTCATGGGACGCCGCCTCCCGCTCAACCCGGTCGCGGTGTTTCTCGGCTTTCTTTTCTGGGGCTGGGTGTGGGGGATCACCGGGGCCGTGCTGGCCGTGCCGCTCACGGTGATGGTCAAGGTGATTGTCGATCGGATCCCGTCGCTGGAGCCGCTCGGCGTGCTGCTCGATTCCTGAGCGAAACTCCCATGTAGCAGGCGGCGTTTATTATGTCTGGGCCCTGTCCAGCCACTCCGCCACACATTTGCCCGAGGTGTCAGATGCCGAGGTCCCTGGTCGCTCTCGCTGCTGCTGTCCTCCTCGCCGCGGGCACGTGGCATCTCAGCCTCGTTAGCTCCTTTCCCGGCAAGGACGAAGTGGTGAACGCGCCGCTTTCCAAGGTCGCCCTCACTTTCTCGGCACCGGTCAACATCAAGCTGTCGGCGGTTTCAATCCTCGCGCAGGACTCTACCGAGGTGGCCAAGCTCGCGGTCGCGGTGGGGGCGAAGCCGACGATGGTCGAAGGGAAGCTCGCCCGGCCGCTTCCGGCGGGCCGTTACCTGGTGCGGTGGCGCACTGCCGGTGCAGACGGCCACGCCATTCGCGGGACGTACGCGTTCACGATCAACCCGGTCGAGTGATGCGCTTCGGCAGGGCGGTGATCGCCACCCTGGCGATCGCTGCCTGCGCACCCGGCGCACCCCCCTCGTCGGGTCCGTTCCGGGGCGCAGAGCTGGACCGTCCGTTGCCGAAACCGGCGCTCGTGTTCACCGATTCGCGCGGCCAGCCCTTCGATCTCGTGCAGGCCACCGCCGACCGCGTGACCCTGCTGTTCTTCGGGTACACGCACTGCCCTGACATCTGTCCGGTGCACCTCGCCAACATTGCTGCCGTGCTCGACAAGATGCCGGACGACGTGCAGCGTGACGTGATGGTCGTGTTCGTGACGACCGATCCGGCCCGTGATTCGCTCGCGGTGCTCGACCGCTGGGTCACGGGGTTCGACTCGCGATTCGTCGGTCTCACAGGCGACAGCGCCACGATCGCCGATGCGCAGGCGCAGCTCGGGTTGATTCCCGCCCTTCGGACTGCTGCGCAGGAGCGCAATCATTATGGCGTCGGCCACGCGACGCAGGTCATCGCGTTCACGCGCGACGGCCTCGCCCGGGTGCAGTACCCGTTCGGAACCCGGCAGCGCGACTGGGCCGAGGACATCCCGAAGCTGGTGGCATTCGGTCGCCCCCCCGACGCGGGAACAGACTAGCGATGCAATGGTGGTGCGCCGCGACCGGCGAACCGTGGAGCTGGACCTGGCAGTGGTATCCCGGCGTGCATCTCGCCGTGGTGGTGCTGGGCGTCGCCTGGTACCTGCTGGGTCGCGCGCAGCGATGGTCAACCCGCCCATGGGGATGGTTCCTGACCGCCATGGTGGCGCTGCTGGCGACGCTCGACTGGCCGGTCGGCAAGCTGGGAGCCGGTTATCTCGCGTCGGTCCACACCCTGCAGTTCCTGCTGCTCACGCTGCTGGTGGCGCCAGCGCTGATCCGCAGCATCCCCGACGACGGCTGGCCTCACTCCGCACGCCCCGGGTCACGGACGTTCGGCGCATTTCGCCTGCTGGCGCACCCACTCATCGCCCTCGTTGCCTACGACACATTGGTGGTGGTGACCCACTTCCCCTCGGTGGTCGATGGCGCAATGACGACGCAGCTCGGATCGTTCGGGATCGATCTCGCGTGGTTGGTGGCGGGACTGCTGCTCTGGTGGCCGATCGCGGCGCCCGCACCGATCGGCCGGCTCGGTATGTTCGGCAAGATGGGATTTCTCTTCGCCGCGACGATCATCCCGACAATTCCCGCAATGATGATGGTTTTCAGCGACTGGCCCCTTTACGAGCTGTATGAGTTGGCGCCCCGCGTCGTCCCCCACTTCTCCGCCAACGAGGACATCCAGCTTGCCGGCCTGACGATGAAGCTGTTCGGCGACATCCCCCTGTGGATCGCCACCGCCGTCATATTCTTCAGGGGAACCGCCCACACCCGGAGCAACGCCGGTGCCTGAACGCAGCGCCACGCTTACCCTGAGCACCGATGGCGCCGCGTCGACCCACGCCACCACCACCGTGACGGTGTTCTCGCCCCGTCAGCGCACCCGGCGCGCGATTGTTGCGCTCTTGATCGGTGCCGCGGCCGCGGCCGCGCTGATCCCGATCCCGATCATCCACCTGGTGGGCATTCCGCTGGCGCTTCTCACGGCGATCGTGATTGCCGTGAAGCAGCTCCGCGTTGCCGCGCGGCTCGGGCGGGTGGGGGTGGCCTGTCCCAAGTGCGCCGCCCCGCAGGCGATCGGAGGCGGTTTCGGGTTTCCAAGTATCGACGGTCCGATCCCGATGACGTGCGACAGTTGCCGGCGGCTGCTGACGCTCACCGTCGAACCCGGGCCGACAGCCCCGCACGAGCAGTGATCAACCTCCTCGACGATCCCCGGAAACTCCACTCCGGCGCGCCATGGTGGCTGGTCCGGAATGGCCTGGCCGAACAGCCGGAAGTGCGCCGCGCACAATGTGACGTGGCGGTGATTGGCGCGGGGATCACCGGAGTTATGGTGGCGGATCGCCTCACCGACGCAGGCCTCGACGTGACACTCGTCGATCGCCGCGCCCCCGGCTACGGCAGCACGGCAGTCAGCACTGCCCTCGTGCAGTACGAACTCGATACCCAGCTCTACCAGCTCACCGCACGCACCGGCGCGGACGATGCGAGGCGTGCGTACACCCTTTGCTTTGATGCCGTGCGGGAACTCAGCCAGATCGTCCGCTCGCTCGGGGATGACTGCGGGTATGCGCCGCGTCCCTCACTCTATCTCGCGACGTCGAAGGCGGGCGCAGCAGAGGTGACGAGGGAGGTGGCGGCGCGCACGGCCGCCGGATTTGAAGTGGCAGAATGGAGCGCGGCCGAGGTGCGCCGTCGCTACGGGCTTCTCTCGCGAGGGGCCCTGCGGAATGAGCACGCCGCGGTGGTCGATCCGGTGCGGCTCTGCCGCGCACTGCTGGCGCGCACCCTCGCGCGCGGTGGCGGCCTCATGCCGCGAACAACGGCGACCCGTGTGGTCCCGGCCGAGGGCGGTTTCGTGATCGAGACCGACCGCGGCCCGCTCCAGGCGCGACAAGTCGTGCTGGCAATCGGGTACGAGGTTCCGGAGTCACTGCTCGGCTCCCAGGTCACGCGCCACAGCACATACGCGATGGTCACCGAACCGCTCGACGATCTCGGTCCGCTGGAGGATGGCTGCATGGTGTGGGAAACACGACGGCCGTACACCTACCTGCGAACCACTGACGAGCGGCGCATCCTGGTGGGAGGCGGCGATGTCGACTTCACGTCTGCCGACGACCGCGATCGGCTGCTGCCGCAGCGGACCCGCATGCTGCAACGCAAGCTCGATCGGATGCTCCCCGCGCTCGGCGCAAGCATGGAGTTCTCGTGGGCTGGGACGTTTGTCGCGACCGACGATGGCCTGCCGATCATCGGGCCGGTCGGCGGCATGCCGGGCGCATGGTACGCACTCGGCTACGGGGGAAACGGCATCACGTTCGCAGTGGTAGCTGCGCGTCTCCTCGCCTCCGCGTGCCTCGGCGCACCACCGTCCGATTTGCGCCTGTTCCGGGCCGATCGTTGAACGGGGCCGCACTCCACGGCAACCGCTGCTGTGTCGGCGGCGCACCGTTCGGCCGTCAATCCTCAGGAACGAGTTCGATGCTGCAACCCGGATGCTCTACCAGAGGGATGCCATGAGATGGTTCGCAGTCATCTTCCTCGTGCTGGCGCTCGTGGCGGCGGTGTTCGGGTTCGGCGTGGTCGGTCCGTCGGCGTCGATCGCGAAGATCCTCTTCTTTCTGTTGCTGGTGATCTTCCTGGTCACGAGCGTGGCAGGATTCACCGACGGGCGCTCTCGGTGATCGCGTCGACGGTGGCCGTGGCGGTTCTTTTTATGGGGGAGTTGACCCAGGATGGATGATTCGGAAATTCCGGAGCTGCTCCGCGCGGCCCGCACGATTGCCGTGGTGGGGATGAAGGATGACACGGAACTGCATGAGGCCGCGCACGCGGTGCCACGGCGCTTGCAGCAACTCGGTTACGACGTCCGTCCCGTCAACCCGACGATCACCTCCGCCCTGGGCCGGGATAGTGTCCCCGACCTGGCCGCGCTCGACGTGGTGCCCGACATCGTCAACGTCTTCCGTCGCGTCGATGCCCTTCCCGGGGTAGCCGACGATGTGCTCGCCATGGCACCGGACCGGCGCCCGCGGGCGGTCTGGTTCCAGACCGGTCTGGCAGATGCCGACGCTGCACGGCGGCTGCGGGAGGCAGGGATCATGGTGGTCGAGGATCGCTGCATCGGCGTATTTGCGGGTCGCGTCGGTGGCCCCGCCTGACCCGGACGTTTGCCCGGAACCGCGGGCGGGGCTAGAATCCGCGCTCTTCGGCGCCGTAGCCAAGTGGTAAGGCAGAGGTCTGCAAAACCTCCATCACCGGTTCGACTCCGGTCGGCGCCTCTGCCCGTCCCCCGCATGGAGGACGGGCTTTTTCATGTCCTCAGGCGACCGCCTGGATATTGATCGATTTCTCGGCAAGCTCGGTCAGGAGCTTGTCGGTATCCCCCTCCTCATCGAGCGTCTTCTGCAGGATGTCGGCCTGGTCGTCGTATCCCAGCAGCCGCGCCCAGGTTCTCGCCGTCCCGTATCCCGCCATCTCGTAGTGCTCGACGTGTTGTGCCGCCGAGATCAGGCCGGCGTCGAGAACGTCCGGGTCGGGCCGTTCGCTGATCAGCGCCGAACCTTCCTTGAGCAGGCCCTCCATGCCGATGCACTTCTTCCCGCGGGGTGAGTATCCGAGTTTGTCACACACCTGCTCGAGGCGCTTCACGTGCTCCTTGGTCTGCTTCTCGTGGGCGGTGAAGGCCTGCTTGAGCTCGCGGTGGGACGCTGCCTTGATCATCTTCGGCAGGGCCTTGAGGATCTGGTTCTCGGCGCTCCAGAGATCCTTGAGCTCGTCGACATACAATTTTTCCAGCGTTTCGAGTTCCATCGTTGCCCTCATCTATGGTCGGCTGCGGGTAGCCGCACCGGGATGCGATGCGTCGGGAGCGCAGCCGTTGGCCCCGGTTTTGGGGGAGACGGCGGCCCCGAACGGCGCTGCACACGTCTGCACAGGTGCGAATCCCCTGCGTCGCAAAGGCCGTAGATTGGGTGAATCGAGAGTGGATCATTCCGGGAGGAGTCCATATGCGCACCATGACCAGCACCCTCGCGATGATTGTCGCCGCGGCGTTCCTGCCCACACCTGGCGCGGCCCAGCAGTCCAACCTCGCGGTGCAGGAATGGGAGGTGCCGTGGGAGCGCTCGCGACCACGAGATCCGTTCGTCGCCCCCGATGGCAAGGTGTGGTTCGTGGGGCAGGTGGGGAATTACATCGCGAACCTCGATCCCCGCTCAGGCGAGTTCACCCGGTTCGAGATCGATTCCGGCACCAATCCGCACAACCAGATCGTCGACCAGGCAGGAATGGTGTGGTTTGCCGGCAATCGCAACGGGATGATCGGGCGCCTCGACCCAACAACCGGAGCCATCACCCGCTACCCGATGCCCGACAACTCGGTCGGTGATCCGCACACGCTGGTGTTCGACGGGAAGGGTCACATCTGGTTCACGGCGCAGCAGGCCGGCCATGCTGGCCGCCTCGCGACGGCCACCGGGAAAATCGATCTCATCAGGGTGGACGCCGATCGGAGCCGACCGTACGGCATCTCGATCGATTCTCGCGGACGACCCTGGTTCTGCGAGTTCGGCACCAACCGACTGGCCATGATCGATCCGGCCACGCTCAAGCTGGTGGAGTACACCCTGCCCGAGGGTGCACGGCCCCGCCGCATCGCGATCACGTCCGACGACGCGATATGGTATGTCGACTATGCGCGGGGATATCTCGGTCGGCTCGACCCGGCCTCACGCCGCGTTGATGAATGGACCAGTCCCGCCGGGCCTTTGGCACTGCCCTACGCGATGACCGTGGACGACCAGGACCGACTCTGGTACGTGGAGACCGGGGTGAAGCCCAATCGGATGGTTGCCTTCGATTCCCGCACCCGGCAGTTCACCGTGCAGCAACCGGTCGGCGATGCAGCGGCCAATACGATCCGTCACATGGTATTCCACGCGCCGACACGCATGATCTGGTACGGCTCCGACCTCAACACCATCGGACGCGTACCGGTGCCGGCGCGCGCCGTGCAGCTGGTCCCATGAGAGTTCCGCGCGCGATCCCGGGCCTGCTCGGGCTGGCCACTGCGGTTGCGCTGTCGGCGTGCAGCAAGCCCGCGCCTCCGCCGCCCGAAGTGCTGCTCGCGCCGACCGCCGACACCGTGGTGGTGCCAGTGGTCGGAGTATCGGCGGCTGCACCGCTCAGCGACGGTCGCTGGGTGGTGCTGGCGCCGGAAGAGGGTGCGGTACGGGTGATCGACTTCACCAACCGGACCGCGACGCCCTTCGCGGGATCTCCTGACGCGCCGTCGCCCGGGCCAACGGTCCTCACGGCGATCGGCGACACTGTGATCGTCGGCGACTGGAGCACGCGGCGCTTCACGTCATGGTTGCCGGCGGGCACACCGGTTGATTCCCATCCGGCACCAGACGCGCTCGTCGGCGCATTCCCCCGGGCGCGCGATGCGGCCGGTCAGTGGTACTTCGAGATCGGACCGCCACCCGGTCCCGAGGGTCGCGGTCTGGGCGACAGTGCTGCGGTGGTGCGCAGCGATGCGATGCTGACCCGGTTCGATACCCTGGCATTCCTTGCGCCGGTGGACCTCGCCGAGGTGGCCACGCCCGGGGGGACCCGCATGCTCCGGCTCGCGCTCGCTGGCCACGATCAGTGGGGGGTGGAGCGTGACGGCACGCTGTGGATCGCGCGAGTTGACCAGAACCAGATCGAGTGGCATCCGCCGGGCGGCGCTAAAACACGGAAGAGCGTGCGCCTCCCCGACCCGATACTCCCGGTGCAGGAGATGGACCGCCAGATGCACATCAACCGGTTTCCGGAGGAATACCGTGCGACCGCGCGGCAGCTCCCCTTCGCCGCGCTCAAGCCGCCGTTCGAGGCGGTGATGCCGATGCGACCGGGGATGTTCCTGATCGAGAAGAACGGACTCGCGCTCGACTCGACCCGCGCCTTCCAGGTGGTCGATGGCGACGGCGTGATTCGGCGAGTCGTCGCGCCGAGCCGGGGCAATGCACTGGGATTCGACGGATCCCACCTGTTGCTTGCCGAGCAATTTCCCGGTGGCGTGCGCCTGCTTCGCTACCTCGTTCCCGAACAGGTGGTCGCCGCTCGAACCGAGCGCCGCTAGGGCTCCATGCGGCTGTCGTCCCGCCGCAGATGATTATCACGGTGCGGCGGGTCACGATTGTCATCGTACCAGCGGCGGGTGATCTCGCCGGCGAGCTTGGTGTTGCCGAGCCCGAACGCCAGTCCCACCGCCAGCGCCACGGCACCCAGAATCAGGCTGAACGCCGACGTGACGATCTCCTCGGCCACACCGAGTTGCTGCAGCGCCATGAAAATCGAGATGAGCACCACTGATGCCTTCGCCACGTTGGCAAGCGTAGGTACGCCCTCGACGTGGCCCGCGGAGGCGAGGATGACGCTGCGCACGAACTCGCCGACCAGCATCCCCAGGATCACGATCACGATCGCCGCGATCAGGGTCGGGATGAACGAGATCATGATCCCGAACATCTCGTTGATGCTCTCCAGCCCGAGCGCCGCCGAGGCCAGCAGGATCACGACGAGCATCACCAGCCAGAAGACCAGCTTGCCCACTGCATGTACGGGATCGAGACGTGCCCCGGTCCGGTCGACCACCTCGCGCAGTCCGCCCTCCTCGGCGACCCGGTTGAAGTCGAGGCGCTTGAGGGTGTTGTCGACCCACTTCTCGACTTGGCGGGCAAGGAAGTAGCCTGCGAGGAGGATGATGATCGCGCCCAGAATGGCCGGGAGGACGAACCACAGTTGCAGGGCGCCAGTTTGCAGGCGATCCAGGATGTCAGTCACGATCCACCTCGAGAACGAGTTTTCCGAATTGCTGCGCGTCGCCCAAACGCCGATATGCGTCGGCTCCCTCGGCGAGCGGATAGACAGCATCGATCACCGGGCGCAGCAGTCCCCGGTTTCCGAGTGAGACGATCTCGCCAAACTCCACCGAGCTTCCCATGGTCGACCCCAGGATCGACCACTGGAACCAGAAGAGTCGGCGCAGGTCAAGTGCGACATCGTGCCCACCTGTGGCCCCGCACGTCACGTACCTCCCACCGGGTCGCAGTGCCTTGAGCGAGCGAGCCCAGGTCGGCGCCCCCACGGTGTCGACCACCACATCCGCCCGTCGCCCGAAATGTGTCCTCACGGCGGCGGGGACGTCGGGTTCTTCGCGATGGTTGATCAGCAATTCGGCGCCGAGCGCAGTGGTCTGCGCGAGCTTGGCATCGGACGACGAGGTCACCGCGACGCGGGCGCCAAGGTGACGGGCAATCTGCAGCGCCTGCAGGGCCACGCCACCGCCCGCGCCCCAGATGAGAACCACCTCTCCCGCCTTGATACGGGCACGATGCGCGAGCATTCGCCAGGCGGTGAGGGTGACCAGCGAGAACGCCGCTGCCTCGGCCCAGCTCCACTCTCCCTCGATCCGGAGCACGTTGCGACCCGGCAGCACCACCTGCTCGGCGGCCGTGCCATGGCGGTGCTCGCCGAGAAGTGCGAACTCTCGGCAAAACGGCTCGTCGAGGGCGATGCATGCCTCGCAGTGGCCGCACGAGATCCCGGGATTGATCACCACGCGATCACCCACGGAGACGTGGGTCACGGCTGCGCCACATTCCGTCACCACCCCGGCTCCGTCTGCACCGACAACGTGCGGGAAACTTTTGATGGGCACTGCCGGGAGCCCTTCGGCCACCCACAGGTCGAGGTGGTTGAGGGCAACCGTCTTGATCGCCACCCGAACCTCGCCAGGGTCTGTGAGGGCGGGAACGGGCATGTCGCACAGGGCGAGGTGGTCGGTTCCGCGGGTCGCGGTGAGGCAGAGTGCGCGCATCGTGGGTGTGACCACACCTTGCAGAAGGAGGAGCGTGACGCGACATATTATAGCGCGTCAACCGCGTCGCGTGCGCCCCCGGGCGATGTTGTCCGTGGGTCGCAACCCGACCACATCCACTGGACAGAGCAGGAGCGTTTCATGGAGATGCCTGATGATACGTTTGAATTCCAGTATGGCTCACTCGAGAAACCCAACGCTGTCCAGAGAGCGCCCGTGCCACTGAACATCCCAGAACCCGCCCCGGGTGGCCTGCCGGCCCCCAAGCGCCGCGTGCGCAAGAAGCCGTCGGTCGTCGCCAGCGCCGCGGCGTCGGTTGCCGCCGCCGCCTCGAACATCGCGGAGAAATCGTCCGACGCCGCCGGCCGGATGCTCACTGACGCCCGCAAGGCCGGGACGAAAGCCGCGAAGAGTGTGGGCAAGGAAGTGCGCAAGGACGTGAAGGCGGTGAAGAAGGAAGTCGGACGCACCATGCAGAAGGTGCGCAAGGAGGCGGTGAAGGACGCGAAGTTGGTCCGGAAGAAGGTCGGCCGTGCGGCGAGCGATTCATCCGCCGCGGTGAAGGACGCAGCGTCGAGTCTGGTCTCGAAGGTGTCCGGCGCAGCCCGGACCACCCGGAAGAAGGGTGCGAGGTCGACCGCGTCGGTGGCGAAAAGCGCAAAGGCCACGGTCAAGCGCACCGCCACGAGCGCCAAGGCGAGCGCGAAGTCAACGGCCAAGTCCACGGCCAAGTCGGCGAAGAAGTCGGCCAAGCGCGCGGTCAAGAGTGCCAAGGCGACGGTCAGGTCCACGGCCAGGTCAACGAAGAAGGCGGCCAAGCGCACCGCGACGCGGGCAACGACCAGCGCCAGGTCGACCGCGAAGTCGATGAAGAAGTCGGCGAAGCGTGCGACCGCTCCGGCGCGGTCGGCCACGAAGAATGCCGCGAAGAAGGCCGTGAAGCGCGTGAAGAAGGCGACCGGTCGTCGCCGCTGATCCCGGTAGTTCGAGCCATCACGATGCGCCCCGGATCCCCGGGGCGCATCGCGCATCGGGGCGCTAACTTCCCGGCATGGGCACCTTCCGATGGACCCCGGAGCGCATGGAACAGCTTGAACACGCGGTGCTCCGCCGCAAGCGGGTGTCGCTCCGGCGCCGAGGCAACGAGTACGTGGTCGTTGCATCCGCCCTCACGACGTCGCGCGGGCGCGACGCACTCAGTGCCTACCTCGCGATGACCGGCGAGGAGCTCGTGTTCGTCCTCGCCGAACTCGACCACTTCCAGGTCATCGAGACGTGAGCGCTCCGGCGACACGGGCGGCTGTCGTGCATCTCGATGAGAGCTGCCTCGGGAACGGCCGTGCTGGGGACAACCCCGGCGGCAGCGGTGGACTGGTCGAGGTGCGCACCGGTAGTGGGGTGGAGCGCCGCGATTTCTTCCTGCACGCTCCCTCGACCACCAACAATCGCATGGCCCTCGCCGGCGCGATCGCCGTACTCCAGTTGCTTGCCGGCAAGGGAAACCGGATGCGGGTGCTGCTGGTATCCGATTCGGAGTACCTGGTGAAAGGGATTCGCGAGTGGGCTCCGGGCTGGAAGGCGCGCGGATGGGTTCGCAAGGGCGGGGTGATCGAGAACCTCGAGCTCTGGCGTGCACTCTGGGCTTCGCTCCCCCTGCACGACGCTCAGTTCACCTGGGTGCGCGGCCACGCCGGGCATCCCAAGAACGAGTACGCCAACGATCTTGCCGTGCTCGCCGCCACCACCCAGCGGACCTCCGAGGGCCTGGTGGCGTCGGGATACGACGCGTGGCTCGCCGAGCGGGTGGCGAAGGGCAAGTTCCCGGGCTACGATGCCGATGCTGCGTTCGGGACCATTGAGCAACGACTGCTCGATGACGACCGCTTTGCGCGCTCGGAGGGATCGTGACCGACCTCGAACGATTTGTCGCCGCGCTGCTCGTGCAATGGCGGGCCGACGGTGGCGCGGGTGGCGGACCGATCGATGTCGGCACGCTGCTCGATCGCACCATGCCCTACCGGACCGCCCGTCGCCTGCTCGGCATCGACATCAGTGAGGATTACGAGGCGCTGGTGCTGCGCCTCATCGCAGGGGAGGAAGGACTCGCGACCACGCATCCGGAGGAGGCAGGCGAGATGGCCCGCGCCACGATGGCTGATCGCATCCCCGATCTCGACACCCTGCGCCTGCTGCGCTCGGCCGAACTGACGCTCACCGATGATGCGCAGGCCCGGCTTGCGGATGCATCGTTCGGCGAGGCGAGGGCGGAGGCCAACGAAAAGTGGCGGGCCATGGGATCGACCCCATCAACAAACCCCGCCGCCGAACCCACCGTTCCTGACGCCGACGCCGACGCCGACGCCGGGGACCCGAAGCCATTCTCCGACGTGATCCCGCTTCCGGTCGCGCGCGACGCCACCCGGGTGGCGCCGCCCACCGCGACGCCCGGACCCCCGCCAGCCTACCTCACCGGCCCTGCGGCGTTCGTTCCCCCCGAGGCGGCCTGCTGGAGCTGCACCGAGGAGTTGCCGACCGAGCGGGCGGTGAAGTTCTGTCCGTTTTGTGGCGCATCTCAGCAACCGCCCGCATGCGGGGCCTGCGGGACCGCGGTCGAACGTGCCTGGAAGCACTGCCCCGAATGCGGCATCCGGGTCAACAAGGATGCCTGATCGCGGGCGACGATCCACGTTGTCCGGTTTTTTCGCTTTATTTCCCGCATGGAAGACATCGTATTCGCCTCGGCGGTCCGCACCGGTTTCGGTTCGTTCGGTGGCACACTCAAGGAGCTGACCGCCACCGACCTCGGTGTGCTCGCGGCTGAGTCGGCCGTCGCGCGGTCCGGTCTCGATCCCTCCCACATCGATCACGCCATCATCGGCAACGCCCTGCAGACATCGCGGGACGCGATGTATTGCGCGCGCCATGTGGCCCTGCGTGCCGGACTTCCGGTCGAGACGCCGGCGGTCACGGTGAATCGCCTTTGCGGCTCGGGATTCGAGGCGGCAGTGCAGGGTGCGCACCGGCTCCTCCTGGGCGAGGCCACCGCAGTGCTGGCGGGGGGCACCGAGTCGCTGAGCCAGGCCCCGCACGTGCTTCGCGGCGCGCGCTGGGGTATTCGCTACGGCGCACCGCCACCACTGGAGGACTCGTTGTTCGAGGGGCTGCGGGACGCACACGCCGGGTGCACCATGGCCGACACCGCGGAGAACCTCGCCGCGCGCCACGGGATCACTCGCGCCGAATGCGAGGAGATCGCGATCGCGTCGCACGCGCGCGCCCACGCGGCCTGGCACGCTGGCGTATTCCGGGACGAGGTGATCCCCGTGCCGGTGCGCGATCGCCGCACCAAACAGGATTCCGCATGGGCTGCCGACGAGCACATCCGTGCCGAGACATCGTCGGAGTCGCTTGCGCGGTTGCCGGCACTCTTCCGCGAAGGCGGGACGGTCACGGCGGGCACCGCCTCGGGTATCAACGACGGTGCGGCGATGATGGTGATGACCACCGCCGACACCGCCCGGGCACACGGGCTCGTCCCCCTTGGCCGGCTGGTCGCGTGGGGCGTGGCGGGCGTCCCTCCCGACATCATGGGGATCGGGCCGGTGCCGGCCGCCCGCAAGGCCATGGCGATGGCCGGGCTGTCGATTGATGCGATGCACCTCGTGGAGATCAATGAGGCGTTTGCCGCGCAGTACATCGCGGTGGAGCGCGAACTCGGACTCGACCGCACCCGCACCAACGTGCACGGGGGCGCAATCGCGATCGGCCATCCACTCGCCGCGAGCGGGGCGCGGATCATCTCGCACCTGCTCCACGCGCTCCGCGCTCGCGGTGGTGGACTCGGGCTCGGCGCGGCATGCATTGGTGGCGGGCAGGGGATCGCGGTCATCATCGAGGGACTCGGGACGTGACCGACAATCGCCTTCCGGCGCGGATCGACCGCACCACATTCGACCGGGTGCTGCAGCGCGCCGCTGAGATCCAGGCGACCTCGCGCGACATTGGCGAGGGACTTACCGAGGACGAGATCCTGGCGCTTGGCGAAGAGGTGGGCATTCCCGTTCAGGCGCTGAAGCAGGCACTGCTCGAGGAGCGAACCCGTGCCGTGGTGGCGGCGCCGGAAACCGTCGTTGACCGGTTGGTGGGTGTCGCGGAGCTGAGCGCAGAACGCGTGGTGCAGGGAAGCCAGGCCGCCATCCTGACGGCGCTGTCCCAGTGGCTCGACATCCATGAGCACTTCGTGGTCCAGCGGGCCACGATCGGCCGGACAACCTTCGAGCCGATGCACGCGCTGGCTGGCGCGATGCGTCGCATGAGCTCGGCGCTGCGGGGCGGCCACAACCGGCCCTACCTCGGCCGGGCGGAACTCGTCGCGGCGGTCGTGACGCCTCTCGAGGCGGGATTCTGTCATGTCTCGCTTGCGGCCACCCTGCGATCCACCCGCACCAGCTACATCGGCGGCGCCAGCGCGCTGGCCACCGCTGGGCTCCTGGGCGCAGGCGGCGTCGCGTTGGTCGGGTCGGCCCTGCTTGTCCCGCTCATCCCGGTGATCGGCGGCTTGGGTACCGCGTGGTTCGCGGCGCGCGCATATCGACCTGTGGCGCACCGGGCGCAGCTCGGACTTGAACGCGCACTTGATGCGCTCGAGCGCAACCCGGCCCTTCCGGGACCACATCCCGTTGGCCCGCCAGGTCGGATCGCGCGAGGGGTGGGCGAGGTGGTGCGCGAGATCAGCACCGAAGTGCGCCGGGCGCTCGAGAAATGACCACCCAGGTGGTGGGAGTTGCCGGTGGCGGCCTGATGGGATCGGGCATCGCGCAGGTTGCGGCGACCGCGGGGATGAGCGTGCGGCTCTTCGAGCATGACGCTGCGCAGCGTCCGCGCGCCGTGGCTGGCATCACGCGTTCACTCGACCGGTTCGTGGCCAAGGGCACGTTGGCCCCTGAAGCGCGCGATGCCGCGCTGGAGCGCCTGATGCTGGCGACATCCCTGGATGCGCTGCACGATTGTGATCTCGTGATCGAGGCTATCGTCGAGGACCTCGCCCCCAAGCAGGCTCTCTGGCGTGCGCTCGAGTCGATCTGTCGCGATGATTGCGTCTTCGCCACCAACACGTCGTCGCTGTCGGTGGTCGAGCAGGCAGCGGGCTTGCAGCACCCCGAACGCATGCTCGGGCTGCACTTCTTCAATCCCGTCCCGATGATGGCGCTGGTCGAGGTGGTGCGCTCCGTTCGCACCAGCGCCCGTGCGCTGGAGGTCGCCACCACGTTCGTCGGCGCGGTGGGGAAGACTGCGGTGGTCGCCCGCGACGAGTCGGGATTCATCGTCAACCTGCTGCTCGTGCCGTATCTTCTCGATGCCGTGCGCGCACTCGAGCGGGGGGTCGCGACGATCGCCGATCTCGATGCCGCGATGCACCTGGGTGCGGGCCATCCGATGGGACCGCTCACGCTCCTCGATTTCGTCGGGCTTGATACCGTCGTCCGGATCGCGGACATCATGTTCGACCAGTACCGCGAGACGCGCTACGCTCCGCCACCGCTGCTGCGGCGGATGGTGAGCGCCGGCTATACGGGTCGCAAGAGCGGGCAGGGATTCTATGACTGGCGCGGCGATGAGCCGGTGCCAATGGAGCTGGGCCTGTGAACCGCACCCTGACAACGCTTGGCGTCATCTCGGCACTCGCATGCTACCCCACCACCACGCGCCCGCATTTCGTGCCCCAGCCCGGCTCGGCGGTGATGGAGCTCGAGTTGTTCCTCCCCGAGGCAACCCGGGAAGTCGCACTGGCGCTCGATGCCGACTCAATACCCGTCCGACGCACCGAGGCGAAAGACGGCTGGCTGGAGTCCGAATGGTTCGACGCCGCCACGCTGCGCCCCACCCGGCGTCGGCCGCTGGGCCTCGACGTAGTGAAGGTTCGCGCTTTCATCGAGCCATCGAAGGCCAACCATTCCCTCGTTACCATCGAGACGGTGTACCGCCCGGTGGCAGATCCATCACGCGATGGCCGGTCGCTTGAGCGACAGGTGCCGATCCAGCACCCGATCTCGATCCGGGTGGCGGGCATCGTCAACCGTCTCACGCTGGCCCATGGCGAGCCGCTGGAGGCTGCGGACTCGGTCGCCATCCCACCGAGCGTGGCGACCGACACCACACCGGCAAAGCCCTGAATCCTTTCGACGACTGGCGCCAGTGCGAGGCCATCCTCCCCCGGGTGTCCCGGTCCTTTGCGCTAACCATTCGAATGCTGCCCGCGCCGCTCTCCCGCGCGGTTGCGATCGCATACCTGGTCTGCCGGGTCGCGGATACGATCGAAGATGATTCCGCCCTCCCCATTCCCCGGCGTCGCGAACTGCTTGCCACCTGGCGAACGGCCGTCCAGACGGGTGAGCCGAGTGCGCTTCCCGTTGACGGCATCGGGCACACTGCCGATGAGCACGCGCTGATGCGGATTGCGGATTCCGTGCATCGCGAACTCCACCGCCTCGGTGCAGCGGATGTGCATGCCATCGCGCGGTACGCGGTCGAGATGATCGACGGCATGTCGGTGTCCCTGGCCCCGCGCCCCGACAGCACCACCCCGCTCTTCGCCACGCAGGCCGAGCTTGAGCAGTACTGCTACTACGTGGCGGGGACCGTCGGCCTGATGCTCACCGACCTGTACCAGAACCACGCCCACGGTGTTCGCGGTGCCCGCTTGGCGATCATGCACCGCCACGCTGTCAATTTCGGGGTCGGGTTGCAGCTCACCAACGTGATTCGTGACGTCGGCAACGACCTCGCTGAGGGACGGGTGTATTTCCCGGCGTCACACTGGGCGGCAGCTGGCATCACGCCGCTGGAGTTCCTCGCGCCGGGCCACACGGCAGAATCGTGGCAGGTGGTCCAACCGCTGATCGAGCTTGCCGAGCGAATGCTGCGGGACGCGCTCGCTTATTCGCTTGCCGTGCCACGCCGTGCTTTCCGGATCCGGCTCTTCTGCGTGGTGCAGCTGCTGTTCGCCCTCCGCACGCTGGCGCTGGTCCGGCGCAACGCGGCGCAAGGTGTGGCAAGCACCACCGTGAAAATGCCCCGCCGCGAGGTGTACCTCCTTCTCGGCACCGCGGCGCTGCTGCTTCCCTCAAGCACCGCGATCGCCGCGGTTGCCGGTCGCCTGCAACGCGCCTGGCGGCGGGCGTGACGCCCGAACTCCTCGACCGTGACATGGCCCGGCGCGCCCGATATAGCCAGGGCGCCGGCATCATGCGGATCATCCCCGCCGCGGTGGCGCGGCCCCGCGACATTGGCATGCTGCGCGCAACCATCGGTGACGCGCGGAACGCATCACTGTCGATCACGCCGCGCGGCGCTGGCACCGCGATGGATGGCGGGAACATCGGCCCCGGCCTGGTGCTCGACCTCTCCTCTTTCGACAGCGGTGGGTGTGACGTTGACGCGATCGCGCGGCGGGCCATCGTTTCCCCGTCACTGACACTCGCGGAACTCCGCGCCGCCGCCGCGCCGCACGGGCTGCGACTCCCGCCCGAGCCATCGAGTGCAGCATGGGCGACCCTTGGCGGGATGGTGTCGACCAATGCGGCGGGCGCGGCGAGCCTCCGACATGGAAGCATCAGGCCGTGGATCGAAGCGCTGACCCTGGAGACCGTTGACGGACCGCTGCATCTCGCGCGGGGCGAGTCACCGCCGGGCACCCATCCGGTAGTTGGTCGCTGGGCGCAACAGGTCGTGCCGGTGCTGGAGCAGCACCGCGACGAGATCCGGCGACGGTATCCAGCAGTGCGGAAGAACAGCGCC
Organism: Gemmatimonadales bacterium; assembly: GCA_013694695.1. Taxonomy (GTDB): domain Bacteria; phylum Gemmatimonadota; class Gemmatimonadetes; order Gemmatimonadales; family GWC2-71-9; genus Palsa-1233. The sequence goes on along the minus strand of JACDBX010000045.1, from coordinate 6,997 downwards.
GGTTACGCACTCGACCACTGGCTCGCTCATCGCGAATTGATCGATGTCGTGATCGGGTCCGAGGGTACACTCGGCGTGATCACCCGGCTCACCGTGCGACTCGATGCCCAGCCCGCCGTGCGGATGTCGCTCCGTGCCGTGCTGGATCGGCGGGACCACCTGGAGCCCGCGATCGAGGCCATTCGTCCGTATGACCCCGAGACGCTCGAGTTCCTTGACGAATCGTTTCTCGGGGTGATCCGGCGCACCCAGCAGTCCGTCGATACCGATGCGGCGCTGCTCGGCGCCGGCAGTATCCTGCTCGCCGACTTCACCGGGGATGACGCCAGCGAGGTCAGTGCCCGGATGGCCGCCGCGGCTGCAGCCACCGCGCCGCATGCCCGGATTGACCTTGCCCTCCGGCCCGACGAGATCGAGCGGCTCTGGGCGGTGCGCCACGGTGCGTCACCCGCGCTCGCGGCGCTGGAAGACGGCCGCCGGTCACTGCAGGTGGTCGAGGACGGATGCGTGCCGCCTGGAGCGCTGCAGGCCTATATCGAGGCGGTCGACGCGGCCTGCCGAAGTGCCGGGGTGGATGTGGTCATCTTCGGGCATGCCGGCGACGGTCACGTGCACGTGAATCTTCTGCCACGTACCGGCGACCCGTCATGGCCTGATCGCATCGCGGCAGTCTACCGCCGCGTGTCTGGCGACGTGATCGCGCTCGGCGGAACGCCGTCGGGGGAACACGGTGCGGGCCGCCTCCGCGCGCCGCTGCTGGGCGCGTTGTACGGGGAGGCGGTGATGCAATGTCACGCAGCCGTCAAGGATGCCTTCGACCCGATCGGCCTCTTCAATCCGGGCGTCATCATTGGTCGGGCCGATCCGCTCGCCAGCCTCAAGCTTGGCCCGAATGCCCCGGCAATCCCTGCGGATGCCGACGAATGGCTCGCCGACCTGGAACGCACCGCTGACTGGGGGCGATGCCGCTGGTGAGTGCTCCAACCCGTTACCTTCCCCCGACTCCAACCCGCCCGCATCCATGATCAAGATTTACCGCGAACCCGTTGTCACCCTGATCGCCCGCCCGCAGTTTGTCGAGCCGGCGCATCTCGCCGTGCAATGGCACGAGCCCGGCACCGACGGCGAGCGCCTGGCCGAGTTCGCCGGCCGGCTCTGCTACATGAGCCAGCACAACCCGGCCGGACGGAGTACGGCCGAGTATCTCGGCAACATCCTGAAGCAGGGACACGGATCGGTGTTCGAGCACGCGGTGTACGTGGTGCTCATCGAGGGGGTCTCGCGCTCGCTGACACACGAGCTGGTCCGACACCGCGCCGGGTTCGGTTATTCGCAGCTCTCGCAGCGCTACGTCGACGAGTCGGAGGCGGCATTCGTGATGCCGCCCGCGATGCAGGGCGACGCGGAGCTGGAGGATGCGTGGGGCACCCAGGTCGCCGCTGCCCAGGACAGTTACGTCACCGCCGTCGAAAGATTGATGGAGCGCTACGCGTGGGTCGAGAGCAAGGTGCACCGGCGGAAGATGGCTCGCGAGGCCGCGCGGTCGCTGCTCCCCAATGCAACCGAAACGAAGATCGTCGTGAGCGGAAACACCCGCGCATGGCGTACCATGCTTGAACTGCGCCTCGGCGAAGGCGCCGAACGCGAGATCCGGCGGTGCGCCGTCAGGATACTGGAGACGTTGCGGGCCGAGGCGCCGGCGTTCTTCCATGATTTCGAGCTGTACCCCGCCGATGACGGCGAACAGGCCGGGCGCGTGGTGCACCACAAGGTATGACCACACCGCAACGCGTCGCGCTCGTCACCGGGGCGTCCGCCGGGATCGGTCGGGCCACAGCCCTTGCACTCGGTCGGGCCGGGTATTCCGTGGGCGTGTGCGCGCGGCGGCCCGGCCCGCTCGCCGATGTAATTGCGGAGCTGCGTGCCGAGGGGATCGACGCCGCTGGCCAGCCTTGCGACGTCAGCGATCCTGACGGCGTCCGCGCCCTCGTCGATCACGTCGAGTCGCGACTGGGCCCGGCCGACGTGCTGGTCAACAACGCCGGCGTCGGCATCCTGAAGCCCTTCAGCGAACTCACGCTCGAGGACTGGGACACCACCTTCGCGAGCAACGTCAGGTCGCTCTTCGTGGTGACCCAGGCAGTGCTGAGTGGGATGCGCCAACGCCAGCGGGGATTCGTGATCAACGTCTCGTCGCTGGCGGGCAGGAACGGCTTCAAGGGCGGGACGGCCTACGCCGCTTCGAAGCATGCCGTCCTCGGGTTTTCGTCGTCGCTCCTGGCCGAGGTACGCCACGACGGTGTCCGGGTGCTGACGGTCTGCCCCGGTTCGGTCGACACCGATCTCCGCCGCGATCAGCACCTGCTGGGCGAGATGCCGCCTGAGCGCATGCTGCGATCGGAAGATGTTGCCGCTGTCATCATCGATGCCTTATCCCTCCCGGACAGGGCGCTGGTGAGTGAGCTCGATATCCGTCCCGCGGCCCCCTGACAGGGCCAGGGCGTGGATATCGACCGCTGTGTATGCCAGCGCACGCTCTTTGCACAGCTCTTGCCGAGGGTCCGGGCAGGGAGTTGGGACCTTGATCGGCTGATGCGGGAAACTGGTTGCGGCGCACAATGCGGCCTCTGCCGGCCGTATTTACGGGAAATGATCCGGATCGGCACCACGGTGTTCCATCAGGTGCTGGTCGAAACCAATGATTCGGAGGGCACGGCGTGAGCGCTGGCGGGGTTCCGGACGGACCGAGCGTTTCGATGGTGACGGCCTCTTACACGGCCGCCACCCCCGAGCCCAGTCCCGGATATACAGCCCTGTCACGCACTGGCACGATGCTGTTCCTCGCCCTGTTCTGCGGCTGGGCGTCGGTCGGGCTCCTGGCGCTCGGCAGGTATGATGGCGGACTCGCCTTCGCCGCGGTCTCGTCGGCACTCGCCTTCGTCACGCTGCGCCGGGGGCGAGTTCTCGCTGACCACCAGAAGGATTCACTCTCCCGGGCCCTCGACGCATCGGCTCGCCGGAACAGTGAGCTCGAACGCCTCCGCGATCTCTCCGCCGCGCTCCTGGCCGGCAACGACCTGCTCGCTCTCAACCGCCAGATTGCCCAAGCCGCTGCTGACCTCCTGGAGGCCGAGGGCGGCGCGATCATGCTGGTGGTGGAAGAGGGTCGGTTCGTGAAGGTTGTGGCCGGCGCGGGGCCGTTGATGCCAGCCGTCGGGTCGCTGCTCCCGATCGATCGGTCGCTCGCGGGCCACGTCATCACCGCCGACGAGGCCGCGATCGTGCATGACATGGAAACCGACCCTCGCAACCATCGCCATGACGAGTTGAACGATCGGCTCCAGAGCGCTGCCATGGTGCCGTTGCGGTCGGCTGGCCTGGTGGTCGGGGCGCTCTGTGCCTACAACCGGCGCGACGGTCGACAGTTCACCGGCCACGATCTCCAGCTCCTGCAGACGCTCGGCGATCAGGTGGTGCTCGGCCTCGACCGGACTACGGTACTGGAGGAGCTGCGCCGCAACGAGCGCATGCTCGCCCTCAAGAACAAGGAACTGCAGCGTGCAACGCGACTCAAGAGCGAGTTCCTCGCGAACATGTCGCACGAGCTGCGTACCCCGCTCAATGCAATCATCGGATTCTCCGACCTGCTCCTGACCGAGGGTCTCGGGCCCCTGGAAGAGCAGCAGAAGGAGTTTCTCGAGGCGATCCTGCGCAACGGCAACCACCTGCTTGGCCTCATCAATTCGGTGCTCGATCTCTCGAAGATCGAGGCCGGTCGCATGACGCTCAATCTTGCGCGCTTCGATCTGCGCGACGCGGTCACCGGTGCCATCACGGACACGGCATCGTTGCGCACCGCGAGGACACAGGACTGCGCGATGGAACTCCCCGATGCCGAGCTCGAGGTGATCGCCGACGGCACGAGGATCCGCCAGATCCTCTTCAACCTCCTGTCCAATGCATCGAAGTTCACCCCCGAAGGCGGCCAGATCACCATCTCGGCGGTGCGCACCGTCGCGCCCATGCCGACGACGGCCAGCACTGGCCGACTCGGAGAGGTGCCGAAGCTTGCGACCCGCGACGTGGTGTGGGTGTCGGTGTCCGATACAGGGGTCGGGATTCGTCAAGAAGACATGGACAAACTCTTCCGTGAGTTCAGCCAGGTCGACTCGACCGCGTCCCGCGCCGTGCAGGGAACCGGGCTCGGGCTCGCGCTGTGCAAGCGCTTCGTGGAGATGCACGGCGGACAGATTGGTGTGGAATCGATCCACGGGAAGGGGAGCACGTTCTGGTTCCTGATCCCGAGCGACGGCCCCCCGGCGGTGCGCGAGGCGTTGCAGGAGGCTGCGGTCGCGTGAACACTGCTCGCCGCACGATCGCCTTTATGTCGGCGCTGTCATTCGCATGGGCCGCGTTCATCGGGCCGCTCGCGGACGCCATCTGGTACCACGCGGACGCCGAGTCGGCGGGCGTGCACCATATCGAGTCCGCCGATGGGCCGGCCTGTCACGCCGAACGGTGCGTGATCGGAGCTCCAGTCGCTTCGGCGTCACCGGTCAGCAGTTCCGTCGATGCCCCACGGTTCGAGATGGCCACCCGCCGGGTCGCCATCCTCACGCCCGATGATTCCCACCTCGATCGCCTCCCTCCGCTTCCGCCAGGATCCCGCGCTCCTCCCGCCTGACAGGCGTTTCAAAGATCTGCTCATCCCGCCCTGCGGGACCATGCGGCCATGCCGCGCCCTGTCATCATGGATGGAGATCCGATGCTTGCAATCCTGCTTGCGGTTGCCACCGCAATGTTTCCACTTCCGGTGCCGCACAATGAGCCCGGGGCCTACTCACTTGTCGGCCGCGTCACCGACACCACAGGACGGCCGGTCGCCGATGCCAGGATCGTGATCCTCGAGGCGTCGCGCTCGACCCGTACCGATGCGGACGGCCGGTTCCTGCTCACCGATGTTGCCGATGGTACCTACGGCGTGTCCGTCGCCGCGATCGGGTTCCGTCCACGGGTGATGCGCGTCACGATTCGCGGGCAGGACACCCGACTGGACGTGGCGCTCACGCGCACCATCATCGAGCTCGCCGCAATCCAGACCACCGCCACGCCCCTTGCGACCACCGCCCTGGAGTCGCCGCAGCCCCTGGCTGTGCTGCAGGGTGACGGGCTCGCCAATGCACAGGCGCCATCGCTCGGCGCGGTACTCGAGGCACTGCCCGGAATGCGCAACTTCTCGACCGGCTCCGGCGTGGGCAAACCGGTGATTCGCGGGCTGACATCCAACCGCGTGCTCGTGCTGGAGAACGGCCAGCGGATCGAGAGCCAGCAGTGGGGCGACGAACATGCCCCGAACGTGGAGACGGCAACCGCCGAGCGAATCGAGGTGATCCGCGGGCCAGCCAGCGTGCTGTACGGGTCGGACGCACTCGGCGGCGTGATCAACGTGGTGCAGCGCGAGCTGCCCGATGCGACCGGCCGGCCGGCATTCGTCTCCCAATGGCTCACGGGATCGTTCAGCACCAACGGCGACGCGCCCGACGGGTCGTTGCTGGTCGAGGGCGCTCGCGGACCAGTCGGCTTCCGGACCACGCTCACGGCGCGCACCCAGGGCGACCTGCGCACCCCATCGGGGACGCTCGCCAACTCCGGGCTCGACATGCACGGCGGCTCGGCCGCGCTCGCTGTACGAGGCGGCTGGGGCACACTCGGAGCCAGCTTCACCGGACGCAGCGAGCGCCTGGAGATCCACGAGGATCCCGCTGAGGAGCCTGGTGCCACCCCGTTTCAGCGGGTTGGGGTGTCGCGCGGGACGCTCACCGGCAACATCGCCCTCGGCTCCGCCCGCATCGAGGTCGATCTCGGTCGCGAGAGCAATCATCGACGCGAATTCGAGGATGCGAGCACCACCGATTTCGCCCTCGGCCTGCAGTCGATCAACACGATGGGAAACATCCATCTCCATCACGCGACCGGAGGACGCTTCGCCGGCGTGCTCGGGATCAGTGCCATGCGCAGCACCGTTTCGATCTCGGGCGAGGAGGTGCTGGTGCCGGCTTCCGTGACCGACAATGTCGGCGCTTATGCCTTCGAGCAGATCGACGCCGGGCGGTGGCAGTTCTCGGTCGGGGCGCGCGCCGACTGGCGGCGCCTTCGGCACGAGGCCAACGAAGCGCTCGGACTCGACGGAGGCGAACAGGATTGGAGCGCCGTTACCGGCAACGCTGGCGCCCTGCTGCGCGTGACGGAATCGGTGGCACTCGTGTCGAACATCGGTCGCGGCTTCCGGGCCCCCTCAGCGTTCGAGCTCTTCGCCAACGGTGTTCACGAGGGAACCGTGCGCTACGAGGTCGGCAACTCCGCCCTGCGCACCGAGGCATCGCTGAACGTCGACGTTGCGGTTCGGATGCAGGGACACGGCGTGCAGGGAGAGATCGGGGTGTTCCGCAACGCCATCACCAACTACATCTACCCCGATCCCACTGGCGAGACGGATCCGGAATCGGGGTTTCAGGTGTATCGGTATGAACAGGGCGATGCAGTCCTGACCGGGATGGAGGCGTCGGCCGATGTGCACCTCCGAACATGGCTCCACCTGCGCGGTGGCGTGGATTACACCCGCGGCCAGAACACGACGACCGACCTGCCGCTGGCCTTCGTGGCACCGGTGCGGTTCACGTACAATGTTCGGCTCGAGCCAAGGGTCCCCACCGTGCACGACATTTACGTTCAGGTCGGTGGCGAGACGAACGCACGACAGCGCCGGCTCGACCCCGACGATTTCGCACCCGCGGGATACACCCTCGTGAACGTCAGCACTGGTGGAGCGTTCGATGTCGCCGGTCGGCGCGTGCTGCTCGACCTGCAGGCGCGGAACATCCTCGACACGTCGTATCGATCATTCCTCAGTCGGTACAAGCGGTACGCGGACGATGCGGGGAGGAATGTGATCGTGCGGGTGACGGTGTCGTGAAGTGTGTGCCGAGCTGGCTGGAGC
>JACDBX010000041.1 GCA_013694695.1 Gemmatimonadales bacterium | reverse complement strand
CCCTTCCCCCTTCTCCCTTCTCCCTTCTCCCTTCTCCCTTCTCCCTTCTCCCTTCTCCCTTCTCCGTAAAGACAAACACCCCCCGCCCGGCGAACCGGACGGGGGGCGCGTTGTCGAGCTACCGCAGGCCGGTTAGAGCGTGCGGGTAATCCTGGTCTGAATGATGGTCGGACGAGCCACGGCCCCTGCGCCGTACGAGGCCGGACCATAGTACGCAACCATGATGTAGTACGTACCAGCAGTGAGGTTCGCGCCGAGCGTGCCGGATTCGGTGCGCGTGGCTGACTGCCCAAGTGCGTCAGCAATCGTTGCCTGACCACCGAACGTCGAATTGAAACGGTAGTAGCCGATGTCGGCATTCGTATCGAAGATGCCCGTCAGTGTGAACGTCTGGCCTGCCGGCACAACGATCTTGTAGACCTTGCAGTTATCAGCGCCGGTTCCACCGACACAACCGGCTGGCGTGCCCCACACATTGCCGTTATCGGTCACGACCACGCTCTGCCCGACGACGGTCGGAAGCGCAATCGTTGGCGCCGTGGCGAAGGCATCGGTCCCGGCCTGCGTCGTACCGCCGAATGATGCCGACGGCGTCACAGTCTTGCTGTCGCTAGGGAGCGCCAGCTTCACGCTTGGGAGGAAGTTGAGCACCAAGTCGGTGTAGGTGACAGCACCCGATGCGTTGAGGGGTGCGACCACTGTTGCGGTGCTCGAGTCAGCCGAGAGTGCGCTGATGCCGGCCTCGACACCACCGATCAGGACCTTGCCGGTGTTGCTGAACCGGAGCCCACCGCCAAGCGCGACGGTGAATGAGGCGCCCGAGTTCGGCGTGGCCGTTGACAGCGTCGTCGGTGCCACGGTCACAGGCGCCACGTTCAGCACCTGCGTGCTCTGCAGCGACACCGCCGGAGCTCCCGAGAAGGTCTGCTGCACCAGCGTTACCGTGGCCGGTCCGGTGACGCCGGGGCCGACGATGAACGAGATCGACGAGCCGTCGGCTGCGCGGGTGGTGATGACGGCAGTACCAGTGGTGAAGGTCACCGCCGAGGTCGGCGAGAACTTCAGGCCGGCCGGTGCGGTGATGGTAATGACCTCGCCGGCCACGACGCCGGTGGTCTTCGAGAGTGCCGCGCCAAGGTTCCGCGGCGTCACGTAGGCGCGAATGGTGGTTGATGCCCCACCCGACGTGAACGTCACTTCATTGAGGCCGATTGCCGTACCCACAACCCAGTACCGCTGTTGCGGCTTCACCAGCGGGGCAATGAGAGTGTCGCCCTGGGTGTAATCGGGGCGGTAGGTCTCGTCATAGGTGACGCGGACGCCGGCACCGACATTGGCGACGGTGAAGGCGGCCGGAGTGGAGGCGCGGAGGTCGTTGACCAGGCGCACGAGCACGGCGCTGCTGTCGCCAATGCGGACGAACAGGGCGTTCTTGTCGATATCGACGTTGTTGAAGTCGCCGCCGATTCCGACCGTGTCGTCGTTGGTGCAGGCGGCCATGTTGACCGCGAGCGCCAGGCCCAGTACCCCACGAACTATTCCCTTCATACGCTGCTCCTCAGGAGAGGTGATGGGTGCCATCTCGGCGCCCGTCAGTGATCAATCGTGTGCTCAGGGCGTTCCGGTATTGAGCAACGACCCCGGTGACGTCTCGAACAGGTTGATGCCCAGGAACTGCCCGATATCACGCACCGCTTCCGGCGTCATGATCTCGATCCAGGCGGCATTGCCCGGCTCCTTCAGGTCATTCGACTTCATGAGCGTGAACGCCCCGAGGTTGTTCCGGTCGGCAAATACATAGTACCGCATCCGACCCCTGGTGTAGCGCCAGATCTCGTACGGTGGCGCCCGGCCCGACTGCGGCTGGCTCCGGACTTCGGATGGCGCTCCGCCATTCCGGGCCCAGACCCGTCCACGATCGGTTTTCCAGCCCGGCCGCGAGCTGCGACCGGTTTCTGCAAAGGCCGTATTGGCGTAATCAATGGCCTGATAGAAGTTGATCCGCTCTTCATTCGCCTCAGTTGACTTGTCGGGGTCACGCTGCGCCCAGAAGTCGACCAGGAACTTGCGCTTTGCCGCCAGTGAGAGCCGACCCTCGCCGCTCGCCTTGTACACTGAGCGCTCGCGGTTGCTTGCAATCAGCTCGAGTGCATCGGCTGCGCGGTCGAGCTGATCTTCCGACAGCGAACCGAAGTACCCCTCGTCGGTGAGCTGGTCGGCGACGCGGTTGCCCGCTTCGCGTGCCAGCGCCTCCTCGAGGCTGCCCACCCAGAACCGCGCATCTCGCTCGATCTTCTGCGAGCCGATCGTGACCGTTGACCGCAGCACGTACCCACCCTCGGGAAGGCCGTCCAGCGGAACCGTCCCACGAATGACCCCGCCGCCCTCGCCGATCTGCTGGTCGAAGGCCGGGATACTGTATATCGACGCCCCAGCCGAATCGCGAACTTCGAGAGCGGTCGATACATCAACCGCCTTCTGCGAATAGACCTCGACCAGGAACGAGAGGGCCGGTGAGAGTCCGTTGAGCACCAGCTCAGGGGCCGTCACGAACCGGAGCTTTCCACGGCCAACTTCGCCTGGCGCCATCGCCGTGTCGCCCTCGGCAGCCACCCGCATCGAGCTCGCGAGGAGAAGGTCAGAAACCATCGGCATGCTGCCGTAGGCATCCACCGTTGTCTGCGCCGAGGCCGTCTTGCCGGTAGCACTGTCCTGCACGGTGGCCATGATCGTGTACTTGCCACCGGTGGTGAGCGCGAACTGGAGCGGTTCGATCCCGTAGGCACCCGGCTGCTTCATCACTGCCGGAGCACCGCGCCACAGCTCCTCGCGGTAGATCGTCATTCCATTTCCGTCCTGCACCTGGATGGTGGTCTTCCACGCCACGCGGTCGCCAGCCACCTCGGCCAGCGAATACGGGACCTGGACAAAAGCCAGGACGCTCGTCTGTCCAGCCACGGGCGAGTAGAACCGCACGGCGTGCACCGCCAGCTTTGGCGGGGCGACGATCGTCGACAGAGCGACGAGGCCAGTCAGGAGTGAACTCAGCATTGCTGCACCACCAGTCAGGTCAGGCGTTGTGAGAGCCGGAGTCCGGGG
>JACDBX010000027.1 GCA_013694695.1 Gemmatimonadales bacterium | reverse complement strand
GAACCAGCGCACCGGCCGGAGGCAGGCGTAGAGGTCGAGCTTCTGGCGGAGTGCCACATTGAGGGATCGGATCCCCCCGCCGACCGGCGTCGTGAGCGGCCCCTTGATGGCGACGAGGTATGTGTTGATCTCCTCCAGCGTCTCGTCGGGAAGCCACGAGTCGAAACGGTCCTTCGCCTTCTCGCCGGCATAAACCTCATGCCATGCCAGCCGACGCCGACCACCGTAGGCAATCTCGACAGCGCTGTCGAAGACGTGCCGCGAGGCGCGCCAGATGTCGGGACCGGTGCCATCGCCCTCGATGAACGGGATGATCGGCTGGTCTGGAACGGTCAGCGTCGAGCCGCTGAGCGTGATCGGCGAGCCGCCCGCAGGGGGCGCATTGCGCGGAGACAGAGGGGTATTGGGCATTCCCGGATTATAGCGGATCACCACCGCACCCCGCACGCTGGTAGCTTTCCCGGATGGCCTCCAAGACCCCCACGCGCCTCACTCCAACCCATCCGCTCCATCGGCCGAAGCCCGGCGTGTTGGCACTGCGCACCGCCTTTCAGGCGTTCGGCCATGTGGCGCCCGGGGCGACCGCACGTGTGGCCGAGGCCGTTTTCGTCCGAACAGCCCGCCCAGCCCCGAGGGCCGAGGAAGCGGCATTTCTGGCCCGCGCATCGCGGTTCACCGTGCGTGCCGCGGGTCAGTCGATCGCTGGATACCGCTGGGGCGACCCGACGCTTCCTCCCGTCCTCTTCGCGCACGGGTGGTGGAGTCACGCGGGCCGCTTCGCGCCGCTCGCCAGCGCGCTGCTCGACGCGGGATTTCGCGGGGTGGCGTTCGATGCGCCGGGGCACGGGCGCTCCACCGGCTGGCGGGCCTCGATGCCCGAGTTCGCCGCGGCGCTCCGCGCGGTGGGCGACGCCGAGGGCGAGTTGCACGGCGTGGTGGGCCATTCGTTGGGCGGATCGGCGGCGATCTACGCGGCGTCGCACGGCCTGGCAACGCGGCGGATCGTCACCATCGCGGCCCCGGCAGAGTTGATGGCATGGGCGCACCGCTATCGCGACATGTTCAGCATTCCATCCCGCGCATTCACCCGGATGCAGCGCAACATGGAGCGTCGCCTGCAGTTGTCATGGGAGGACCTCGACATTGCCGCGCACTCCGCGTCGCTCGGGGTGCCGGGGCTGGTGATTCACGATGTCGATGATCCGGATGTGTCGTGGGCCGACGCCCGCGCGATCGCGACCGGCTGGGACGGCGCCGAGCTCGTCACCACCGAGGGACTCGGCCACCGTGCGGTACTGCGCGACCCGGGCGTGATTGCCCGGGTCGTGGCCTTCTTGAATCAATGACGCCGGCACGCGGCGCCGGGGGCCGCCGGGTCAGAAGGGTTTGTAGAGGGCAACCCACGCGGCGAGCCCGCCCAGCAGCGGCATCGCGACCAGGAGCAGCTTCGCCGCAGCGGGCTTCCGGTACGCCATCAAGCCGAGCACTGGCAGGGTGATCCAGATTGCGATCTTGGCGAACACCCAGCCGGGAAGCATGCCCTGCACCATACCAAGGCGCGCCAGCATCCCGAACCCGCCCAGCAGGATGACGAACAGCGCCACGCCGTGCATGATGCCGATCAGCCTGCGGCCGGTATTGCTGGCGCGGGTCCCACCGTTCAGCGCGTGCAGGGCGATCCCGCCCAGTACGGTGAAGAGGGTGAACATCCCCACCAGGTGGATGATCTTGTAGACCTGGTACGAGATCACTGTGCCGGCCTCGGCCGCGGACGCACGCCCGCCACGGTGATCTCGATCGTCACGTCGTCACCAAGCATGGCGCCCCCGCCTTCCGCGATGCGGTTCCACTTCACTCCCCAGTCGGTGCGATCGATCGTGGTGGAGACATCGAAGCCGATGCGCTCCCCAGGGCCGATCGCGCCCTCGCGCCCAAGATACTCTCCCTCCAGCACCACGGGCCGGGTGACACCGCGCATCGTGAGGTCGCCGATCAACTTGATCGCCTTGCCCTGCACCTCGACGCGGGTCGACTTGAACGTGATCATCGGGAACGAGTCGACCAGGAAGAAGTTCCTGCTGCGCAGGTCGCGGTCACGGCCCTCGCTGTTCGTGTTGATGCTCGCGGCATCGATGTTCACCTCCACCGAACCGGTCGAGAAATCGTTCGGATCGGTGACGATCGAGCCGCTCCACTTGTCGAAGCGACCCTCGACTTTGGAGACGAAGTGCCGAATCTTGAAGATCACGCGGGAATGCGAGACATCGATGCGGTAGGTGACGGTGTCGACCGCGACACCCGGGGCGGGGGCAGTGGCGAGCAGCGAGGCAAGGGCAAGCGCGATCACGGGCAGTTCCTCGTGGTGGCTTCAGGGTCGTTCGATCGGGGTCCGGACGGCATTCCCCCATTCGGTCCAGGACCCGTCGTAGTTTCGCACGTTGCGCCAGCCGAGGAGCCAGGTCAGCGCGAACCAGGAGTGCGACGAGCGCTCCCCGATCCGGCAGTACACGATGACCGGCGCCGCGGGATCGAGGCGCTGCTCGCCCACATAGATGGCGCGCAGCTCCTCGGCGGTGCGAAACACATGGGTCTCTGCATCTACGGCTCGGGCCCACGGAACGTTGCGGGCGCCGGGAATGTGGCCACCCCGGAGCGCTCCCTCGTTGGGGTAATCGGGCATGTGCATCCGCTCCCCGCGGAATTCCTCGGGCGATCTCACGTCCACCAGCCCACCGCCGGCCTGGACATGCTCCATCACCTCGTCGCGGAACGCGCGGATCGTCCCGTCCTGCCGTTCCCCCACGGTGATCGTCCCGGGCGCCACAGACGAGACGTCCGTCGTCAGCTCGCGCCCCTCGTCAATCCAGCGCGCACGCCCTCCGTCGAGCAGGCGGCAGTTCCCAACCCCGAAGAGCTGGAACACCCACATCGCATAGCACGCCCACCAGTTGTTCTTGTCGCCATAGAAGACGATGGTGGTGTCGTCGTTGATCCCTCGTGAGCGCAGCAACTCCTGGAATCGTTCGCGGTCGACATAATCACGGACGATGGCGTCGTTGAGGTCGTCGACCCAGTCGATCTTGATGGCACCCGGGATGTGGCCGGTATCATACAGGAGGAGGTCCTCATTCGACTCGAGCAGCCGCACCGACGGATCGTCACGGTGCGCGGCCACCCAGTCGCAATCGACCAGGATCTCGGGGTGCGCGTAGCCGCGCTCGGCGATGGGGATGATCGGTGCAGGCGTCATCGGAACCTCTGGGACACAGGAAGGGCGCACCAACGATGATGCGCCCCCCAACTATCCCCGCAGATCCTGCAGTGTCAAGCGATCACGGCTCAAGCAGGTCTTCCAGGACCTTGTCGACCACCTCGACCACCCGTCCCGACACGATTCGCGCCAGGATATCGACGGTCTCGAGCGGGAGACTCCCGGGATGCTTGCGATCGCGGCCGAATCGCACGATCTGCCCGAGGAGCACTGCGGCCATCGTGGGGGCGTCGTCCTCGTCCTCCAGCCCCGATTCGGCCACGGCGCGCTCGTAATCGGAACTGGGAACCGACTCCGCCCAGGGCTCTGCTGGCTCGTCATCCTCGGTCTCGAGCGGCCTCGACGGCATCGGCACGATGGCATAGAGCTCACAGCGGAGGCCGGGATCCTCCTCGCGCGCCGCGAGCACGAGCTGTCGCGGCTCAGCAAAGACGTGGAAACGATCGAAGTAGTCAGCCGCCCCGGGTGGTACCGCGCAGCGGGCCACGAGGACGCCATCGAGGAACGTCCCGAGACACCGCATCCCCTCGGGAATGCGGTCGTCCGGGATCTCGCGAACCTCGATCGGCACCGGCTGGTCGGTCGCAGCCAGCACGGATCCACTCGTCGGTCCGCCGGTGCCACCGCCGATGGGTTCGAGCGTGTCGTCGTCCATGAAAGCGCTCCCTCCGTTGAGTCAAATCTAGCGGCGTGCGTCCACCGCAGTCTCGCCTATGTTAGATCCTCACCATGACCCTGCCGTCACCCTCGAGCGCAGAAGCGCACGATCCCACGGCGCCGGTGCGCTCCCTCTCGCGCGCCGCCGCCCACGTCCTGGGCATCGGCCTTGTCACCGCGGCACTCATCGCGCTGCCCACCGGCCCCAGCGACCTCGATCGGCACCAGCTCCCCAAGGAGATGGTCGTCCATCTCGCCGTGTGGCTCGCCGTGGTGCTGGCCCGACCGGCCCGACCGGCGGGGATCAGCCGGGCCATGGTGTGGTCGTGCCTCATGCTCGTGGCGTGGAGCATGGCCGCATCGGTCACCGCCCTGAATCCGTGGCTTGCCCTCCGTGCCACCGCCCTCACTGCCACCGGCGTCATGGCCTTCATCACCGCCCGTCATCTCGCGGCCATGGGACATGCCACCCTGCTGCTCGGTTGGGCCGCCGCGGCCGCCGCGATTGGTGCGGGAACCGGCCTCGCGCAGGCCTTCGGATTCACCAGCCCGTTTTTCGCCCGGGCGCGTGCGCCCGGTGGCACGTTCGGCAATCGCAACTTTCTCGCGCACTTCTCCGCAATCGCGCTGCCGGTGGTGGGGACGCTCGTCCTCACGGCCCGGCGCACGCCGGGTGCGGTGCTCGCCGCGTGCGCCACCATCGCACCGGCGATGATGATCGTCCTCTCCCGCTCCCGCGCGGCATGGCTCGGCTCCCTGGTTGCCGGTACGGTCGTTGTCGGCGTGGTGCTGCTGCAACGACGCACCAACGGGGCGATCCCGTGGACCCGCATCGCGCTCGTCGCATCGGGCCTCGTCATCGCGGCGGCGCTGACCTTCACCCTCCCCAACACGCTGCAGTGGCGCACCGATTCGCCGTACACCGACACGCTCGGCGACCTCGCCAATGCGAGCGAAGGGTCCGGTCGCGGTCGAATCCTTCAGTATCGGAACACCACTCGGCTTGCACTGCGCCACCCGTACCTCGGCGTGGGCCCCGGCAATTGGCCCCTTCGCTATGGCGACGTCGCACCCGGGAACGACCCATCGTGGTCACATCGCGACGTCATCCCCCTCAATCCGTGGCCAAGCAGCGATTGGATGGCCCTGGCAAGTGAACGGGGGCTGTTGGCACTCCTCTGGGTGGTGGGACTCGGCATTGCGATCGCATGGCGCGGCGTCCGCGGCCTGCGTGCAGGCGACGAAAGGGCACTCGGCGGCGCCGGGGTGCTGGCAATCGTGGCTGTGGTGAGTGTGCAAGGCGGGTTCGACGCGGTGATGCTGCTGCCTGCACCGCTGCTGCTCGCCGCGGTGGCTACGGGCGCGCTGCTGGAACGCGCCGATGGAGCGACCCCGCTCTCCCGCGAACGCCTCACCGCGGCGGTCCCGAAATGGTGGTGGCTGGTCCCGGCGATGCTGGCGTTCGGCGTGCTGCGCAGTGTCGAGCAGAACCTGGCCTACGTGGTGGCCGGCTCCGGCGCGCAGATCTCGCGCCTCAGGTGGGCGGGACGGATCGATCCGTGGAGCTATCCGATCCGGATCGCGCTCGCCACCCGGGAACCGTGTGTGCGCGCGCGCGATGACGCCGCCGCGGTGTTGCGCCTGGCACCGACATGGCCGGCTGCGCGGACGGCAGCACGGCGCTGCGGCGTTGTCAGCCGGTAACGTTCGCTCCCGTCAGGTCATGAACGACCGTATTCGGCCCAGCTGCCGTCGTAGATCGACACCGGCGGCCCGACAATGTCGCCCGCACCACGCAGCACCTCGATCGCGAGCGCGGCGACGGCGGCACTCATTCCCGATCCGCACGATGCGACGATCGGCTTTCCCGGGTCCAGCCCCCGCGACGCGAGGAGGTTTCGGAGCGCTGGCGGGCGCAACAGTTCATGGGTTTCGGGGTCGGTGAATTCCACGTGCGGGATGTTGCGGCTACCGGGGATGTGCCCGCGCCTGAGACCAGGTCGCGGCTCGGGTTCGTCGCCAAGGAAACGCGATGTCGGCCGGCAATCGAGCACCTGTGACGGATCGTCCCCAGCGACGATCGAATCGATCGCTGATCGGTCGCGTACCAGCGCGGCATTGAGTGTCGGAACGGGATAGCGTGCGGTCGGACGGTTCGCTGGACCGATCTGGACAGGCCGCGTGGCTCCTGCCCAGGAGTGAAAGCCGCCGTCGAGCACCGCGACACGGTCGTGCCCGAAGGCGCGAAACATCCACCAGGCGCGCGGTGCACTGAGATTGGTCCCGCTGCCGTCGTAGACGATCACGGCGTGCTGCGGGCCGACGCCCAGTGCCTCCATCGCGGCCGCGAATCGCTGTGGCGACGGGAGCATGTGCGGCAGGTCGGTGGCGTCGTCGCTCACCGACGCCCAGTCGAGGCGTACCGCCCCGGGGATGTGCGCGGTGCGGTACTCCGTCTCGGCGTCATGACCCGTTCCGGGGAGATACCACGACGCATCAACCACAACGATCCCACCTTGATGGAGTTGCGACGCCAGCCACGACACGGTGACCAGCGGTGGCACGGCGTCGGCGAAGGTAGATTCCACGATGCACCTCATTCAGGGACAGACTATGGTCTTTGATGCACTGATTGCCCGGTTCCGCGGCGCCGACCGCGCCACGCGACTCGAGTCGCTCCTCGATCACTCCCGAAAACTGCCAGACCTTCCCGCTGCGTTGCGCGACGCCAGCGATCGCGAAGCACATCGCGTGACTGAATGCCAGACCCCGGTGTTTCTCTGGGTCGGCGTCGACGCCGGCGAGGTAACCATCCATGCCGACGTGCCGCGGGAATCACCGACGGTGCGCGGCTTCGTCGCCATGCTGGCGAAGCGACTCAATGGCGCGACGCCCGCCGACGTCTCGGAAGTCCCCGACGACCTCCTCGACCAACTCGGGCTCGGCGAGGCGCTCGGCATGATGCGCACCCAGGGGCTCACCGCGATCCTCGGACGCATCAAGCGGGCAGTGGCCCGAGCCGCGGAAACCTGATGTTCGCCCTGGTCCTGATCCGCTATCGCCGCCCGATCGAGGAGGTCGTGGCCGCCACGGACGATCATCGAAAGTACCTCCGTGACCTCCATGCGCGCGGGATCCTGCTCATATCGGGCCCGTTCGACCCCCGCTCAGGGGGCGCGCTGATCCTCCGCCTCCCCGACGAGGACGCCGAAGGCGCGCTTGATGCAATTCGCGACGCTGACCCGTTCTGGCAGCGCGGCATCGCGAATTACGAACTGCTGAAGTGGAACCCGAACATCGGGGCGGAGGCGCTGAGATGATGGATGATGGATGATGGAGGATGAAGGATGAAGGAGAGGGAGCGAAACATCCGCCCAAGGCGCTTCGTCGTTGACCCATCCACTGTCCGGGGCGACTCTTAGGCGCTCCCGCCCTCTCACTGCTGCTGAAGGAATCCCATGCAACGCCGCGACTTCCTGGCTTCCACCGGCCTGGCCGCGGGGATGACGCTGGTCGCCCCACTCGGTGCCCACGCGCGCTCCCCGATTCCGACCGCCGACAACAAGGCGCTCGCCGACGCCGCGCTCGGTGCTGCCAGAAGCGCCGGGGCCAGCTACGCCGACGTCCGGATCGGGCGGTATCGCAACCAGTCGGTCGCGTCGCGTGAACGGAAGATCAACAACATCAGCGATTCGGAGTCGTTCGGTGCGGGCGTCAGGGTGCTTGCCCAGGGCACGTGGGGGTTTGCTGCCACCAGCGACTTGACCACCGACGGCATCGTTCGCGCCGCGCGCCAGGCCGTCGCGATCGCAAAGGCCAACGCGATGCTCCAGACAGAGCCGGTGCAGCTCGCCGCCGAGCCGGGGTATGGCGAGGTGAATTGGCGCACGCCAATCGAGAAGAACGTTTTCGACATCCCGATTCAGGAAAAGGTCGACCTCCTGCTCGCGGTCAACGACGCCGCTCTCACTGCTGGTGCCACCTTCGTCAACAGCCAGCTCTTCATGCTCAACGAGCGGAAGTATTTCGCCAACACCGACGGGACGTACGCCGACCAGGACATCCACCGTTTCTGGCCGACTTTCACCGTCACGTCGGTTGACCGGTCGAAGAACTCGTTCCAGACCCGCGAAGCGCTCAGTGCGCCGCTCGGCATTGGCTGGGAGTACCTGACTCTCAAGGCGAAGGATCGCATCGATGGACCGGCCACTGTCCTGTACGACCGCTCCTATGACATGATCGAGGATGCACGGCTCGCCGCCGTACAGGCCGCTACGAAGCATGGTGCCAAGTCGGTGTCGCCGGGGAAGTACACCCTGGTGCTCGAGCCGTCCCACCTATTCCTCACGATTCACGAATCAGTTGGACACCCGCTCGAACTCGACCGCGTGCTGGGTTACGAGGCCAACTATGCCGGCACGTCGTTCGCCACCCTCGACAAGTGGCGCACGAAGTCGTTCAAGTACGGGTCGTCCCATGTCAACTTCTTCGCCGACAAGACCGAACCCGGCGCGCTGGGCACCTGCGGCTGGGACGACGAGGGCGTGAAGACGCAGCGCTGGGATCTCGTCAAGGGCGGCGTCCTCACCGACTACCAGGCGATCCGCGACCAGGCCCATATCCTCGGACACTCCCGGTCACACGGCTGCTGCTACGCCGACCACTGGAGCTCGGTGCAGTTCCAGCGGATGCCGAACGTGTCGCTTGCCGCGGGCACACAGCCGCTCACACCGGCGCAGATGGTGGCGAACGTCGAGAAGGGGATCTACATCGTCGGCCGGGGCTCCTATTCGATCGACCAGCAGCGGTACAACTTCCAGTTCGGTGGCCAGTTGTTCTACGAGATCAAGGACGGCAAGGTGGTCGGTCCGCTGCGCGACGTGGCGTACCAGGCCAACACCCAGGAATTCTGGAACTCGATGAGCGCCACCTGTGATCGCCGTGACTGGCGGCTCGGCGGATCGTTCAACGACGGCAAGGGGCAGCCCGGACAGTCGAGCTCGGTGTCGCACGGCTCGTCCACCTCCCGCTTCGACAACATCAACGTGATCAATACCGCGAGGAACATCTGATGGCATTGCTCGACGAGGCACAGGCGCGCGAACTACTGACACGCGTGATCGCGATGAGCCGCGCCGAGGTCACCTCGGCATCGGTGAGCGGAGGCGACCAGGGTAACATTCGATACGCCCGCAATACGGTGTCGACCGCCGGCGAGGAGTCGAACCAGAGCCTCAACGTGAGCGCGAGCTTCGGCAGCCGATCGGGGTCATCGAGTACCAACGAGTTCACGCCGGAATCGATCACCGCCTGCGTGCGGCGTGCCGAGGAGCTCGCCCGGCTCGCACCCGAGGACCCGGAGTACATGTCGCCGCTGGGGCCGCAGTCCTATCGCGCGACGCCCGCCTGGAGCGACCGCACCGCCGCGATTACTCCGGAGGATCGCGCACGCGTGGCTGCGGCGAGCATTCTCCCCGCCAAGGCGGCGAAGTGCGTCGCCGCCGGCTTCCTGAGCGATGGCGCCCGCTACACCGCGCAGCTCAATTCGCTGGGCCGTTTCGGATACCACCGCAGCACGAGTTCGAACTTCTCCGTGACAATGCGGACCGACGACGAGAGGGGTTCGGGCTACGGCGTGGACAACGCAACTGATTTCGCCGAGCTCGATGCCGCACGCGCATCGGAACGCGCGATCGCAAAGGCCGTCGCGTCGCGCAGTGCGCGCGCCATCGAGCCCGGCAAGTACACGGTGATCCTCGAGCCGCCTGCATCGCAGGAGATCCTCGGCTTCCTCTGGGGAGCGTTCAACGCGAGGAGCGCCGACGAGGGTCGGTCGTTTCTCGCCAAGAAGGGCGGCGGCAACCGCCTTGGCGAGAAGCTCTTCGGTGAAGAGGTCACGATCCGCTCCGATCCGTGGGACCCGCGCGTCCCGGGCTCGCCCTGGGGAGCAGATGGCATTCCGCAGGAGGCTACGACGTGGATCGAGAACGGCGTGGTGAAGAACCTCAACAACTCGCGATACTGGGCCGAGAAGCACGGAGGCCGCGCCACGCCCGGGATGGCGAACGTGATCATGTCGGGGGGCCAGGGCACCGTCGACGACCTGATTCGCACCACGGAACGCGGCATCCTCGTGACGCGTTTCTGGTATATCCGCTCGGTCGATCAGCAGACCGTTCTTGTGACCGGCCTCACCCGCGACGGGACGTTCTACGTCGAGAACGGCAAGATCCAGCATGCCGTGAAGAATTTCCGCTTCAATGAGTCGCCGGTGATCATGCTCAACAACATCGATGCGCTCGCCGCCCCGGTTCGGGTCGGCAACGCCATGATCCCGCCGATGCGCGTGCGCGACTTCACCTTCACGTCGCTTTCCGACGCCGTCTGACGGCAGGAGCATCCCATGACCACTCGTCGTGACTTCGTCGGTACCAGCTCGCTCGCGCTGGGCCTCGCCATGGCCCCGCGGCTGGCGCATGCTGCCGGCGTGCACGGGGCACTGACGCCCATCCCGCGCGCCGACAAGAAGGCACTCGCCGATGTCGCGCTCAACACTGCCCGAAGCCGCGGCGCGTCGTACGCTGACGTCCGGATCGGTCGCTACCTCAATCAGTCGCTCTCCGCGCGCGAGACCAAGATCCAGGGCGTCAACAGCAGCGAGTCGTACGGAGTCGGGATCCGGGTGATCGCCGATGGCACGTGGGGGTTCGCGGCAACGAGCGACGTGACGCCCGATGGCATTGCCCGGGCTGCGACCGAGGCGGTCGCGATTGCGAGGGCCAACGCCCCGCTCCAATCGGAGCCGGTACGACTGGCGCCGCAGAAGGGGTTCGGCGAGGTGAGCTGGGTCACACCGATCGGGAAGAACGGCTTCGACGTCCCGCTCGCCGAGAAGGCGGATCTCCTGCTCGCGGCGGCGGCAGCCGCGCTCAAGGCCGGTGCGAACTTCTTCAATGGTTCGATCTTTCTCGTCAATGAGCAGAAGTACTTCGCGTCCACCGACGGCTCGTACATCGACCAGGACGTGCACCGGATCTTCCCGAACTTCACCGCGACCGCCGTCGACAGCACCACCGGCAAGTTCGAGACGCGGAGCGCGCTGTCGTCGCCGATGGGGATGGGGTGGGAATACATGGCCGGCAGCGCCAGCGGGAAGACGCAGGGGCCGACCGGGACCCTCTACGGATGGTCGTACGACATGGTCGAGGACGCAGCCGCCGCCGCGCGCGACGCGCGGGCCAAGCACTCCGCCAAGTCGGTCGCGCCCGGCAAGTACGACCTCGTGCTTGACCCGTCCCACCTCTGGCTCACGATTCACGAGTCGGTCGGCCACCCGCTCGAGCTCGATCGCGTGCTCGGCTACGAGGCAAACTACGCCGGCACCTCATTCGCGACCCTCGACAAGTGGCAGAGCAAGTCGTTCAAGTACGGCTCACCGAAGGTGAACCTCTACGCCGACAAGCTGGAGAAGGGGTCGCTTGGTGCCGTCGGCTACGACGACGAGGGCGTGAAGACAAGGGAGTGGGACCTGGTCAAGGATGGTGTCCTGGTCAACTACCAGGCGATCCGTGACCAGGTGCACATGATCGGGCAGACCGAGTCGCACGGGTGCTGCTACGCCGACAACTGGAGCTCGGTGCAGTTCCAGCGGATGCCCAACGTGTCGCTCCGCGCCGGCACGGCCCCGCTCACGCCCGCGGAGCTGATCGCAAAGGTGGAGCGCGGGATCTACATCGTCGGTGATGGCTCGTTCTCGATCGACCAGCAGCGCTACAACTTCCAGTTCGGCGGCCAGACCTTTCACGAGATCCGCGACGGCAAGATCATCGGGATGCTCAAGGATGTCTCGTACCAGAGCAATACCCAGGAGTTCTGGAACTCTGCGTCGGCGATGTGCGATCGGCGCGACTGGCGGATGGGCGGATCATTCTTCGACGGCAAGGGACAGCCCGGCCAGGTCAGCGCGGTGTCGCACGGATCGTCCACCACCCGCTTCGACGGCGTCAACGTGATCAATACCGCGCGGAAGATCTGATGGCGCTCCCATCCGAAACGGAAGCGCGCGAGATCATTGCCCGTGTGCTGGGCCAGTCACGGGCCGAATCCTGCCGCGTCTCGCTCGGCGGCGGACAGTCCGGAAACGTGCGATTCGCCCGCAACGCGGTGAGCACGAGCGGCGCCACGTCCAACTCGACGCTCGTGGTGCAGTCGTCGTTCGGCACCCGATCCGGTGCCGCACGGGCCAATGCGTTCGACGCCGACACCATTGCGCGAACCGTGACAGCCTCGGAGGAACTGGCGCGCCTCGCCCCGGAGGATCCGGAGTACATGCCGCCGCTCGGTCCGCAGGCCTACCAGCCATCCACCGCGTGGGCGGATGCCACCGCAGCCATGGACGGTGCTCGCCGCGCCAACGCGGCGCGCCTCGGCATCGAGGCCGCCCGCGAATCCGGTTGCGTCGGGGCGGGCTTCCTGGAGCATGGCGCATCGGCGAGTGCAATCGGTAACTCCGCCGGCCTGTTTGCTTACGAGCGCGCCACCAGCGCCAACTACACCGTGACGATGCGCACCCCCGACGGCACCGGGAGCGGCTTCGGCACCTCGGACTCCCACGATGCATCGCGCCTCGACGTGGCCGCAGCATCGCGGATCGCCGCCAAGAAGGCCAACGCTTCGCGCAACCCGAGGGCGATCGAGCCGGGGAAGTACACCGTAATCCTGGAGCCCGCCGCGTCGGTGGACCTGCTGCAGTACCTGCTGTTCGACATGAACGCCCGAAGCGCCGATGAGGGTCGCTCGTCGTTCTCCCGCAAGGGCGGCACGCGACTCGGCGAGAAGCTGCTCGATGAACGGGTGACGATCGTTTCCGACCCATCCGATCCACTCGCGCCAGCCAGCACGTGGGACGGCGACGGCCGCCCTGTGGGGCGGACGACGTGGATCGATCGTGGTACCGTGCAGAACCTCTACTACTCCCGCTACTGGGCCGCGAGGCAGAAGCACGACGCTACGCCTGGTCCGGCCAACTTCCTGATGCAGGGTGGGAGCAAGTCGACCGAAGAACTGATCGCCGGCACCGAACGCGGGATCCTCGTGACCCGCACCTGGTACATCCGCGGCGTTGACCCGCAGACGCTGCTCTTCACCGGCCTCACCCGCGATGGCACGTTCTACATCGAGAACGGCGTCATTCGCCACGCGGTGAAGAACCTGCGCTTCAACGAATCCCCGATCGTGATGCTCAACAACGTCGACGAACTCGGACGTCCTGTTCGGGTGAGCAACGCCGAGACGGCGTTGGCGTCGGTGGTGCCTCCGATGCGCCTCCGCGACTTCACCTTCTCGTCGCTCTCCGACGCCGTCTGACGATGATGACCCGGCGTGACTTCGCCCGCGCCGCCGTGGCAACTGGGGCAGCGATCCTGGCGCCGGGCGCC
Source organism: Gemmatimonadales bacterium (assembly GCA_013694695.1). Lineage (GTDB taxonomy): Bacteria > Gemmatimonadota > Gemmatimonadetes > Gemmatimonadales > GWC2-71-9 > Palsa-1233. Next base: position 1,165 of record JACDBX010000027.1, on the reverse strand, counting down.
GAGGCACGCGCCATGGCGTTCGGGCGCAGGCGCGCGGACTTCACATTCACCCGGCTTCGCTATCGGTCGGGCGACTGGGACGTCGACCAGAGGATGCCGGCCAATGTCCTCAACTCGCTTGCCGAGTACACCACGGTCTCGCTCGCGCCCAAGGAGCGAGTGGTCGATGCCGACAGCGCGGCGGTTTACGACTCGCCGTTCGGCTACCTCGCCGGGCGCCGCCTGGTCGAGTTCTCGGCCGCCGAACGCGACCGGTTGCAGCGGTGGCTCCATCAGGGCGGCTTCCTCTTCGCCGATGACTGCAATCATGACATCGATGGCCTGTTCGCGCGCTCCTTCGAACGGGAGATGACGCGGATGTTTGGTAGCGGTGCGCTCCGCAAGCTCCCCAACACGCACCCCATCTATTCCGCCTTCTTCAGGTTTCCCGATGGTCCGCCCAATACCGGCCTCGAGCTCAACGGCTGGGGCGACGACCTGGTGCACGAGTATTTGAAGGGCATCGTCATCGACGGACGGCTCGCCGTCCTCTACAGCAACAAGGACTACGGGTGCGAGTGGGACTACGACTTCCGCAACAAGCGCTTCCTCGCCGAAGACAACACGAAATTTGCGGTGAACATCGTCCTGCACGCGCTCGGTGGGTGAGATGACCGCGGGCCGGCCAGCCGACGAACGGGAGGTCATGGCACTGGTGGCGCGGCTCGATGCGCTGCGCGATGCAATCGCCACGGTCATCGTCGGCCAGCGGCACGTGGTCGACGACCTCCTGACCGGATTCCTCGCGGGCGGTCACTGCCTCCTCGAGGGAGTACCCGGCCTGGCCAAGACGCTGTTGATCCGCACCCTCGCCGACGCACTCGATTTGCCGTTCCGCCGCATCCAGTTCACCCCCGACCTGATGCCGAGCGACGTGATCGGTACTGAACTGCTGGAGGAGGATCACGGCACGGGCCGGCGGGTATTCCGGTTTGCACCTGGTCCGGTGTTCACCAGCATCCTGCTCGCCGATGAGATCAACCGAACTCCGCCCAAGACGCAGGCTGCCTTGCTGGAGGCGATGCAGGAACATTCCGTCACCTACGCGGGTACCACCCACCCCCTCCCCGCCCCGTTCTTCGTGCTCGCGACCCAGAACCCGATCGAGCAGGCCGGTACCTACCCG
>JACDBX010000020.1 GCA_013694695.1 Gemmatimonadales bacterium | reverse complement strand
ATTCCGGGCGGTGCAGAACGGCCACCCGATCATCTGACAGCATAGAAGTGTCCTCCAATCCGGCGGACAGGGAACGGTGCTGTGGATTGCCGGGTCCACCGTAGATGACAACCGCGTGGAGGGGGAGGTGATGGGCGGAGCGCGCGCGTCCGGAGGAACACGGTGAGTGCGGCGTGCACCGCGGCCACGCTCGTCGCGGTCGTGATCGTCCGGAAGTCGCGGACGACCGCCCCCGCACGGAGCGCGGGACACACACGATCAGGTTGCGCAGCTTGTGCACCAGGCAGCGCTGATGGGCGATCCCCGACCACGTCGCCTCGAGGGCGGCCGCCGGCGAGCGCGCGCCGCTGCCACACCTGGTACTCGCCCTGCAGCCGGGTCACCACGCGGGACACGGCACTCCTCGACACCGCGGTCGTCCCGAACAGCGGTGCGAGGGCCCGGCGCCAATCGCGCGTGCTCGCGCCACTCAGGTACAGCCACGCGAGCGTCTCGTCGAGGGCCGCCGTCCGCCGTGCCGGGCATGACTAGCGCCGGCACCGCCATCGTCGTATCGTCCTGCATCGGGTGTACTCCTCGTCGAAAGGGCTGCGCTAACTGCCCGTTGGTGAAGGGACTTCACCGACATGGATGCACCCGATTTTCAAATTTCTACAGCTATAGGGACATTACCGGGTTAAGCGAAAAGGTACCTGGAGCTGACCCTGTTCCGTGGAGCCGCCCCATTGGGATGGAGGGACTTTCCATGGCACCGCGACAGTACCCCCCCCCGAGTACCGCTACCAGCTGGCGCTGGTCCATGCCGGGCGCACGCCGGATTCCCTGGCCAAGGAGTTTGAACCGAACGCCCACACGAATCGTAACTGGCCGTGCAAGCCGACCGTGATGGCGGCCGCCGCGCGGACGGGTTGACCATCGACGAGCGCGCCGAGGTTACCCGCCTGGGGCGGGAGAATCGACAGCTCAAGGTTGAGCGGGCCGCCTTGTCAAATGCGACGGTAGGTTTTGCACGGGAGACCGGCGCGTTCCCCGACGGGTTTGCGAGTTCGTGAGGGATCACCAAGCTGACTTTCCGGACGAAGATGTGTCACGTCCTCCGAGTCGCCCCGAGGGGTCCTACGCCTGGCGGGATAGCCAACTTCGCCGCGCGCCCAGCGGGAGCGGGTCAACTCCAGCTCGGAGAGCACCCAGTTAGGTAGACTTTTTCAGACCAGAGGGTGGCACGCGTGTGACGCAGCCAACAACGAGAAAATGATGCCGAACGCTGATGGGACCGGCGCCGGAACAGTCACCGTGGTCATCCCGACCTATAATCGGCCAGCGTTGCTCGGTGACACGGTGCGCAGTGTGCTCAGGCAGACTCGCTCGCCGACGCAGGTCATCGTTGTGAATGACGGCGGTCTCGCCGATCCGAGAGAATTCCTCGGGCCTCTCGCGCACGACCTGAGAATCACGGTGCTCACCAAGGAGAACGGCGGCGTGGCTTCGGCCCGGAACTTCGGTGCGGCGGTCGCGACGAGCGACTATATCCTCTTTCTGGATGACGACGATCAGTTGACGCCAGACGCCCTCGACCAACTCGCAAGCCGACTCGACGACGAAGGCGTGGTGGCAGCTGTTGGGGGGGCGCAGATCCTGGGCGCTGACCCGGACGCACCGCCATGGTGGCTACCACCCATCGCAGATGATGGGATGTATTTCGACCTTCTGCTCGACGCTTGCGTCTTTCCGGCGAGCGCCGTCATGATGAGAAGGCGAGTATTTGATGGGGTCGGAGGGTATCACGAGCCGATGATCATCTTGGAAGATTACGACCTCTGGTTTCGGATCGCGCAAGCGGGACGGATTGCCAATTACCAAGGCATTGTGCTCGAGTATCGCGTTCACAAAGGAAGTATCAGCAGGCGCCCTATCCAGTTGAAATACGCATTGCTCGTGACCCGACGGGCGATTGCTCTCGCACCCGCAAACCCACGAATGGCTGGGATCCGGGTTCGGGTCTACCTCTTGACGGTCCATCTTGACGACCTTCTGTGGTCGATTCGAGGGGACCTCCGTGCCCGGCGGTTCGGATCGGCACTACAGGGCCTCCGGGTTTCGCTAGCCCCCATCTTCTTGCCTTCACCCTCTGCGCGGGTAGCGCGCACTTGGTGGACCATCTTCTGGAAGAATTTCCGATGGCATGCAACCTCCCCTCAGTTCACGAAGTGGAGTTGATCCGCTTTCGCGGAGAGATCGCGTCTCGGATATCACGCGGTCTGGGCCATCGTTGGTTCGAAGCTGATGGGCGACGGATTGCACCGCCCGTTGCCTTGTCACGATTCAATCTCTCTCCGCACCGCGACCACGTACTCACCGTGCGATGCAATGTGCCAA
>JACDBX010000188.1 GCA_013694695.1 Gemmatimonadales bacterium | reverse complement strand
CCTCACGGATCGCGCACCTGATCGATGCCCACGTCGTGCCCGCAGAGCGGATCCTCGCCGTGACGTTCACCAACAAGGCAGCCGGGGAGATGAAGGGGCGAATCGGTGACCTGCTCGAGCGGGACCCGGCCGGCCTCTGGATCGGGACCTTCCACTCCGTTTCGGCGCGGCTGCTGCGGCGCGAGGCGGAACGGCTCGGTTTCTCCCGGCAGTTCACGATCTACGACCAGGACGACCAGGTCGCGGTGATCCGGCGCGTAATGGACGAGCGCAACCACCCCGTCAAGCTCTTTCCGCCAAAGCTGGTGCAGAACCTGATCTCGGGCGCGAAGAACCGGATGCAGACCGCGCAGGACCTCGAGCGCAGTGCGCCGCATGATGCTGCGACGCGCGTCGCTGCCGATGTGTACGTCGGTCTCCAGCGCGCGCTCCACGTCGCCAACGCAATGGACTTCGACGACCTGATGCTGCATCCCCTTGCGCTCTTTCGGGGCCATCCCGACGCACTGGCCCGCTGGCAGCACCGTTTCGACTACATCCTGGTCGATGAGTTCCAGGACACGAACAAGGCCCAGTACGAACTGATCCGACTGCTCGGTGCCGGCCATCGCAATGTTTTCGCCGTGGGCGACGACGACCAGAGCGTGTACGGATGGCGCGGCGCCGATGTCGGCAACATGAAGGCCCTCCAGGTCGACTTCGGCGATTCACGGCTGGTCAAGCTGGAGGAGAATTACCGCTCGACCCGGCCGATCCTCGACGCGGCCAACGCCGTGATATCGCGAAACGTCGGCCGACTCGGCAAGACGCTTCACACCCGCCGCCCCGGGGGTGACTCGATCATCGTGCTCGCGGCCGCCGATGAACGCGACGAGGCGGAATGGGTCGCCCGCGAGTTGCAGCGGCGCTCCGGCGAGGGTGCCGCGTACACCGAATGCGCCGTGCTGTATCGCACCAATGCGCAGTCGCGCGCTCTCGAGGAGGCATTCCGCCGTGCCGGGGTGCCGTACCGCATCGTCGGCGCGATCTCGTTCTACGATCGCCGCGAGGTCAAGGACCTCCTCGCCTACCTGCGGCTCGTCGCGAACCCGGCGGATGATCAGGCGTTCCTGCGCGCGATCGCGGTGCCGCGTCGCGGTATCGGCGATGCGTCGCTCGCGATCCTTGGCGAGCAGGCCCGACAGTGGAACGTGCCGCTGCTCGAGGCAGCATCACGCGCTGGTGCGATCACGGGGTTGAGACCCAACCTGCGCGCGGCCTTCACCACCTTCACCGACCTGGTCGCGTCGGTGGTGCACCGCACCGGCGAGGCGATGCCGGTGGTGGTGATGGAGGAGCTGGTGCGGGCGCTCGACTACGAGAACGTGCTCCTCGCCGAGGGGCCCGAAGGCGCTGATCGCTGGGAGAACGTGCGGGAGCTGATCGCCGGCGCGGCGGAGTGGTCCGAGGTGGTCAGCGAGGAGCCCGAACCCGGTACCCCACTGCAGCGATTCCTCGCCGAGGCGACATTGCTCTCGGCGGTCGACACCAGCAAAGGGCAGGAGGATGGAGTCACGCTGATGACGTTGCACACCGCCAAGGGACTGGAATGGCCCGTCGTGGTGATGACCGGCGTCGAGGACGGGCTCTTTCCCATGGCCCGCGCGCTCGAGAACGCCGAGGGCCTCGAGGAGGAGCGACGGTTGTGTTACGTCGGCATCACGCGGGCCCGCGACACGCTGATGGTGACCTGGGCGCGCGCACGACGCCGGGGCGGTGAACTGCGACCGGGAATGCCATCGCGATTCCTGCGTGAGCTGCCGCCCGAGCTGGTCGACGAACGGCGCACGTCGTTTGGCGTGACCGGCCTCGGCGGCGGATGGGGCAGCGGCTGGCAGCAGCGGGGCCAGGGAAGCGGCGATCGCGTTCGGTCGCGGCCTTCCGCCAGCAGCGCTCCAGGATGGCGCACGCCCAGTGCGCCGGCACAGGTGCCGGCTGCGATGGTCGAGAATCAGGACCTGCCGCGCTACGTCAAGGGCGAAAGGGTTCGACACCGCCGGTTCGGGTCGGGTGCGATCCTGGGCCTGCTGGGTGCAGGGAAAGACCTGAAGGTGTCCGTGTCATTCGACGACCCTGAGATTGGCACCAGACAGTTGCTGGTGTCGGTCGCCGGGCTCGAGCGCGACTGGGAGAGTGCATGAAGATCGGACCGGAAACCGTGCGTCACGTCGCCCGACTTGCCGAACTTGCCGTCGCTGATGGCGATGTCGACCTGCTCGCCACGCAGCTTGAATCGATCGTCGACTTCGTCGAACAGCTCGCGGCGGTTGATGCTCCCCCGGGGATGGCGTCGGTGAACGTGGGTCCGCCGGCCCTCACGCTGCGCGAGGATGTCGTGGCGCCGATTGCGATGACACGTATCGCCGCACACCTCGCGCCCGAGTTCGCCCAGGGATTCTTCGTCGTCCCCCGTCTCGGCGGGATGGTGGACGAATGAAAGTCGCCGCGCTCGCCCGGGAAACCGGTCGTCGCCTTCGCGACGCCGAGCGGCTCAACGCCACCCTGCACTGGTCGCAGTCGCTGCTCGATGCGGAGGCGGCACGGCTCGACGCACTGCCCGATGGGCCGCTAACGGGGATGAGTGTCGCGCTCAAGGACAACATTGTCACCACCGACCAGCCGACGACCTGCGCATCGCGCTTGCTGGACGGGTATCTGTCGCCGTTCGAGGCTACCGCCGCTACACGCCTGCGGGCGGCCGGTGCACTCATCGCCGGCAAGACGAACCTCGATGAGTTCGCCATGGGGTCGTCCACCGAGCATTCCGCGTTCGGTCGCGTTCTCCACCCACTCGACCCGGAGCTCGTTCCCGGTGGATCGAGCGGCGGTTCCGCCGCGCTCGTCGCTGCCGGCGTGACTGCTGCGGCGCTCGGCTCCGAGACCGGCGGGTCGGTGCGCCAGCCGGCGGCGTTCTGCGGCGTCGTCGGCGTGAAGCCGGGGTACGGTCGGGTGAGTCGATTCGGCCTGGTGGCGTTCGGATCGTCACTCGACTGCATCTCTGTTTTCGGCGCCACGGTGAGCGACGCCGAACGGGTGCTGGCGACGATCTCCGGGCATGATCCGCTCGATGCCACGACGCGCGCCGGTGGCCCGCTGGTCGCGGCCTCCGCGCGTCGAGACCTGCGCGGGATCGTCATCGGCCTCCCGCACGAGTACTTCCCCGCGGATCTGCATCCCGGGGTACGCGCCGCGTGCGACCGCACCATCGCGATCCTCCGCGACCTCGGCGCCGAGGTCCGGGATGTCTCGCTGCCCTCGACATCGCACGCGGTGCCGGCCTACTACATCGTCAATCCAGCGGAAGCAGCAGCCAACCTCGCTCGCTTCGACGGCGTTCGCTTCGGCAATCGTCGGGTCGGTCCCGAGGGCGACCTCCGGGCCCTCTACCGGGCCACGCGAGGCGAGGGATTCGGGGCCGAGGTGAGGCGCCGTATCCTGGTCGGCACCTTCGTACTCAGCGCAGGCTACGCCGACCGTTACTATGCGCGGGCGCAGGCGGCGCGGCGCCTGATCGTCGACGACTTCGCCCGGGTGTTCGGCGCCGGCGTCGATTTCCTGTTCACGCCGACCACGCCGACGCCGGCGTTTCGCGCCGGCGAGAAGATGGCCGATCCGGTGGCGATGTACCTCGCCGACGTCTTTGTCTGCCCGGCGTCGCTCGCGGGCATTCCGGCGCTGTCGCTTCCCATCGGGCGTGACGGCGGGCTCCCGTTGGGTGGGCAGTTGATGGCCCCCGATGGTGGGGACGCGGACATGCTCGCGGTGGCTCAGGTGATCGAGGGCGCCGTGGACGCCACCGGGGAGGTCCGCTGATGGAATGGGAAACCGTGATCGGCCTAGAGATGCACGTGCAGCTCGCGACTCGCAGCAAGATGTTCTGTGCCTGCGCCACCACGTATGGCGAGACACCCAACACCAACGTCTGTCCGGTCTGCCTCGGCCTGCCGGGCGCACTACCCGTGGCGAACGCCGAGGCGATACGCCTCGGAACACTCGGTGCGCTCGCGCTCGGCTGCACGATCCATCCGGTGAGCGTGTTTGCCAGGAAGAACTATTTCTACCCCGACCTGCCGAAGGGATACCAGATCTCGCAGTTCGACAAGCCGCTCGCCACCGGTGGTGAGCTTGCATTCGAGTCGCCTGATCGTGGTCCGACGAGCGTGAGCATCACCCGGCTGCACCTCGAGGAGGACGCCGGCAAGTCGCTGCACGATCGGATTCCAGGCGTGACGGCGATCGACCTCAACCGCGCCGGCACGCCGCTCGCCGAGATCGTAAGCGGTCCCGACATGCGCTCGCCCGCCGAGGCACGGGCGTACCTGGTCGCGCTGCGTCAGCTGCTCCTCTACGCCGGCGTGTCGGAGTGTTCGATGGAGAAGGGGTCGCTGCGCGTCGATGCCAACCTCTCGATTCGGAGGCCGGGCGACCCACTGGGGACCAAGACCGAGGTCAAGAACATGAACTCCTTCGCCAACGTCGAGCGCGCGCTCGAGTCGGAACGGGCACGGCAGGTTGCGCTGATCGAGGGTGGCGGCCGCGTCACGCAGGTCACGCTCACGTTCAATGCGGCCACCGGCGACGTGCGGCCGCTGCGGACCAAGGAAGACTCGCACGACTACCGCTACTTCCCCGATCCCGACCTCCCGCCTCTCGTGCTCGATCCCGCGTGGATATCGGCGCAGGCCGACGCGCTGCCCGAGTTGCCGCGTGCCCGACGCACGCGATACGAGACTGCACTGGGCCTCGGCGGGTACGACGCATCGGTGCTGATCCAGGAGCCGGATGTCGCGCGGTACTTCGAGGCACTGGTCGCGGCCGGTGCCGACCCGAAGGCGGCGGCCAACTGGGTCATGGGCGAAGTTCTCGCTGGGTGGAACACCAGCGCGACGTTCGCGGTGGCGCCTGATCGACTCGCCGAACTCATCGGCCTGGTAAACGCCGGGACGGTGTCACTCCAGGCTGCGCGCCGCATCTACGGAGAGCTGTGCACCTCCGACGACACACCGCGCGCCGTTGCCGACCGACTCGGCCTGGTGCAGGTGCGGGACGAGTCGGCGCTGGCGACCTGGATCGACGAGGCCCTCGCGGCGCATCCCGATGAGGTTGCGCGGTGGCGCGGCGGGGAGGCGAAGCTGGTCGGGTTCTTCGTGGGGCAGGTGATGAAGCGCAGCGGTGGCAAGGCCGACCCGAAGGGCATCCAGCCCCTCCTGATGCAGCGGTTTGCCGCATGAGCCCATTGAATCCCGTGGAAGAGATCCGCTTCGCCTTTCCTGCGCTGCGACGCACCCACAACGGGGTTGCGGTGGCGTACCTCGACGGTCCGGGGGGAACGCAGGTGCCGAGCGCGGTGGTGGAGGTGATGACCGATTACCTGCTGCACCACAACGCCAACACCCATTGGGTGTATCCCACCAGCGAGGAGACGGATGCACTCCTCCTCGATGCCCGCCGGGTGTTCGCGACGTTCGTCGGTGGCGCGCCCGCCGAAATCGTTTTCGGCGCCAACATGACGACGCTCACGTTCCACGCAGCGCGAGCGCTGGCGAGGTCGTGGCAGCCTGGCGACGAGGTGATCGTCACCGCGCTGGACCACCATGCGAACGTCGCCCCATGGCAGGCAGTGGCGCGGGACTTCGGCATCGTGCTTCGCTGGCTCGAGGTGGACGCTGTCACCGGCACGCTTCGGCTGGACGAGCTTCCGCAGTTGTTCACGGCGCGTACAAGGCTGCTGGCGATCGGCGCGGCATCGAACGCGCTCGGTACGGTGTCGGACATCGCGGCCGCGACCCGGATGGCGCGCGATGTCGGAGCATTGAGCTACGTCGATGGGGTGCACTACGCGCCGCACTATCTCCCCGATGTCGCCACCCTGGGCGCCGATTTCTTTGCGTGCAGCGCCTACAAGTTCTATGGGCCGCATGTCGGCGTGCTGTGGGGGCGCCGCGATCTGCTCGACCAGCTTGATGTCCCGAAACTTGCGCCCGCCCCTGATACCGCGCCCGATCGTTGGGAAACCGGCACACAGAACCACGAGGGCATTGTGGGCGCTGCCGCCGCGGTGCGCTGGCTCGCCTCGCTCACTCCCGCTGCCACCGACGCGGGACTCCGGGCCGGGCTGGTGGCCAGTTACGCCGCGATGCACGAGCGGGAGGCGCAGCTGTTTGCACGACTCTGGGATGGCCTGCACGACATCCCGGCTGTGCGATGCTTCGGCCCGCCACCCGACGGCCCCCGTACCGCGACGCTGGCGTTCACGGTCGAGGGGCTGCCATCGGAAATGGTCGCGCGGACCCTTGCCGCGCGCGGTTGCTTCGTCTCCAACGGCGATTTCTATGCGTCGACGATCGCCGAGCGGCTTGGTGTGGCGGAAACAGGCCTGGTGCGGGTGGGGGCGGCGGTGTACACGACCGCTGATGAAATCGACCGCGTGATCGAGGGCGTGGCTGAGCTGATCGGCGAGCTCTAATCGACGGCGTCACCCTCGACGCCCGGCCCGATCCCGAACTCCGCGTCGGCGACCTGCGCCAGCTCATCGGGGTCGCGCCGACCGATGCGTCGCACGGCGTCGCGGCGAACCGACTTGCTGCGCAGGATCGCGGCCTCTCCGTTTGGATCCTGCTGGTAGAGGTCGGATTCCTCGTCCGACAGCGCGACCCGTATCGCGCGGGTGGCCTCGGCGAGATATCCCTCCACCGACTCGTCGGTGATGTCCCATCGGCTCTGCTCGGTCGCGACCTGCATCCCGAGTTGCCACGGCCGTGAATCGGCGACGCGCACCATCCCCCGGAACAGCCGGCGATTGATGCGCACCGAGAAGATGGTTGGCGACAGGATTCGCTCAAGGTGCGCATCGGCCGCCCGATGGTCCAGCCGGATGAGTTCCCGCGCGGCGCGCGGCACTAGCCCGCCGAGGGCGTTCTCGACCCGGCTCTCCCAGTAGGTGTGCCCCATCGTGGTCGTGCTGCTCGTTACCACGAGTTGCCGCGGCACGAAGTGGTTGTGCGCGACCACGTCGGCGGCGAGATGGGCGAGATACCCCAGCCCGAATGCCTGCATCGCATCACTCTCCGCCATGGCACGCACCTCGCGGCCGACATGCCATGCGTGACAGTGCCGGTCGGCGGGAGCGTACTTCTTCGCCATCGTGGTGTCAGCGGCGATGCTGCCGTAGAGGAAGTCGTAGGGAAATGCCCGCAGGAGGTCGGCGATGGAGGCGGGAAGGAGTTGCAGCGAACCGAGCACCCGTTCGCCGAGGACAACGTGCGTGCCCGGCGTCCAGGCGTGCAGTGCATCCGGAAGGACCAGCGCGATGAAGGCGACGAAAACCGATGCCGCCAGCTTGATCACGCGCTGCCGTGCCGGCGCGGTCGAACCAGCCGACTGAGCTGACCGATCATGCTCGACCCCTCGCGGGCGCTGCGCAAGGCTGCGCCGAAATCGATCGCAGTCTCCTCCACTTCCTCCTGCACCACCTCGAGCACCGCGTCGAAATCGGCGAGGCGACGCTTCGCGTGCCGGGCCCCCTGCTCGACGTCCTCCCGGAGCCCCGACGTGAGCCGCACGATTTCGCTGATCTCGCCCCGGGCGAGATCGAGGACGTCCTGCCCCTGCTGTCCAAGGCGCTTGACCACGCCGAGCGACTCGGCCAGCTCTCGGCGCAGCCCCTCGAGCTCCAGTGTGAGGGATTCGCTGATTTGGCGGATCTCCCGGAGCGAGAAGAGGGCGGCCACGGCAACGCCCAGGACGCAGAAGGCGATGACCACCAGCGAGATTGCGATCGTGATCCCGACCCACGATGCGGCCATGTGCACTGCTCCGGTTGACGTTGGACTTCAATTTAAGACGTTCGCCGCGCTTGCGGGTCCACGCCGCTCGGGCGAGGTTTCACGCATGCCTCCCCGCTTCATCATCACCGGCGGTCGTCCGCTCTCCGGCACGGTTTGTCCGGCGGGCAACAAGAACGCCGCACTCCCGGTCATCGCCGCGACTCTCCTGGCAGATGGGCCGGTCGACCTGGCGAACATCCCGTGCATCCGTGATGTCGAGACATTGCTGGAGCTGCTGGTCGATCTTGGCGCAACGGTCGAGTGGACCGGTCCGAACCAGCTGCGAATCGACTGTCGCGGCGCCCGACCGAAGGCGCTCGACCCGGTGCTCTGCACCCGGATCCGCGCCTCGATTCTCCTCGCCGGGCCGCTGCTCGCCCGATTCGGGAAGGTGTCCCTCCCTCCACCGGGCGGAGACGTCATCGGGCGCCGCCGCGTGGACACCCATTTCCTTGCACTCGAGCGCCTCGGGGCTCGTGTCACCGTGGGCGAGCGCTACGAGATCGAGGGAACGCTCACCGGCGCCGACATCTTTCTCGACGAGCCCAGTGTCACGGGGACCGAGAATGCGCTGATGGCCGCCGTGGCCGCCACAGGGCGTACCGTGCTGCGCAACGCCGCTTCCGAACCGCACGTGCAGGACACCGCCAGGGCGCTGGTCGCCATGGGCGCCCACATCGAGGGGATCGGGAGCAACACCTACACGATCGAGGGCGGGCGCCCGCTCGGCGGCGCATCCTACACCATCGGGCCCGACCACATCGAGATCGGCTCCTTCATTGGCCTCGCCGCCGCCACCAACTCGGCGATCACGATCGACGGGGTGCGCGGCGACGACCTGCGCAGCACCCTGATGGGGTTCGAGCGACTCGGGATCTGCACCCGCCTCGATGGCGACCAGCTTACCATCCCGGCTGATCAGGAACGCCGAATTCGTCCCGACCTCGGTGGTCACGTCCCGAAGCTGGAAGACGGCCCCTGGCCCGCCTTCCCGGCCGACGTCATGTCGATCGCCCTGGTTGCCGCTACCCAGTGCGAGGGGATCGTGCTGATGCACGAGAAGATGTTCGAGTCTCGCCTCTTCTTCGTCGACAAGTTGATCGGAATGGGTGCGCGCATCGTGTTGTGTGATCCGCACCGCGCCGTGATTGCCGGCCCCTCGCGCCTGCGCGGCGGACGGGTGGACTCACCCGACATCCGGGCCGGGATGGCAATGGTAATCGCCGCACTTGCGGCGGAAGGCGAAAGCGTGATCCACAACATCGCGCAGGTCGAGCGAGGTTACGAGCACATCCACGAGCGCCTCCTGGCTCTCGGCGCCGGTGTCGAGCGCGCTGACGACTGAAGTCCGCGTTCCCGGTCCCGTCCCGCGGTGGGATGTTCCCGGGTGGACCGAGCGGTACGGGGTAGTCGCCGGGATCACCGGCCGGGGCGAGGCAGCGGAGCCGTTCGACCTCGGGCTCTGGGGCCGGGGTCCCGTCGCCGACTCGATGACGCGCTGGCGGGCGTTTCGGCACGCGTTCCCCGGTTTTCCCGCCCAGGTTCTCGCCCATCAGGTCCACGGCAACAAGGTCAAGTGGCACGATCATGCCGGGGAAGGGTGGACGCTGCTTGACGGCGCCGACGGCCACGCCACACCGGTCGCTGGGCTTCTCCTCCTCGTGACCGTGGCCGACTGCATCCCGGTATTCCTGGTGGCGCCAAGGCAGCGGGCTGTCGCGCTCCTCCATGCCGGGTGGCGCGGCACTGCCGACGGGATCCTGGAGCGGGGCGTGGCGATCCTGGGCGACCGTGCCGGCGCCCGGCCGGAAGAGCTGGTCTGCCACCTCGGGGTGGGGATTTCCGGGCCAGCGTACGAAGTCGGCGCCGAAGTGATGGCCGGGGTCGGGCTCGAGCACGATGGGCCCGGGCCATGGCACGTAGACCTCAGGGAGGTGCTCAGCCGGCACGCGGCGGACCTCGGAATCGGCACGCTGAGCCGGAGCGGGCACTGCACCGCGACCGACGCCACCTCCTTCTTCTCCCACCGCCGATCGGGCGGGGCCGACGGGCGAATGGTGGCCTACCTCGGGATCCCGGCGACGGAGTAGGGGTGAGACAGGGTGCTGTAGTGATTGACTCCCTCCCCCGTAACCCGTATTCTTAAGTGCTGGGGCAACTTGCGTGTGGTTGGCGAGGTGTCGGGTTTCCCCCGACTTTTTTGTTTTCCCCCACCTGGCCGGATCGTGACCGCGGACATGTTGACTGTCGAGGCGCTGCAGACCGCCGTGGGTGCATTGGGATTCGAGCTTGTCGATTGCGAACTCACCGGCCCTGCCGTGCGCCGTCAGGTGAACTTGCGCATCGATCGGATCGGCGGCAGTGAGCCGGGGCACGGTGTCACGTCGGACGATTGCCGGCTCGTCTCGCGCGCAATCGAGACGATGGTGGCCGACGGAACGGGCGTCGAGCTGGCCGCGCTCGAGGTGTCGTCGCCGGGGATCGAGCGACCGGTGCGCTTCATCGAGCACTGGCGCCGCTTCATCGGTCGCGAGGTGCGCCTTCGTGCCACCGGCGTGCCCGGTACGGCGGTGGCGCGGATCATCGACGTGCCCGACGACACGCACGTGGAGTTGCAGGTGGGCGACACACGGAAGGTGTGGTCGCTGGACGCAATCAGGGCCGCCACGCTGGTGGTCGACTGGTCAAAGCTGGGAATCACCGGGTAGCGGGAGAAACATCGATGGCGACGTCCCCCGACATGATCGCGGCCTTTCGCGAGCTGTCCAACTCGAAGCAGCTTGAGCGCTCGGAGCTGCTCGACCTGCTGCGCGACGGCATCCACGCGGCGCTCATGAAGAAGTTCGGCCCCAATGTACGGTTTGAGCTCAACGTCGATGAGTTGCAGGGGTCGCTCTCGGTGATCCGGCTGCGCCAGGTCGTCGAAGCCGTCGAGGATGAGAGCGCCGAGATCGCCGTCGAAGAGGCGCGCTACGAGGACCCCGACTTCCAGCCGGGCGACGTGCTGGAGGAAGAGGTGCCGTTCGAGGCCTTCGGTCGCCTCGCTGTGCAGGCCGCGAAGCAGCGCATCATCCAGCGGGTTCGCGAGGGCGAGCGCAACCGGATTCGCGATGAGTTCACCGACAAGGTCGGTGAGTTGCTGTCCGGCGAGATCCAGCAGGTGGAGCGCGGCAAGTTCGTCATCATGCTGAACCGCTTCCGCGAGGCCGAGGCAATCGTCCCGTACCGCGAGCAGAACCACCGCGAGCACTTCCACCAGGGCGACCAGATTCGCGCGGTGTTGAAGCGTATCGAGGAAACACCGAAGGGGCCACGCCTCATCCTGTCGCGCGGTGATCCGCTCTTCGTCGTGGCGCTGTTCAAGCTCGAGGTGCCGGAGATCCAGCAGCAGATCGTCGAGATCCGCGGCATCGCACGCGAGGTCGGCAGCCGCACCAAGGTGGCGGTGATCTCGCGCGACGACGCAATTGATCCGGTTGGTGCGTGCGTCGGTCTCAAGGGGTCTCGCGTGCAGGCAGTCGTCAACGAACTCGGCGGCGAGCGGATCGACATCGTGCCGTGGTCACCTGATCCCGAGCGGTTCGCGCGCCTCGCGCTGGCACCCGCGCGCGTTGCCAAGGTGTTCTCCGATCCGGCGACTCGCACCATCCAGGCGGTGGTCGACGAGGACCAACTCTCGCTGGCCATCGGCCGGAACGGCCAGAACGTTCGGCTCGCGAGCGAACTCACCGGCTGGAAGATCGATCTCTACTCCAGCCGTGAATGGATGGAACGCGGCGCCGACGGACCGCTGTTCGCGCCGGTCGCCGGTGACGATGACGCCGAGGCCCGCGTGCCGCTGGCGCAGCTTGAGGGCCTCTCGGCGGAGCTCGTCGCGCTCCTCGACCAGGCCGGATTCACCACGCTGAACGACGTGCTCGATTTCGATGGCGAGGAGATCGCGCGGATTCCCGGAATGACGCAGGGAACAGCAGAGGAGATGCTCCGCTTCCTGGCCGACCTCACCGAGGATGAGCCTGAGGCGGACGAGCCGGAGGCGACGGTGGATGCAGGTGTCGCGGAGCCGAGCGCCGCGACCACCGCGGCTGCGGCGAGCGAGCCGGTCGAGGCGCCACCGGCCGCGTGACCCACGACCCGCTGCTCGGCCTGCTGGGCCTGGGCGCGCGGGCTGGACACGTGACGATGGGAGTTGATGGGACGCGTGCAGCGTTGCAGCGCGATGAATGCCGGCTGGTGGTGCTGGCATCCGATGCATCGCCCCGCGCGATCGAGAAGGTGGTGCGGCTGGCGCGCGCCAAGGGGGCCACGCTCCTGACGGGGCCGGTGGCTGAACTGCTGGGAAGTCGGATGGGCCGGCCACCGATGATGGTGGCTGGGGTGAAAGATCGGGCGCTCGCGCGTGGCATCCTCGCCGCCGTGCGCGCTGTGACGGGACCTGACGGAGGCTAGTGAGTGGTTAAGAGTCGAGTGCACGACCTCGCCGCGGAATTCGGCGTTCCCGTGGAACAGTTGATGGGCACGCTCCGCGAGATGAACATCTTCGTGCGCAGCCACATGTCGGCGCTCGAGCCCGACCAGGTTTCCGCGGTCCGGGTTCGCTGGGAGCGCGAGAAGCGCAAGGCAGCCGAGCCGGCTACGGCCCGCAAGGGGCGCCGCAAGGCCGCGGCCCCCGCCACGCCTGCCCCCGCGCCGACCGAGGTGAAGCCCGCCCGCCGCCGTCGCACTGCGGCGGAAGTCGCCGAGCAGGAAGCGAAGGCGGTGCAGGAGGCCGAGGACGAGGCCGCGAACCCGTCATTCGATCCCGAAAAGCCGGTCACGTTCGAGGAGCAGCTTACCGAGGCGAAGCCGACGCTTTCGCTCGAGGAACGGGCGAAGATGCTCTTCAAGGACCTGCCGGCGATGTCGTCCGACGAGCCGGCGGAGGATGCAACCACCAGCGCCGCCGCCGCACCGGCCACAGAGGCCGGTGAATCCGGCGAAGCTGCCGACGCCGCGCCCGCCCCCAGGCTGCCGCCGATCCCGCCTCGGCCACCGAGACCCACGTTCACGCCCCGGCCAGCAGCGCCGACCCCGGCCGCGACCAGTGGCGCGT
>JACDBX010000136.1 GCA_013694695.1 Gemmatimonadales bacterium | reverse complement strand
CGTGAGTCGCTTCGAGATTCACGACCGCGACTCGGTGGTGTTCCTCTGCAGTGATGGTCTCACGAAGCACGTCAGCAATGCGGAGATCGCTGACCACCTCGGTCGCATGACGTCGTCGCAGCAGGTGTGCGAGGCGCTGCTCGACCTCGCCCTTGAGCGAGGCGGCAGCGACAACATCACGATCCTGGCTGGGCGCGCACCGGAGCATCGGTAGCGCGCCGGCGCCACATGCTGGCGGTTTGACCTGCGGGCAGTAGCTTTCCAGCATGATCAACCTGGTCGGGCTCTACCTCTTCGCACTGATCATCGGCGGTGGCCTGCTGCTGATCTCGGTCTTCGGCGGGGCCGATGGCGATGCGTCCGACGTCGATGGCGACCTCGAAGTGCACGGGCACGGCGCCATGGGCGAGATCGGCGACCTGATGCTCGGCCTCTTCCGCCCGCGCAACTTGACGTTTCTGCTCGCGGCGTTCGGGGCGACCGGCCTCCTGCTCACCTGGGTGGGCACCAGCTCGATCCTGGCCTTACTTCTTGCGGCGTCGATGGGAGCGGGCTCGTGGGTGTTGAGCCACGCGCTCTTCACCTGGCTGCGGCGCACCGACAGCGGCGTCAGCGTGCTGAATGATCGTGCCCTCGAGGGTTCGATCGGGCGCGTGACGCTTCCGGTCGGACCTGGCGCCCGGGGTCGCATCACACTCGTCGTTGCTGGCCAGCAGACGTGGATCACCGCTCGGGTGGAATCGGGTGTCGAGCGCATCCTTCCCGTTGGCACCGAAGTGCTGATCCGTCGCACCGAAGGCGGTGTGGCAGAGGTCATTCCCACCGACATTCTTGAACTTCCCCCCGCGTCATGAAGAGGCCGTAATGGACATCTCCACCTTCGCCATCCTCGCCGCCGTCGTGCTCGGAGTCATCACGGCCATGAGCTGGGTGGTTCGCTCGCTGATCGTGATCTGCCTCCCGAACGAGATGGTGGTGGTGACGGGTCGCAAGCGGCGCACGTCCGACGGCCAGGAGGTCGGCTACCGGGTGCTGCACGGTGGGCGAACGATGCGGATCCCGCTGATCGAGAAGGTGTCGCGCCTCGACCTGACCACCATCCCGATCGAGGTGGGCGTACAGAACGCGTACTCGAAGGGCGGTATTCCGCTGTTCGTACAAGGCATCGCCAACGTCAAGATCAGCGGTCGCGAGCCGATCAGCGACAACGCCGTCGAGCGCCTCCTCAACAAGCCGTTTGAGGAAGTGATGCAGATCGCCAAGGACACGCTGGAGGGCAACCTGCGCGGCGTGTTGGCGACGCTGACCCCCGAGGAGGTCAACGAGGATCGCCTCAAGTTCGCCAACTTCCTGATCGAGGAGGCGGACGAAGACCTCAAGAAGCTCGGCCTCGAGCTCGACACGCTCAAGATCCAGAATGTGACGGACGAGGTGAAGTACCTCGACTCGATCGGCCGGCAGAAGACCGCCGAGATCCTGAAGCTCGCGCGCGTCGCCGAAGCAACGCGCTCGTCCGAATCGGAGCAGGCCGAGGCCGGGGCCCGGCAGGCCGCCCAGGTCGCGTCGCTGCAGGCCGACCTCAGGATCACCGAAGAGAGCAACCGGCTCCGGGTGCGGAAGGCCGAGCTCGAGGCCGAGGCACTGGCGCGCGAGGCCGAAGCACAGGTGGCGGGCGAGAAGGCGCGCGTCGTTGCGGAGCAGGCGCTGCAGCAGGAGCGCATCGGGCTGGAGCAGCGACGCCTTGAGGCCGACGTGATGCTGCCTGCGAAGGCCGATCGCGATGCCGCCGAGCAGCGCGCCAAGGGTGTCGCGGCGACGATCGCCGAGGATGGGCGCGCCCGCCTGATGGTGCTCGAGCAGACGATCAAGTTGTATCAGTCGGCAGGGTCGGAAGCGGAGCGGATCTTCATCCTCAACATGCTCCCCGAGATCATCCGCGACATCAGCGGCACCGTCGGCAAGATGTCAATTGACAAGGTGACGGTGATTGATTCCGGCAATGGCGCCACGGGCGTCGGCAAGGCGGCCGGGCAGCTTCCGTCGGCGATCATCCAGATCACCGAACAGATTGAGGCTGCGACAGGCGTGAACATCCTGTCTCGACTCCAGCAGGCGAAGCCGATCGAGGCACCACCCGCCTGATTCACAACGCCCCGCACCCGGGATCGCATCGATGACCCATGTAGGCACCACCCTCGGCCGCTACCGGCTGCTCGATCGCATCGGTGCCGGCGGGATGGGTGAAGTGTGGCGCGCTCACGATTCCAACCTCGATCGCGACGTCGCGGTCAAGCTGCTTGCTCCCGGCATCATCGGCAACACCGACACCCGCGAGCGCTTCCGTCGCGAGGCGCACGCCTTGTCGCGTCTCTCGCACCCGGGCGTCGCCACGATCTTTGACTTCGACATCCAGGACGGCGTCGAATTCCTCGTGATGGAGCTGGTAACCGGCGGCACGCTCGAGTCGGTGATCGAGCGCGGTCCGCTGCCGCTGGCCGACGTCACCCGGTTCGCGGCCGCCATCGCCGATGCGCTCCACGACGCGCACCAGCGCGGCATCCTGCATCGCGACCTCAAGCCCGGCAACATCGTGCTCACCGCTGCGGGCCAGCCGAAGATCCTCGACTTCGGCATCGCGATGCTGATGGGTGCCGACCACGGATCCGCGAAGCTGACGCAGACCGGGATGATCGTCGGTTCGCTGCCCTACATGGCACCCGAGCAGCTCATGGGCGATGCCGACAGCGCGCATACCGACATCTACTCGCTCGGCGTGATGCTGTTCGAGATGACCACCGGTCGCCGCCCGTTTCTCAAGGAACGGGCCGAGGCGCTGATGTTCGAGATCTTCGGGAGCGCCGCGCCCTCCGCACGCTCACTGCGCCCCGACACCCCGGATGAACTCGATCGGCTGATCGCCTCCTGCCTGACCAAGGAACCATCGAACCGCCCGGATTCGGCAGCGGCGGTGGCTGCCGCGCTGCGCGCCATCGGTGGCGGAACGCCATCGGGGACGATGCCGATTCCCGTGCGTGACGCGATCCGTGCGATCGCCGTGCTGCCGCTGCGCAATGTGTCCGGCGATCCGGCACAGGAGTACTTCGCTGACGGGATGACCGAGGCGCTCATCACCGATATCTCGCGCATAAAGGCGTTGCGGGTCACGTCACGCACCTCCGCGATGCAGTACAAGGCCACGACGAAGTCGCTCCCCGAGATTGCGCGCGAGCTCAACGTGGACGCTGTGCTTGAGGGGTCGGCGCTGCTGATGGGCAACCGGGTGCGCGTGAGCGTGCAGCTCATCAGCGCCCGTGCTGATGAGACACTCTGGGCCGACCGCTACGATCGCGAGCTGAAGGACGTGCTCGATATGCAGAGTGCGCTCGCGGCCACGATGGCGCACGAGATCGCGCTGCAACTTACGCCAGCCGAAGTGGCGCAACTCACCGAGCGAAAGACGGTCAACGCCGAGGCGCATCTCGAGTGCCTGAAGAGCCGGTACGCCACCTATTCAGGAACGATCGAGGGCACCGAGATCGGACTGCGCCATGCGAAGCATGCGATCGAACTCGATCCGGAGTACGCCCCGGGGTGGGTCGCACTCGCCGACTGCAACCTCATGCGCGCCATCCGCGGCATCGCGTCGGTGGCGGAAGCGGGCGGCGCGGCGATGGAGGCGGCACAGCGTGCCCTTGCGCTCGAACCCGATTCGGCCGACGCGCTCACCTCCCTCGGGTTTGTGCTCTCGTACAGCCCGACCCCGGTCAAGGGGCTGCGCACCCTGCAGCGAGCCGTCGAACTCAATCCCGGAATCGGGCTGGCCCAGCTCGGGCTCTCACGCCTGTTCTACATGATGGAGAGATTCGATGAGTCGATTGCCGCGGCAAAAGTGTCGATCGAAGTCGATCCGCTGTCGTCACTGATGCGCACCGGGCTCGGCGACGCGTACTACTACGCGCGCGAGTACTCGAAGTCGGAGTTCCACTACCGCATGGGGATCGAGCTCGATCCGCGCTTCGACGGCGCACACACCGACCTCGCCCGCACGCTCGAGGCGCAGGGGAGATTCGAGGAGGCACGCGCCGAGTACGAGGTCGGTCGCCGACTCGCCGGCGCGCTCGCGGGGGCGTCATTCGGAATTGCCCATGTCGAGGCCGGCCTCGGCAACACCGTCGAAGCGCGGCGGATTCTCGCCGAGCTCACTGCGAATCGTGCCACCAAGGTCGTGTCGGCGTGGGGGATTGCGGCGGTGCATGCCTGCCTGGGTGACGTGGACCTTGCTTTCGAGTGGTTGGAGACGGCGATCACCGAGCATGCCTCCGGGTTGGTGATGCTCCGGGTGCACCCGCGCCTCGATGGAATCCGCGGCGACCCGCGCTACGTCGAGATGGTGCGACGTGTCGGGCTCGACGACGCGAGCTTCGAGGCATGAGTCCGAGCCGGGATACCACGCCAGCAGCCGAGAGGCTGCGGCTTGCCGCGATCCGCGCGATGCCGCCGGAGGTGCGGTTGCGCGAGGCGCTGCGGCTGAGCGAGATGGTGCGGAGCCTCACCCTCACCGGACTTCGGCCGCTCCACCCGAACCTGTCGGAACTGCGGCTGGTCGAGATCGTTCTCGGGAAGCGACTGATTCCGCCAGATCCGGGGGCCACGCCGCCATGAGCTCAGCGGAACTACTGCGTACCATCGTGGCGCGACTGGAGGCTGCCGACGTGGCATTCATGCTCACCGGGTCGCTGGCGGCTGCCGTGCATGGCGCGGGACGCGCCACCATGGACATTGACCTGGTCATCGATGCCACCGCTGAGCAGCTCCGCAGCCTCGTACGGTCGCTGTCTGTTCCCGATTACTACGTGTCGGAGGAGGCGGCGCTTGAAGCGCTGGCGGCCGAGGGAATGTTCAACGTCGTGGCGGTTGCGACCGGTTGGAAGGCGGACCTGATCATCAGGAAGTCCCGGAAATTCAGTATCACTGAGTTCCGACGTCGCCAGTTCCTGGACTTCGATGGGATTGCCTTGTGGGTGGCCACGCGGGAGGATGTTATCCTCGCGAAACTGGAATGGGCGAAACGCGGCGGTTCCAGCAGGCAGCTCGAGGATGTGGCCAACCTGTTGCGAATCGGCGCGGCGGAACTGGACCACGCCTATCTCGATCACTGGCTCGATGAGCTGCAGCTCCGATCAGAATGGCGCGTCGCCAGTCAGATGCGCCAAGCCGAATGACGTCGCTCTCGCGGGGTCGAGCGCGGGCGGTGGTTCACGGATGATCGACACTGGGATGTCACTCGGCACCCCGCATTACATGTCGCCGTGCTCGAGGCGCTCAGCGATGGCGAGCGCGTCGTGATCACGAATTGCCGGCGCGTGGTGAAGGCAGGATGCGCGAGACCGCGCGGTAATCCAACGTCCAAATGCCTAAAACCATTGATTTTACATCATAAGCCGGCTATGATCAGCGCATGACCACGATCAGCAAGTATTTTGCATCGATCGGGCGCACCGGTGGGCTGAAGAGCCGGCGCGCCCTTGATTCCGTGACTGCCCGGCGAATGGTGCAGATTCGCGAAGCCCGCCGGGCCTTTCGGCGCTTCCACGCTGAGTGTTTCTGGTCGTATAGTCCCGACTTCGTCGTCGGTGCGGACGACATTGTCTGGGTGGCGGAAGAACTGCGGAAACACGGGGGTGCCGAGGCGTGGCAGGTGGCGAGTCGGTTGTGCCGCTAACCACGTTCCAGCGTGCAGTGTTGAAGGTCCTCTCGGCCTACCAGGATGCCAAGTCCGGTTATCTGGCGGGCGGCGCTGCGCTCCACTTCGCTCCGGATTCACTCCGCTACAGCCGTGACCTCGATTTCTTTCACGACTCCGTGGAGCGGGTCGCCGATGCCTTCGCGGCCGATCGCGGTCGGCTGGAGGCGGCGGGATGCACCGTCGAGGTGACCATCAGCCAACCTGGTTTCGTGCGCGCCGTGGTGCGCCGTGGTGCGGATGCGACTCTGATCGACTGGGCCCACGAGTCGGCGTGGCGATTCATGCCGTTGGTGCGAATCGAAGAGGGCGGCTTCCTGCTCCACCCGGTCGATCTCGCCGTCAGCAAACTGTTGGCCCTGGTGGGACGCAATGAGCCCCGTGATTTTGTCGACGTCCTGTACGTTCATGCGCACGTGCTGCCCCTGGGTGCACTCTGTTGGGCCGCCGTGGGCAAGGATCCCGGTTTCTCGCCGCGGTCACTCCTGGAAATGCTCAAGCGGCGTGGCCAGTATCGTTCCGAAGATTTTGCCCGACTCGATCTGGTTGTACCGATCGATCTGATCGCGACCAAGGAATCCTGGCGCGCCGCGTTGGATGCTGCGGAAGGGTTCATCCTGACTGCACCGCCTGAGCAGATCGGCTGCCTGTACTGGTCGACGGCGTCGCAGCATTTCCTGATGCCGTCCCCCGATCTGGCGACCGCTTCCGACGTGGTACCGCACTTCGGGCGGCCTGGTGGAGTGCTCCCCAATCTGGTTGACGCAAACGAACCCGAGTAGGACATCAATCACACGCGCGAGGTCGCCATCAAGGTGCTCAAGCCAGAGCTGGCGCTCGCGAGGGGGTTCGAGGACCTCCCGCCCGGGCACCCTACGCGCGCGTGCTGCAGGAGCACTGGGTCTCTCCGCCGATCGGGTTCCCGAGCGTCTGGGCTGGCTCGAGCGGGTCCGGCGCGAGGGGGGGGTGGTACCATACATAAAAGGGTTGTTGCGTAGAAGCCTACTTGGTAGATTTCCGTCCAGCCCACTTCTCCAAGGCGGTGACAGAATGCTGAGCGAGCCCGTCGCGGCGATGCTCCGGGAGGCTCGTGCCAGCCTGGGGCTGACGCAACAGGAGTTGGCGCAACGTGCTGGAGTGAGCAATCGACTCTGGGCGGAGATGGAGCGTGGCGAGCGACCCAATGTGAGCTTCGAGACCGCTCTGCGGATGTTCCAGGAGGCAGGGGTGACACTCGAATTCACGGGTCCTCTTGGTTCGGTCATTGCGCTCCAAGGCCGCGACGTTGAGGCCCGCGCAGCGCGGGCTGCCCTGCGACGCCGGACCTGGGATGCCGTGCAGGGACGACTCGACGGGCCGAGTCCCGAGTCCCGAGAGATGGACCCCGTCGAACGACTTGCCGCCACGGCACGCGTGTCCGAGCAAGCCCATGCCGTGGCTCGGGCCCGTCGGGTGCCAGCCCGTGGGCGGTGAGCAGGCATGCACCGAGATGTTCCGATACTTGCTCAGGACTTTCGCGACTTCATCGCCAGCCTGGAAGCGCATCAGGTTGTGAGTATCCTCGTTGGTGGGTTCGCCCTCGGATACCATGGAGTCGTCCGTGCGACCAGTGATATCGATTTCCTCTACGACAGGTCGCCCAAGAATGTCAGCCGACTCTGCTCGGCGCTGACCGAGTTCGGTGCACCACCCCATGTTATCGATCCGGAGTTCATGCAACACGCCGATGCCATCACGATGATCGGCCAACCACCCCTGCGCATCGATCTGCTCGCGTCGATCAGTGGAGTGTCGTTTTCCGAGGTTCGCGCGGGCGCCCTGTCTGTCGAGGTTGATGGCCACCCATTGCTTGTCATCGGACTGGCCGCCCTCAAGACGAACAAGGCTGCCACGGATCGGGTCAAGGACCGAGAGGATCTGCGGCGGCTCGAGGCCGTCCGGGAATGAGCATCGCTTCTCTGCGAGCTGCACTCACTGACCGCTACCGCATCGAGCGTGAACTGGGCCAGGGTGGCATGGCCACGGTGTATCTGGCGCACGACATCCGCCATGAACGCGATGTCGCCATCAAGGTGCTGCACCCCGACCTCGGAGCGGCGCTCGGCAGTGAACGCTTCCTGACTGAAATGCGCACGACCGCCAAGCTGCAGCATCCGCACATCCTCCCGCTGCTCGACAGCGGCGAGGCGGACGGGCTGCTCTACTACGTCATGCCGCTGGTCACTGGCGAGACACTGCGCGCCCGCCTCGAGCGTGAGCGCCAGCTGCCGATCGACGACGCCGTGCGGATTGCGCGCGAAGTGGCCGACGCCCTGGGCAGCGCCCATGCGCTGGGGATCATCCACCGCGACATCAAGCCCGAGAACATCCTGCTGCAGGGCGGGCACGCGCTGGTGGCCGATTTCGGGATCGCGCTCGCGGTGCAACAGGCCGGCGGGCAGCGGATGACACAGACGGGCCTCTCCCTTGGCACCCCGCAGTACATGAGTCCGGAACAGGCGATGGGCGAGCGCGCGATCGATGCGCGGAGTGATGTCTACGCGCTCGGCGCGGTGACGTACGAAATGCTCGCCGGCGATCCGCCTTTCACGGGGTCGAGTGTGCAGGCGATCGTCGCCAAGGTGATGACCGAGAGGCCATCTCCGATTCGTACCGTGCGCGACACCGTGCCGGACGCGGTCGAAGCGGCGGTGCTCGGTGCACTGGCCAAATTGCCTGCCGACCGGTGGCCGACCGCCGCCGCCTTTGTCGCGGCGCTCGATGGACATGGGAGCGTCGCGCGGCAACGCACAATTGCCGGTGCGTCGACGCCCGCAACGCCACGCGGCCTGCGGTCGGCGGTGCCGTGGGCGGTCGCAGCCGGACTGGCGATGATCGCCGCCGTCTGGGGGTGGTGGCCCAGGCCGGCCGCGGACAACGCTCCTGTCGTCCGCCTTGAATTGCAGCCGGTCCGGGGCACCACGATCGCGTACCCGGTCACCGGGGTCGCCACCCAGCTCGCGCTCTCGCCAGATGGAAGTCATGTGGTGTACGCCGCCAGCGGAGTTGGCGACGGGTGGATGCTCTACCTCAGGAGCCTCGACCAGCTGGCGTCGCGCGCCGTGCCTGGCACCGCGGGCGCATTCAACCCGGAATTCTCGCCCGATGGCCGATGGATCGCCTTCCGATCGGCCGATGGCAAGCTCAAGAAGATCGCACTCGACGGCAGTGGCCTCACGACACTGTGCGCGATCGACAACGGCGGGAGTGTTGGCGCCGGCATCACCTGGATCTCCGATCGGGAACTCGTGTTCGCCAGGGGCACCTATTCCGAAGGTCGTGGCCTCTGGCGGGTGTCGGCAGACGGCGGGGACCCGGTCCAGTTCTCGAGCTTCGACAGCACCACAGGAGAACGGCTGCAGCTCGCGCCCCGCGCGGTCGACAACGGGCGCCTGATCCTGTACAGCAGCACGGTCGCAAGCAATGCCGACCTGACCATCGGCGTGGTGGAAACGGCAAGTGGTAAATCCACGGTCCTGGCAGGGTTGCAGGGAGCGCGCGCGATCGGCCTCGTGGACGGGTTTCTGGTGTACGTGCGGAACGATGGCGCACTGATGGCGGCACCGTTCGACGCGAAGCAGTTGCGGGCCGGCGCGCCGATCCAGGTCTTCGATAGCGTTGCCGTACCGTCGTCCGCGTGGGACACGCC